>NZ_BCAV01000044.1:0-96968 GCF_001320125.1 Pseudomonas sp. NBRC 111119
TCGGTCTCAAAGGCGCTGCAAACCTAACGATGTACACCCCCCCAGCCCCACCGCCCTCCAGCCTAAATCACCCGGAACCCATGCGTCCCGTCTCGCTCAAGCTGCGCCACCAGCCCAAACTCCCAATCAAGGTAGCCCTGCATCGCCCCCCGGGGGTTATCCGTGCCCTCATAAGGGCGGCGGTACCGATCGCTACGGGCCACGGCCAGCCGGGCTTCCCCCGTTTCCAGCGGCTTCCCGGCCGCGATCCAGGCAGCAGTGCCGCCCGTGAGCACATGCACCGGTGCACGGGTCAGCGCTCGCAGGTCCTGGGCGGCGAAGCGTGCCAGCAGGCTGCTGCCGCAGGTCAGCACGTAGCGTTGGGCCGCCGGGGTGCGTTCGAGCACTTCGGGCAGTTGCGCACGGATTGCCCACCAGGCGCCAGGGATGTGGCGATTAACGTAGTTGGCGCTGGTGGTGAAGTCCAGCACCACGGTGCTGTCTTCATCCAGCCACTGGGCCAATTGCCGAACATCGATTTCATCGACGGTGGGCACGGCCGGCAGCGGTGGCTGCCAGTCGCCCTGGGCACTGAAGTGCTGCTGGCCCAAGCCGTCCAATACGGCGACCTCCCAGCCCATTTGCGCCAGCCACGAGGCGCTCATGTTGGCGCGCACACCGTCGTCGTCCACCAGCACGATGCGGGCACCCCGCACGCTGGCGACATGGTCGGTTTCCTGCACCAGTTGGCCGCCCGGCACCGAACGGCTGCCAGGGAAGTGGCCGGCGCTGTACTCCTCGGGTGTACGCACATCGAACAGGTAGGTGGTGCGGGCAAGCTCACCTTGCCAGCGTGTCAGCCCGTCAAGACCAAGCCGCTGTACACCGGCGCGGTCAGCCACTGCTCTGGCCTGGCGTGCGGCGCGGGCGCGGGTGCCTTCGCTCACCTGGGCAAAACGTTGCGATTGGCCGTGGGCCAGGGCCTGACCTGCCAGGGTCCAGCCGATGGTGCCGTTGCGCAGGGCCGCTACCGGGTTAGGGATGCCTGCGTTGACCAGGGACTGGGTGCCGATGATGCTGCGCGTGCGGCCGGCACAGTTGACGATCACCTGGGTGGCGGGGTCTGGCGCCAGTTCTGCCACGCGCAGCACCAGCTCGGCACCCGGTACGCTGATGCCGCCTGGTATGCTCATGGTCTGGTACTCGTCGAAGCGACGCGCATCCAGCACAACCACGTTGGCGTTTTGCACCAGCAGTTGCTGCACCTGCTCAGCGGGTAACGAGGGGGTATGGCGCACGCTCTCGACCAGCTCGCCAAACGCCTTGCTGGGTACGTTCACGTCGCGGAACAGCTCGCCGCCTGCTGCCTGCCAGCCGTTTAGGCCATCTGCAAGGGTGGCCACGTCGCGGTAACCGAGGTCCAGTAAACGTCGGGCAGCCTGTTGGGCCAGGCCCTCGCCGTTGTCATACACGGTAATGGCGGTATCGCGCCGTGGGATGCGGGCCAGCACCTCCAATTCCAGTTTCGACAACGGGATGTTGGCGGCGAACAGTGGGTGCGCCTGGGCGAACGGGTCTTCTTCGCGCACGTCCAGCAGGGCCAGTTCCTGCCGTGCCAGCAAGGCCCGGCGAATGTCAGCGTATTGGCGGGTAGTGACGGCGCTCATGGGGCAAGGTTCTCTTTGGACAGGTCCCAGATATTGGGCAGGTGAAGGTTGGAGTAACCGGAAATGAACGGCTTTTCGGTACCGTCCTCGCTATACACGGCACGTCGGACGGCGCCGATGTTGGCCCCGTAGACATGGATACTGACGGACACCTGGTCGGTGTAGGCATTGCTGACCTGATGGATGTCCCCCACCTGGGGCGATACTGCCTCCACCTGCCCGGGCGACAGGCGTATGGCGGGGCCATCAGGGCGCAGCCCGCCTGCCGGGTCGCGGACGAAACCTTGCGAGTCCTCGGCACCGCGCAGCATGCCGATCAGGCCCCACACACGGTGATCGTGCACCGGCGTACGCTGGCCCGGGCCCCACACAAAGCTCACCACAGAGAAGCGCTGGCGTGAATCGCAGTGCAGCAGGTATTGCTGGTAGCGCTGCGGGTCAGGCCTGGCGAGGTCGTCTGGCAGCCAGTCGTCGTGGCTGACAAGATCGGCCAACAGGGGCTGGGCATGCCGCAGCAGGGTGGCTTCATCCGGTTGCCGGTCCAACAGCCCGGCTAGGCTGTCGATGAAGTGGCGCAGGCGTTCCGTGCGCAAAGGGTGGCTCATGACAGGGGCTCATCGGCGTAAGGTTGGGTAAACCCTAGCAAACGGTCTATCTATAATCAAAATGCAAAATATTCATAAGCTAATATGCAAATAATGCATTTACAGATGGCCTTGCATGCTTTCAAATCCCCCCACAATGCCCTGTTCGATCAAGCGTGGCGCTGCCACCTGGCTTGATCATTCACCCTGACGAGACCGCACGCGCGGATCGCCTTACAGGCCCTGATGGGCCCTGGAGACGTACGTGCGTTATTTCAAGCGATTGGCCGCCACCCTGTTGGCGTCTTCCCTGAGCGTTGCCGCTGCTGCCCAGACCCTGGTAGTAGGCGATCAGAGCTACAACGCCCGCGCGGTGATGGAAGCCGCAGGCGTGCTCGACGACCTGCCCTATACCCTGGAGTGGAAGCAGTTCACGGCGGGCTCCCCGGTCGCCGAAGCCCTAAACGTGGGCAGCCTGGACGTCGGCCTGCTGGGCGATGCGCCGCCGCTGTTCCTGGGGGCCCTGGGTGCGCCGATCAAGGTGATCGCAGTCAGCCGGCAGAACCTCGAAGGGGTGGCCATACTGGCGCGCAAGGACTCGGCCATTCACAGCCTGCAGGACCTGCGCGGCAAGCGCGCGGCCATCTGGAAAGGCTCATGGAGCCAGCAATTACTGTTCAGCGCCCTGGACAAAGCGGGCGTACCGCGCGATGCGCTGGAACTGCGTTACCTCAGTGCGCTGGATGCCTCCCATGCCCTGGATGGCGGCTCCGTAGACGTGATCGCCACGTGGGAGCCCTACGTCACCCAGCAGGAGCGCCATGGCGCACGGGTGCTGGCCACAGCCGAAGGGGTCATCCCGGCGCAGAGCTTCGTGGTGGCCAACAGCAAGGCGATCGAGCACAAGCGCCCACAGATCGCCGACTTCCTGCAGCGCCTGAAAAAAGCCCGTGACTGGGCCCTCGGCAACCCGGCCAACACCGAGGCCTATGCCGATGATTGGGCCAAACGCACCCGTGCCGACGCAGATATTGCCCGCGCCTGGTTCGCCCGCGCACGTACCGACCTGGCCCCGCTCGACCCGCAGGTGATCGCAGACGCACAGACCACCGTGGACTTCTTCGCCGGGCTCCGCCTGATCAAGGCCTACCCCGCAGCAACCCTGTTCGACACCTCGTTCACGGCAGCGATCGGCCAGCCCCAGGCCAGCAACCATTGAACCGGTCATCACCCCTTGCAAGGATTCCCATGAGCAAACGACAGATCAAGCTTGGCGCCCTGACCATGGGCTGCGGTGGCCCCGGCCGGCACAACCTGTGGCTGGACCCGGCGCTGCCCACCGACGCCAGCGTCAACATCGATTGGTACATCGAAATAGCCCGGCAAGCCGAGGCCGCGCTGTTCGACCTGGTCTTCATCGTCGACAGCCAGTACATCACCCCCGGCTCGCCCTCGCACTACCTCAACCGCCTGGAGCCCCTGACACTGCTCTCGGCCCTGGCGGTAAGCACCCGCCACATCGGCCTGGTAGGCACGTTGACCACCTCATACAACGCGCCGTACAACGTTGCCCGCCGGCTGGCTTCGCTGGACCTGATCAGCAAAGGGCGCGCCGGCTGGAACGTGGTCACCAGTGGTGATGCCGGAACGGCTGGCAACTATGGCCTGGATGAGCATTACGACTACGACACCCGCTATGCGCGCGCCCAGGAGCACGTGCAGGTGGTGCAGGGGTTATGGCAGTCGTACGAGGAAGGCGCGTTCCCCCGCGACCGGGCCAGCGGGCGGTTTCTCGACCCCTCGAAGCTGCACGCCTTGAATCATCAGGGGGCGCACTTTTCGGTTGTCGGCCCGCTCAACATCCAGCGCTCGCCCCAAGGGCAACCGGTGATCTTCCAGGCAGGGGACTCGGAACAGGGGCGTGACCTGGGGGCTGCCACCGCCGATGTGGTGTTTACCCATGCTGCCAGCATCGAACAGGGCCAGGCGTTCTACCGTGACATCAAGGGGCGCGCGGCACGCCTGGGGCGCGACCCGGACCAATTACTGGTGCTGCCGGGCGCAGAAATCTACGTGGGTGACAGCGATGAGCACGCCCGTGAGATCGAGCGCCATTACCACCAGGCCGACCACAGTTTCGACCTGGCCTTGAAAGAGTTTGGCCGTAACTTCGGTTGGCATGATTTCACCCAGTACGACCTCGACGCTCCCTTCCCCCAGCAAAGCCTGGAGCATGCGCGCAGCAGCTTCTTCACCAACGCCAAGCGCATCGCCGACCAGGCACGGGACAAGGGGTTCACCCTGCGCCAGGCCATCGAGTTCGGGCGCCAGTTGCGCCCCGGGGCCTTTGTGGGCTCGGCCCAGACCGTGGCGGCGAAGATGGCGCACTGGTTCGAAGCGCGAGCCCTGGACGGCTTCAATATCTACATTGGCCACCCGGAGCAGTTCCGCCGCTTCACCGAAGAGGTCGTGCCGCTGTTGCAGGAGCGGGGCGTCTACCGCACTGCTTATGAGGGCACCACGCTGCGCGAAAGCCTTGGGTTGAGCATTCCGCGCTTCAGCCGCTAGTGCACTGAAGGCCGCAATGCGGCCTTCAACCATTTCAGCACCTGCCTTAGAAGTCGTAGGCCAGCTTGGTGTACCAGTAGCCGCCGCCGGGATGGAAGGGTGGGTTGCCATAGGCGGCCTGGTTGCCGTTGGGGTTGTAGACCCCATTCTTGTCAGGCCGCACGTTGAAGATGTTGGTGCCGCCCAGGCTCAGGGTCAGGCTGTCGAACACCAGATAGGACAGGTCCAGGTCGGTGATCCATTTGGCGCCGAAGCTGCGGTCCTGCGCTGCGTTCTGCTGCCAGGTCTCTACCTTGCCGTAGCGGGTGGTCTGCAAGGTGCCGGTGAAGTTGCCCAGCAGCCATTGCCCCCCCAGTACCCACTTGGTTTTCGGCGAGGCCGCCACCAGGTCGCCCTCACGGCCATGCCCGACTACCTGAATGCCCGCATCCGCCAGCGCTTGTGGCGTGCCACGGGTACCGCGCACGGTGGTCTTGTTCCAGTTGAAGCCCAGGGTCCAGCGAACATCGCCCAAGGCACCGAACTCGCTGGTGTGGTCGGCCACCAGGTCCAGCCCGCGGGTACGGGTGTCGAACGCGTTGGTGTAGTAGTTGATCCAGGTGGTGCGGGCCAGGCCGAGTGATGCAAGGATGTCGCCCACTGCGCCTGCACCGCCGGCGCGGTCGTAGAGGTTTTCGGTAAGCAGAATGCGGTCATCGATGTCGATCAGGTAGGTATCCAGGGTCACGCTAGTGCGGCGTGCCGGCTGCCAGGTAATGCCCAGGCCTGCGTTGCGCGACTTTTCCGGGTCCAGGGTGCCACCGCCGAAGGCCTGCGCTGCGGCGCTGCCCGGGGCTACGGTGCGCCGCAGCGCGGGCACCACATTGCCATCGGCATCCAGCGCGGTGCGGTTGTCGCTGACGGTGTAGCCCGACTGGGTCAGTGAAGGGGCCCGAAAGCCGCTACCCAATGTGCCGCGCACGGCCAGCGTGTCGGTGAGGGCGTAGCGTGAATTGAGCTTGAAGCTGGCCGTGTTGCCCGACTCGTCGTCATAGTGCTCGAACCGCGCTGCCGTGCCCAGGTACCAGCGCGGTGACAGGTCGAATCCCAGGTCGAGGTAGGCCGCGTAGTTGTTGCGTTTGACGTCCGCTTCGTCTTCCGGGCGAATGGTCAGCGCTGCCTGGGCACCCACTGCGGTCTGGCCCCTGGCCAGTGCATACAGCGGGTTCGGCCTGCCATCGGCCAGCGTTGCCGGGTAGGTGTAGGGCCCCACGCTGTAGGCCAGCGGGTCGCCGGCGAACGTGCGAAAACGCTCCCAGCGATGTTCCAGGCCAGCCGATACGCGGGTGGGTACGGCCAGCCCGAACACACTGTCGAACGCGCGGGTGATGTCGAGGTTGTTGACCCACTGGTCGAATTGCAGGGTGGCCAGGTCGTCGAAGGACGTGGGCGAGGCGGGGCCGTAAGTGGGGTTGATGGTGAGGTCGCTGGACTGCTGGTTCTTGTTGCGCCCGTAGCTGGTGGACAGGTCCCAGTCCCAGTTGCCGGCAGCCCCTTTTGCCCCGAGCAGCCACTGGTAGTCGGTGTCCTTGATATTGTTGAGCGGGTAGTAGCCGTCAGGGAACAGCTCGGGGATGGACGCATTGCTGTTGGGCAGACGGTAGTTGTTGTAGGCCTCAAGCTTGCGTTCTGCATAGGTGGCGAACGAGTAGAGCTTCAGGTCATCGCTCAGGGGCAGTTCGGCGTTGTAGCCCAGGTTGAAGGCGCGCAGGTCGGGGTCGCCGTTCTTCACGGCGCGGCGGTCCCAGGTGGCCTGGCGGTCATCTTCGAAATAGGCGCGGTAACCGGGCGCTGCCTTGTCGATCCAGCTGGCGGTACCTCGCTTGCGCGCCTCGCCCGACAAGTGCAGGAAGCCACCATCACCCAACACGAAGCCTTGGTCGCCGGCCAGCTTGAGGGTTTCGCCCTGGCCACTGTACAGCTGGCCGTAACTGCTTTCGTAATGGCCGCCGCTGCTGGTGTTCTTGAGGATGATGTTGATCACCCCGGCCACGGCATCGGAGCCGTACTGGGCTGCAGCGCTGTCTTTCAGCACCTCGATGTGCGACACCGCGCTCACCGGGATCATGTCGATATCGACGGCATTGGCCCCGCTGTTGTCGGTCGAGCCGCTGGCCGGTACGGCGCTGTTGTGACGCCGCTTGCCGTTGACCAGTACCAGGGTGTACGCCGGGCCCAGGCTGCGATTGCTCAAGGGCCGCACACCGGACTGGAAGCCGGCGATGTTGGTACCGAAGTTGAACGACGGCAGCAGCCTGGCGATGGCCTCCGACAGCTCGGCGCGGCCGGTGCGCAGCAGTTGCTCGCTGCTGATGACGTCGATGGGGGCGGGACTGTCGGCCACGGTGCGCTGGTTGCCGCGCATGCCGGTTGAGATCACCGTGACGGTATCCAGGCGTGGGTCCTCGGGGGCAGGCTCGGCATTGGCCAGGGGCGCAAGCAGGCAGGCCAGCGGCAAGGCGATGAAAGGGGGTTTAGGCATCATGTCCTCGAAAAGCACGCAGGGGGGTAGGCGCCAGGCGCCTCATGGGCCTGGCGATTCAAGGTTTGCAGTGTTCAGGGGGCCGTTGTCGGCCTTTTTGCGGCGTCCGCCAGCCCTACAGGAACGGCGCCGTTCCTGCGGGGCTGGGCTGGCCTACCACGGGGTTGCGCCGTTTCAGGCGCTGCGGGTGCCCAGGCTGGCTTCCCGTTGTGCCACCAGCGCACGGATGCGCGGGATCAGGTGTTGGCCATAGTCCACGGCATCGCGCAATTGCTCGAACCCGCGGAACAGGAAGGTGGTCACGCCCAGGTCGTAATAGGCCAGGGCTGCCTCGGCCACCTGCTCGGCCGTACCTACCAGCGACGTGGAGTTGCCAGCGCCGCCGCCGAGGGCGGCAATCTCAGTCCACAGGCGGGTGTCATGCACCTTGCGTTGGCTGGCCAACTGCACCAGGCGTTCGGAGCCGATGTTGCTGCGGCCGAAGTTCTTTTCGCGGCGGTTGCCCTGGCGGATGCCGATGACGTTCTGGGCATCGGCCAGAATCTGCTCGGCACGGGCCCAGGCTTCTTCTTCGGTGGCCCCCAGGATCGGCCGCAACGACAGGCTGAAGCGGATGTGGTTTTCCCGGCCGTAGCGGGCCGCCGCCTTGCGTACCTGGGCAATGCGCTCGCGCACCTGTTCCAGCGGTTCACCCCACATCATGTAGACGTCGGCATGTTTGGCGGCCACTTCCACGGCCGCGTCCGACGCGCCGGAAAAGTACACGGGCAACTGGCCAACCGGTTTCACCAGCGTGAGGTTGTCCTCCACCCGGTAATGGGTACCGGTGTGGTCGAACGGTTGCTGTTGGGTCCAGGTGTTGCGCAGCACGTCCAGGTACTCGTCAGTGCGGGCATAGCGGGCATCCTTGTCGAGGAAGTCGCCATCGCGCTGCAGGTCACCACTGTCGCCACCGGTAATGACGTTGATAGCGGCCCGGCCGCGGCTGAGCTGGTCGAGGGTAGCGAACTGGCGGGCGGCGAAGGTTGGCGCCTGAAAACCGGGGCGGTGCGCCACCAACAGGCCGATGCGCTCGGTGACGGCTGCCACGTAGCTGGCCAGGATCAGGGAGTCGGGCGCGCTGGTGCTCACCGCCAGCAGTGCCTTGTCAAAGCCTGCATACTCTTGGGCTTGGGCGAAGGCCTTGATGAACGCCAGGTCCACCACCGGGCCACGGGGTGCCTGGGATTCGCTGCTTTCCTGTGGGCCGATCAGGCCGATGAATTCGAGGCTCATGCAAAGTGCTCCTGCGTTACGGATGGGAAACTCATGCGTGCTCCACTGCAGCGCATGAGGTGAGTGCTCGGTGTGGCGGCCACTGCCTGGGGGTCAGACCGCCACGGGCAGTACGCTGCGTGAATGCCCGGGTATCGCTGCAACCAGGGCTTGGGTATAGGGGTGCCCCGGGTGGCCCAGTACCTGGGCTGCCGGCCCTTGTTCAACCACCTGGCCGTGGCGTAGCACCAGTACCTGGTCGGCCATGCTGGCGACCACGGCCAGGTCGTGGGAGACCAGCACATACGCCACCTTCAACTCGCGTTGCAGGTCGTCAAGCAGTGCAAGAATCTGCGCCTGCACCGACACGTCCAGGGCACTGACCGGCTCGTCCAGCAACAGCACCTCGGGGGCCAGGGCCAGTGCACGGGCGATGGCCACCCGTTGGCGCTGGCCGCCGGACAGCTCGCGCGGCAAGCGGTCCAGGAACTGCTCGGGCAGGCCAACCCGGCGAATCAGCTCGACGGCCTTGTGCTCCAGTGCCGGGCCTTTGAGCAGGCCAAAGGCGACCAGCGGCTCGACGATGCTGTCGTACACCGTGAAGCGCGGGTCGAGGGCGGCGAACGGGTTCTGTTGCACCAGCTGAACGCGCCGGCGCAGGGGGCGGAACTGCCGCCAGCTGTAGCCGCTCACATCCACACCTGAATACTCCACGTGCCCTGTGCTGGGGAGTTCCAGGCCAAGGGCGATACGCAGCGCCGTGCTTTTCCCGGAGCCCGATTCGCCAACGATGGCCAGGGTTTGCCCGGCATGCAGGCTCAGGCTCAGGCCCTGCAGCGCGGTGAATGTGCCCGTGGGTGCAGGCAGTGCGAACTGTTTGCCCACGTTGTGCAGGCGCAGCAACGGCTGGTCCGGTTGGGCGCGGGGCCGGCGCCGTGGGACGAAAGCCGGAGCGGCGTTGAGCAGGGCACGTGTGTAGGGCTGTTGGGCGCCCCATAGCACCTGCCGGGGCGTGGCCAGCTCCACCGGTTCACCCTGTTTCATCACCAGCAGGCGGTCTGCGCGGTCACAGGCCATGCCAAGGTCGTGGGTGATGATCAGCAGTGCGATACCCCGTTCAGCCGTCAGCTGCTGCAAGTGATCGAGAATGCGCCGTTGCACGGTCACATCCAGGGCGCTGGTGGGCTCGTCAGCAATGATCAGGCGTGGTTCCCCGGCCAGGGCGATGGCAATCAGCACCCGCTGGCGCATACCGCCAGACAGCTCATGCGGGTACTGCCTGGCGCGCAAGGCGGGGGCGTCCAGGCCTACCTGGGCCAACAGGGCCTGCACGTCGGCGTCCACGCCCCGGTAGCGTCGGCCCCGGGCCAGCACCAGCGCCTCGGCGACCTGCCGGCCAATGCGCAGGGTAGGGTTGAGGCTGACCATCGGATCTTGCGGCACCAGGCCGACGGTGCGCCCGCGCAATGTGCGCCAGGTACGCTCGCTGGCGTGGGCCACGTCGACCCCCTCCACCCACACCTGGCCCTGGTCGACACGGGCATTGCCCGGCAGCAACCCCAGCAAGGCGTTGGCCAGGGTGGACTTGCCCGAGCCGGACTCGCCAACGATGGCCAGTGTCTCGCCAGGTGCCAGGCTGAACGTCACCTGTTTCAACGCCTTTACACGCTCACCGGCCACGCGGTAGCTCACGGCCAGGTCACGCACTTCTATCAAGGGTGGGCGGCTCATCGTGCGTGCTCCTCGGCGCTGCGCGCCAGGTGGTTGAGGCTGAAGACCACCGCCACCACAAACAGCCCTGGCAGCAGGGATACCCACGGCGCTGTGATGAGGAAGTGCCGGCCATTGGCGATCAGCGTGCCCCATTCAGCAGCCGGCGGCGCGGCGCCAAAACCCAGGAAGCTGAGCCCGGCGGTGGCCAGGATGGCTGCACCGAAGTCCAGCGTTGCGAGCACTGCTACGGGCCCCCAGGCATTGGGCAGCACGTGGCGCCACAGCGTGCGCACCCAACTGGCACCCCCCAGCCGTGCTGCCTCTACATAGGGAAGGGTCTTGATGCGCAGCACTTCGCCGCGTGTGGTGCGGGCAAAGCCCGGCAGGATGCCGACGCCAACGGCCACTGCTACCGGCACTGTGCCAAAACCGATGGCGGTGACGATGGCCAGTGCCAGCAACAGGCCGGGCAGCGCCAGCAACACGTCCACCAGGCGCATCAGCAGCGCATCGGTGCGCCCCCCGGCGAACCCCGCCAGCACGCCCAGGCCCAGGCCACCGACCAGCGCAATGGCCACCGCCAGCAGCGCAGCCAATATGGACAGGCGTGCGCCGTATACCACCCGGGTGTACAGGTCGCGGCCCAGTTCGTCAGTACCAAACCAGTGGACAGCGTTGGGTGCGACCAGCTTGTCGGCCGGCGAAGTGGCGTATGGGTCGAAACCGGTCAGCACCTGTGGCGCCAGTGCAGCGAGCAGCGCAAACAGCACCACCAGCAGGGCCAGGCTGAACCCAGGTTTGCGCAGCAAAGGCGCCAGGGCCTGCACGGCGCGTTGCAGCCGCGTACGGCGCTGCCACGGCGTAGCGGCCCGTCCGGCGTGGCGGGTGCGACCCTGTGTAGCGGGCACGGCTTCGATGGGGGGCAGGGGGATGTCGACGGTCATGTCAGCTTACCTTGGCAGTGTGGGTGATGCGCGGGTCCAGATACGGGTACAGCAGGTCCACGATCAGGTTCACCACCACGAAGGCGGCGGCCGATACCGCGACGATTGCCAGCACCACCGGAATGTCCTGGCGCAGCACCGCTTCCTGGGCCAGCCGGCCTACGCCATTGCGCGAGAAGATGGTTTCGACCAGCACAGCGCCCGACACCGTATTGCCCACCTGCAGGCCCACCAGCGTGAGCAGCGGCAGCGCGGCGTTGCGCAGGCCATGGCGTGCCTGCACCTGGGCGCGGCTCAAGCCCTTGGCGAATGCGGTGGCGATGTAAGGCTCCTGCCATACCCCCTGGAAGCCGCGCTGTAGTACCTGGACATACACGGCTGCGCTGGGAATGGCGAGGGTGATGGCCGGCAGCACAAGGCTGGCCGTGCCCTGGCTGCCGGTGGCCGGGAACCAGCCCAGGCCGAAGGCGAACACCTGGATCAACAGCAGGCCCATCCAGAACACTGGCACGGAGAACCCCAGCGACGGCAGGCGCGCCAGTGCAGCCTTCAGCGGCCGCCATTGCACATAAGCCGTGAGGTAGGCCAGGCCGACCCCGGCCAGCAGGGAGAGCCCGATGGCGGTGCCGGCCAGCGCCAGGGTCTGCGGCAGGCGTTCAGCCAGCAGCGCGGTGACCGGCCGCCCCAGCGACAGCGACTGGCCAAGGTCGCCCTGCAGCGCCCCCCACAGCAGGGCGAAGTACTGCTCGAACACCCCCTTGTCCAGCCCGTAGAACGCCCGTGCCTGCGCCAGTTCCTGGGCCGACAGGCCGTCGGCTTCCATGCCCGATGCACTGAGCATGATTGCCAGGGTGTCGCCTGGCAGCAGGTAGAGGATGAAGTAGGTGAGGGTGTACGCCCCCCACAGCACCAGTACGGCCTGGGCCAGGCGGCCTGCCAGGTAGCCCTTCATGGCTGGGCCACCTGGATGTCGCTGAGCAGCGCGAAGCCTTCGGCGGTCCAGCGGAAGTCTTTCACACGTGCTGCGGTAGCGGCTTGCCACACGCGTTCGTAGAGGGGGAATGCAGAGGCTTCATCAACCAGCAGGTCCTGCAGCTGGCCATAGGCATGCGCCCGCTGCGGTTCGGCAGTGGCGGTGATGCCGGTGTCGAACAGCGCCTGGGCTTTGGCCAGGGTGGCCGGCGCGTAGGTGTTGGTGGCCAGGGTGGCGCTGTTGGCCGCCCTGGGGTCCAGAATGGTCTGCAGGATGATGGGGTCGGCGCGGGTCATGTAGGTGGAGGTCAGGTCGTAGTTGCCCGAGGCATTGCCCGCCACCCATTCAGCACGGGTCAGCACGTTCAGCCGCAGGTCGATGCCCACTTTGCGCAACTGGTCCTGCACCAGCACGTCGCCTGCGCTTTCAGCCGGGGTGAGGTTGTAGCGCAAGGTCAGGCGCTGGCCGTTCTTGTGCCGGTAGCCGTCGTCGCCCTTGTGCCAGCCTGCGGCGTCAAGCAGCTGTTCCGCCGCTTTGGGGTCGTAGGCCAGTTTTTCGGCCTGGGGCTTGAAGAAGGGGGTGGTAACGTCGTACACGCCAGTCACCACAGGGAAGGCAGTGTTGTAGACGGTATGGGCGTAGCTGGTGCGGTCGATGGCCTTCTGCAGTGCCAGGCGCACCTGGCGGTCGCCCAGCAGCCGGCCGTTGCGGGTGTTGGGGTACAGGTTCAGGGCAGGGCCAGGCAGCGAGCGGCTCTGGATGGTGGCGCCCTTGCTTTGCAGCAGGTTGAGGTCTACCTCGGAGAATGGGTTGCGTGGCCACAGGATGTCGGCCTTGCCCTGCAGGAACAGGCCGTTGCGCACGCTTTCTTCGGGGATGTAGCTGATGTCCACTGCCTCCACGTGCGCCGGGCCCTTGTTCTGCACGTTGGCCGACGCCCAGGCGTAGTCGGCGCGCCGTGTCAGGCGGGCACCCACTTCAGGGGTGTAGTGGTCGAGCACGAACGGCCCGGTGCCGATGATCTTGCCCAACGAGCGCTCTTGCGCTGTAAGCCGATAGGAGGCCGGCGCCAGCACCGCCAGGTTGGTGGTGGAGGTGGCCTGCAAAAAGCCTGCGTTGGGCTTGGACAACACCAGCCGCACGGTGAAGTCGTCGAGCACCTCGGCGTGGTCATAGCCTGCCAGGTAGGTGGCGCCGAAGGTGGCAGGCAACTGGGTGGCGAAGGCCTTGTTGCTGTCGAAGGCGGTCTTGACGGCGTGGGCATCAAAGCGCTCGCCATTGCTGAAAGTCACGTCCTGGCGCAGGTGGAAGGTGTAGTTCAAGGCATCTGCCGAAACCTCCCAACGCTGGGCCAGCCAGGGGATGATGCGACCGCTGTCCGGGTCTTGGTCGGTGAGCGATTCCACCACGTTGCGCAGCAGCACGCGGTGCTCCAGCCAGTAAACCTGGAACGGGTCGACGCTGACCAGGGTGGTGTTGTCACCCCAGAAAGCAATACGCAGGGTTTTGTCGGCGGCTGCATTGTCAGTGGGCGAGCAGGCAGCCAGGGCCAGGGCCAGTGAACCGATGGCGAACAGGCGGTGCAGGGTGGGCATGGGGTGATCCTTCAGTGGCAGGGCAGGTAGTGCTTGAATCAGTCCTGATACGCGCGGCCTTCGCGGTCCAGTTGCCGGACCAGCGCATCCCAGTGCCGCTGGATGCCTTCGCCCTTGCCGTCGGAAAAGCGCTTGGATTGTTCGTGGACCTTGGCGATGGCGGCAGGCGAGGCATGGCGCAGTTGGTCATTGCCGCCTGCCTGCGCGGCAATCTGGATGTTGCAGGCCCGCTCCAGGCCATGCAGCTCCCGGAAGGCGTGTTCCACGCTGATGCCCCCGGTGAGCAGCCCGTGGTTGCGCAGGATCAGGATGTTGCTGTCACCCAGGTTGGCGACCAGCCGCTGCTGCTCGTCCAGGTCCAGCGCCACGCCTTCGTACTCGTGGTACGCCACGCGGCTGTAGTACGCCAAGGCATGCTGGGAAATGGGCAGCAGGCCGCCGCGTTGTGCCGATACCGCGGCGCCGTCACGGGTGTGGGTGTGCAGCACCGCAGCAAGGTCAGGCCGGGCGCGGTGGATGGCGCTGTGGATTACATAACCGGCCTGGTTGATCCCCAACCCCAGCGGGTCATCGATCAGGGTGCCGTCCACATCCACCTTCACCAGGTTGGACGCGGTGATTTCGTCGAACAGCAGGCCGAAGGCGTTGATCAGGAAGTGTTCATGCGGGCCGGGCACGCGGGCCGAGAAGTGGGTGTAGATATGGTCGGTCCAACGGAACAGGGCGGCCAGGCGGTAGGCGGCGGCCAGTTTTACCCGTACCTCCCATTCCTCGGGGCTGACGCGGTCGCGGACATGTTCGGCGACAGGGCTTACGGCGGACAGGGCGTTCATGATGGGGCTCCAGTAATCAATGACGGCATGTGTTGCGCAGGGCGGTGGTTGGCGCGTTCATGGCGCGGCCTGGGCGAGGGCGGCGCGGCCGGCCTGGGCGAAGATCACGTCATCCTGCGGGGTATGGATACGGCTACAGAGCACGTCGCGGTAGTGCCGCTCCAGCGGGTTGCGCCGTGACAGGCCGGGGTTGCCGGCGGCTTCGATTGCCAACTCGACCGCGCGGATGGCATTGGCGCTTACCAGGTGCTTGATCTGCCCGGTATGCAGCGGGTCGATGAAGCCGGCGGCGGCCGAATCCAGCAGGCTGCGGTTGGCGAACAGCAAGGTATCGATACGCCCCACAACGTCCTGGAAGCGCGGCAGGCTGGCCAGTGGCGCGCCCAGGTTCGTGGGTGCGCGCCGGTTCAGAAACCCTGCCAGCCAGTCGCGTGCGGCCTGGGCTACGCCGTCGTAAACGGCAGGCAGCAGTACCGCCATCCATAGCAGGCTCTGGGGATCGAGGTCGGCGGTGGGGGCGCTGGCGGGGCTCAGGGCCACGGCGTGGTCCAGCGGAATCTGCACGTCATCGAAGCGAACCTCGTGGCTGCAGGTAGCCCGCATGCCCAGGTGGTCCCAGTCGTCGACGATGGTGATACCCGGGGTATCGCGGTGCACCAGGAAGCTGCCTACGCGCGGGTCGCTTTCATCCGTGCGGCCCCACACCAGCATCCAGGTCAGGCCATGGCTGCCGGTTGAGTAGATTTTTTGCCCACTGATGCGCCACCCAGCGGCGCTGCGGCGGGCGACGGTGCCAGGCAAGCCGCCGCGGGCCGGGGTGCCCAGTTCGGGCTCGACGCGCAAGGCATTGATCAGCGCGCCGTGCTGCACGGCATCCCGCGCCACGCGCTGGCGCAGGTACTCCGGCCACTGCGTATTGGCCTGCAGGCGAGCGTGTTGCAGGTACTGCATCACCAGAATCAGGGCGGTGGCAGGGTCACCTTTGCCCACGGCACCGATCACCCGCCGGGCGGTGACGAGGTCTGCACCGCCGCCGCCCAGCGCCGTGGGTACGGTCAGGGCCAACAGGCCATGGCGGTGCAGCAGGTCGAAGTTGTCCTGAGGAAAGCTGGCACTGCGGTCATAACGTTCGGCGTTGGCGGCGAGCGCCAGCGTCAGCTCTGCAAGTGCGCTGTCGGACGGGTGACTCATGGGGCTTCATCCCTGAATGACGGTGTGTGGCTAAGACCGTATTCTTATGGATGGGCGCTGTAAAAGGCTTATTTGTTCTAAGCTAATTATTTGTTCTGCTAATTTATATGCCTGATGTTTATGCGTAACTCGCATTTAAGGCTGAGCGATTCTTACTCAAGCAGCTGTTGCCCGGCCACGTTTCCGAACAGCTCGACCGGGTCTTGCAGGTTGCCCAGGTAGCGCGGGTGGAACAGCCACAAGTCCACCTGTGGCTTGAAATCACTGACATTGAGCACTTCCAGTGCGTCGCGGTGGCGGCTGGCCTGCAGCAGCGGCTCTGGCACCAGCCCAAGGCCCTGGCCATTGGCAACCAGGCCCAGTTGCAGCTCGGTGCCGAAGGTTTCCAGGTTGATCGAAAGGCTCAGGCCCTGTTCGCTCAAGGCGCGCTGCAAGCCGGCGCGGAAGCCGCAACCGTCGGGGTTGAGCACCCAGCCGCGGGTGTAGCAGTCCCTGAGCTTGTAGCTGCGCTTGCTGGCGCCGCTTCTGGCTGACACCACTTTCAGCGGCATGCGTCCGATCGAGCGGCTGGCAATGCCCTCGGGGAAGATCTTGCCTGGCGGAAACAACGCGGCAGCGGCATCCAGTTCGCCGTTTTCCATGCGCGTTACCAGGCTGCTGCCCCAACCACTGCTCACTTGAGTGCGCAGTTGCGGGTACACCTCGCGGATTTGCGCCAATGCCTGGAGCAACACCACATCACCCAGGGTTTGCGGTACACCCAGGCGCAAGGTGCCGGAGGGCGCGCCATCATTGGCCACCAGCTCACGCAATGAGTCGATCTCGCGCAGGATCGCCTTGCATTGCTCGTATACCCGCAGCCCCATGGGTGTGGGCTTCAGCGGCTTGGTCTGGCGGTCGAGCAGGGTGGCCCCCAGGTCTTCCTCGAAGTTCTGCAAGCGCCGGGTGATCGCCGGCTGGGTGAGTTGCAGCGCCTCTGCAGCAAGGTTGGTGGACTGGCAACGAATGACCGCGACGAAGGCGTCCATATCATCGATTTTCATGAGCTGTGTTCACCAGATTGGGCGGGAAATAAGGGATTAGCATAATCGGGCATTAGCGTAATGCCTGCCATGTTACACGCAAGCCCCGGCGTGATAATGAATTATGCATATTAGGTTATTCCTAAAATCAATTTAATCTATTTTTCACGATTGGTTAGAGTCGGTGTCCCCGGCGCACCCTGCGCTGCTGCAATTGCTGAGGACCACCATGCCATTCCTATCCAAACTGCTCACCCTGACAGCTGCGCTGCTGGTCGCGGCCCATGCCGGCGCCAGCGAGCGGCTGACCCTGCGCATTGGTGACCAGAAGGGCAACATGCGTGCCCAGTTGGAGGCCGCCGATGCGTTGCGCGACCTGCCCTATGACATCCGCTGGGCCGAGTTCCCCGCTGCGGCCCCGCTTGCCGAAGCGCTGAATGCGGGGGCCATTGATGCAGGCATCATCGGCGATGCCCCGCTGCTGTTCGTGCTGGCTTCGGGTGCGCCGGTAAAGGCCATTGCCGTGGACAAGTCCGACCCCTACGGCACGGCCTTGCTGGTGCGCCCCGATGCACCGTTGCACAGTGCCGCCGAGCTCAAGGGCAAGCGCATCGCAACCGGTCGCGGTTCCATAGGCCACCACCTCGCCCTCAAGGCACTGGACCAGGCAGGCCTCAGTGACAAGGACGTGGAGTTCCGTTTTCTGGGGCCGGTAGATGCCAAGATCGCCCTGGCCAACGGTTCGGTAGATGCCTGGTCGACCTGGGAACCCTATACGGCGCTGGCAGAAACCAGCGGGCAGGGCAGGGTGCTGGTAAACGGGCGTGGGCTTTCCAGCGGCAACAGCTTTCTGGCAGCCACCGATCAAGCACTGGGGCAGGTGGCCAAGCGTGAGGCACTGCAGGACTACCTGAACCGCCTTGCAGGCGCACAAGGGTGGGCCTACCAGCACCTGGACAGCTACTCAAAAACCCTGGCGGCGATCATCGGTTTCCCGCAAGAGGCAGCCCGCCTGCAGTTCGAGCGCCGGCAGTTGCACTGGCAGGTCATCGACCCGCAGACCATCGGCGAGCAACAAGACACCGCCGACTTCTATCACGCCCACGGGCTGATGAGTCAGCGCCTAGACGTCGCCCCCACATTCGCCACAGGCTTCACCGTGCCCGCCAACGGCCCACTGGCCAAGCAACCCTGAACCGGAGACGTACATGCCTTTGAAGAAACTGCGCCAACTGGGCCTGGCGTTGCTGGCCAGTGCCTTGCTGCCGAACCTGGCCAGCGCCGAGCAGACCCTGCGGATTGGCTACCAGAAGTCCTCTACCCTGATTACCTTGCTCAAGGCCCGTGGCAGCCTGGAACAACGCCTGAGTACGCAGGGCATACGCGTCAGCTGGCACGAGTTCCCCAGTGGGTTGCCGCTGCTCGAAGCACTGAACCTGGGCAATGTGGACCTGTCGGCCGACGTGGCCGACACGGTGCCGGTGTTCACCCAGGCCGCCGGCGCAAGGCTTACCTACTTTGCCCGGGAAGCACCGTCGCCCACTGCCCAGGCCATTCTGGTGCCGGCGGACTCGCCGCTCCGCACACTGGCTGATCTAAAGGGCAAGCGTGTTGCTGTCACAAAGGCGGCGGGCAGCCATTACCTGCTGATCCAGGCGCTGGCCAAGGCCGGGCTGACCTTCAAGGACATCACCCCGGCTTACCTCATCCCTGCCGATGGGCGCGCGGCCTTCGAGAACCATAAGGTGGACGCCTGGGTGACCTGGGACCCGTACGTCGCCAGTGCCCAGCGTCAGCAAAACGCACGGGTTCTGGCTGATGGCAGTCAGTTGGCCAGCTACCAGCGCTATTACCTGGCGGGCAGCGACTATGCCCAGGCGCACCCACAGGTGTTGCAGCAGGTGTACCTGGCCCTGCGCGACGTGGGCACCTGGACCAAAGCCAACCCCGTGGCGGCAGCGCGGATTCTGGGGCCTTTGTGGGGCAACCTGGACAGCGCAACGGTGCAGCAGGCCAACGCCCGGCGCAGCTATGACGTGCAGCCGGTGAGGCCGGAAAACCTGGTGGAGCAACAGCAGATTGCCGATGCGTTCTACCGTGAGGGGTTGCTACCGAAGGCCGTGGATGCGACGGCCGTGACGTTGTTCGAACCGGCTGCGCGTTGAGGCTGGGTGGGGCCGGTAATGCGTCCCCACCCGCACTCAACCCGGGAACAGAAACGGGTTGAAGCTGCTACGGGCAAACCCTTCGCGCTGCATTTCGGCATCGAGCACCAGCGAACCCAGGTCATCGGCCACCACCTCCAGCCCCTGGTCGTGCTCGTCGTACAACACTTTCAGGTAGCTGCCACAGTCACCACAGCTTTCGGCCTTCACCGGGCTGGCCTGCCGGTCCAGCGACCAGTAGTCCAGCTTGCCGGTCTGTTCACAATTGCTGCATTTGACCCGCACCATGTGCCAGCGGCTTTCGCACAGGCTGCAGTGCAGGTAGCGCAAGCCGTTGCGCTTGCCGGTCATGATCACGCTGGCGATGGGGGCGCTGGCGCACACCGGGCAATACTGGCGATGTTCGCCCACTGCGGCGTTGGCCGTGACCGGCAGGGCCGCAGCCAGTTGGCCGGCGTACAGCATCAACGCCGCCCACAGGAGCACGGCCTGGCCGCTGTTTACCTGGTCGTAGCGGCCCTGCAGCAGGTGGTCAGCCGCCCCCTCGCGTTGCTCAGGGGGCGTGTTGGCCAGGCTTGCCAGCGCATCGGCCAGTACCGGGCCGGCGCCAGGCATCAGTTGCTCGATCAGTTGCTGCAAGGCTGCCTGCCAGTAGCCCGAGCGCGCCAGCCGCTCTGCCGCCAACGGCACGTGCGGGCCCAGGTTGGCCACCACCGCCTGCACCTCGTCGGCCGGCACGGGAAAGCGCTGCAGCAAGGCCTGTTGAGCCTGCGCCACCTGTGCAGCAAACAGCAGGTAGTCGGCCTGTTCATGCCCCTGCGCCAGGTGGCGCAGGCGTGCGGCCCGCTGCTGGTAATACTGCCCTGCGGGCGGCAGCAGCAACGGGGTGATCTCGTTGACGCCGCCGGTGGCTTGTTCCACGGGCACCACCGTGATGCTGCTCATTGCTTGTCACCCTTGGAGATCTGCTGATACCAGCGGTCATGGTGCGACTTGGCCCAGCGACGGCTCACGTAGCCGGTGACCATGCCGCGTATCGACCCTTTGACCCAGAACGCCAGGTAGGCGTGACCGATGATCAGCAGGATCAGGCAGATACCTGCCACTGCGTGGGTGAACAGCGCCACGCGGATCAGGGCGATATCGAACAGGTGTGCGAACCATGGCCGCCAGATCACCACGCCGCTGAGCATCAGCAGGGTGATCAGGCCCATGATCCCCCAGAACAGCACCTTCTGCCCGGCATTGTACTTGCCAATCTGCAGCGGCTTGCTGTGGTCCCCGGCGAGTACGGTCTTCACGTTGCGAAACCAGATGGCGTCCTGGCTATCGGGCAGGTTGTATTTCACGAAGCGCGCAAACAGGAACATCAGCACCACGAACACCACCACCCCGAAGAACGGGTGGAGGATACGCGCGAGCTGCGGCGTGCCGAACACGCCGTTAAGCCAGTTCAGCGACGGGAAGAACCACGACAGCCCCGACAGGGCCACCAGAAAGAAGCAGATGACCATGAACCAGTGGCTGGCCCGGTCAATGAAGCGGGTACGCAGAATCAGTTTGTCCTTGTTCATCACGCGTGTTCCTCGTGGTCTTCTTCCACCTCATTCGGGCCAACGCCGATGTAATGGAATACGGTACCGGCCAGGGTGGCGAAGAACGCCGCCGCTGCCACCGGCTTCAGCCAGCCTTTCCAGCCAGTGATGGCGGTGCTGATGCGCGGGTCCGGGTTGAGCTTGTGGTACAGCTCGGGTTTGTCCGCGTGCTGCAGCACGTAGAACACGTGGGTGCCGCCGACGGCCTGTGGGTCGTAGATACCCGCGCCGGCAAAGCCGCGGCCATGCAGCTCGGTGACACGTTCCTCGGCCTGTACCAGCATGTCGGCCTTGCTGCCGAAGTTGATGGCGCCGGTGGGGCAGGTTTTCACACAGGCCGGTTCCTGGCCGACCGTGACCCGGTCGACGCACAGGGTGCACTTGTAGGCCTTGTTGTCCTTCTTGCTGATGCGTGGCACATCGAACGGGCAGCCGGCCACGCAGTAGCCGCAGCCGATGCAGTGCTCGGACTGGAAATCGACGATGCCGTTGGCGTACTGGATGATGGCGCCGGGTTGCGGGCAGGCTTTCAGGCAGCCGGGGTCGGCGCAGTGCATGCAGCCGTCCTTGCGGATCAGCCACTCCAGCTTGCCGGCCTCGTTCTCGTGCTCGTCAAAGCGCATCAGCGTCCAGGTGTCGGCTGTAAGGTCGGCCGGGTTGTCATAGACGCCCACGTTATGGCCGACCTCGTCGCGCAGGTCGTTCCATTCGTTGCAGGCCACCTGGCACGCCTTGCAGCCGATGCAGATGCTCACGTCGATCAGCTTGGCCACCTCGGCCTGGTGATCGCGTGCGCGGGGTGCCGGTGTGAAGGCGTGGGTGGCCGAGCGGCGGATGATGTCTTGGGATTGCAGGGACATAATAGGGCTCCGTCAGGCCTTTTCCACGTTCACCAGAAACGCTTTGTATTCCGGGGTATTGGTGTTCGATTCGCCCACCCCCGGGGTCAGGGTATTGGCCAGAAAGCCCTTGCGGGTGGCGCCCTCGAAGCCCCAGTGGCAGGGCACGCCGATGGTGTCGACCGCCTGGCCGTCGATCTGCAGGCGGCGAATGCGCTTGGTCACCACGGCCTTGGCCTTGATGTAGCCCCGCTGGGTACTGACCCGCACCAGGTCGCCCTGCACGATGCCTTTGTCCTTGGCCAGCAGCTCGCCGATCTCGACGAACTGCTCAGGCTGGACGATGGCATTGAGCCGGGAATGCTTGGTCCAGTGGCGGAACAGCTCGGTGATGGAGTAGGTGGTGGCCACGTAAGGGAACGCCTCCCGGCTGCCCATGCGTGCCCGGTCACTGTCATACAGCCGCGCGGTGGGGCTTTTGCTGACGGTGGGGTGCAGCGGGTTACTGGCCAGCGGGCTTTCGGTGGGCTCGTAGTGCTCAGGGAACGGGCCATCGTTCATCGCGCCTACCGAAAACAGCCGCCCGACCCCTTCGGGCAACATGATGAAAGGGTGGGTGGCGGTGCCGGGTGGCACGGTTACCGGGAAGTCCGGCACGTCGATGCCGCTCCAGCGGCTGCCATCCCAGCCGATGACCTTGCGCTTGGCGTCCCACGGCTTGCCCTGTGGGTCGGCCGAGGCACGGTTGTACAGAATGCGGCGGTTCTGTGGCCAGGCCCAGGCCCAGCCCGGTGTGCAGCCCAGCCCGCTGTCGGCGTTGTCCCGCCGGGCCATCTGGTTGCCGGCTTCGGTCCAGCAGCCAGCGAACACCCAGTTGAAACAGGCGGTGCTGCCGTCGTCGCGCAACTGGCCGAAATTGTCCAGCAACTGGCCCTTGCGCAGTACCAGGTTGCCCTGCTCGTCGTGCAGGTCAGCCAGGGCATAGCCGTTGGACTCCTTGGCCACCTCTTCCGGTGCCGGGTCGTACGGGTCTTTGTAGTCCCAGGCCATGTTCAGCACCTGCTCAGGGCAGGCGCCGCCTTCTTCCTGGTACAGCTCGCGCAGCTTCATGAACAGGTGGCCAAGGATCTTGCCGTCATGCCAGGCCTCGCCGGGCGGCGCAGCACCGGCCCAGTGCCACTGCAACCAGCGCCCGGAATTGACGATAGAGCCGTTTTCCTCGGCAAAGCAGCTGGAGGGCAGGCGGAACACTTCGGTCTGGATCTGTGCGGGGTCCACGTCATTGGACTCGCCATGGTTCTGCCAGAAGCTGGAGGTCTCGGTGGCCAGCGGGTCGATGATGACCAGGAACTTGAGCTTGGCCAGTGCCTCGGCTGCCTTGTTCTTGTCCGGGAATGCGGCGATGGGGTTGAAGCCCTGGGCGATATAGCCGTTGACCTTACCGTCGTGCATGCGGTTGGCGAAGTTGAGCACGTCGTAGCTGTCGTCCCACTTGGGCAACCAGTCGAAACCCCAGTCGTTTTCGCGGGTGGCTTTTTCGCCGTACAGGCTCTTCATCAGGCTGATGAAGAACTTGGGCGTGTGCTGGTAGTAGTTCACCTGGTCGGGCAGCTGGGCCTTGGGCGTGGTTTGCTGCAAATAGGTGTGCAGGTCGGCCTGGCTGTCCGACGGCAGGTTCATGTAGCCCGGCAGACGCTGGGACAGCAGCCCCAGGTCGGTATAGCCCTGGATGTTGGAGTGGCCGCGCAGGGCGTTGACGCCACCACCGGCCATGCCGATATTGCCCAGCAGCAGCTGGAGCATGCCGGAGCCGCGAATCATCTGCGCCCCGGTGGTGTGGTGGGTCCAACCCAGGGCGTAAAGGAAGGTAGCAGTGCGATCTGGCACGCTGGTGCTGGCCAGGATGTCGCAGATCTCCAGGAAGTCGTCCTGCGGTGTGCCGCACAGCTGGCTGACCAGCTCCGGGGTGTAGCGGCTGACGTGCTGTTTGAGCAGGTTGAACACGCACCGGGGGTGGCTCAGGGTCATGTCCTGGCGGGCATGGCCGTTGTCATCCAGCTCGTAGGCCCAAGAGCTGCGGTCGTAGCGCCGTGCCTTGGCGTCGTAGCCGCTGAACAACCCGTCGTCGAAGTGGTAGTCGTTGCGCACAATGAGCGAGGCATTGGTGTAGGCGCGTACGTATTCATGCTGGATACGGTCGTGGGTCAACAGGTAGTTGACCATGCCCATCAGGAAGGTGATGTCTGAGCCCGCACGGACCGGTGCGTAGATATCGGCCACTGAAGCGCTGCGGTTGAAGCGCGGGTCGACCACGATGACTTTGGCGCCATTGCGGATCTTGGCCTCGATCACCCACTTGAAGCCCACAGGGTGCGCTTCAGCCGGGTTACCGCCCATGATCAGCACGACGTTGGCGTTCTTGATGTCCACCCAGTTGTTGGTCATCGCGCCGCGGCCGAAGGTGGGCGCAAGCGCGGCTACCGTGGGGGCATGGCACACCCTGGCCTGGCTGTCGGTGCCCAGGATGCCCAGCGCACGGGTAAAGCGTTGGTCCAGGGCGCCGGTTTCGCTGGAGGCGGCAGAGGAGCACAGCATGCCGGTCGACAGCCAGCGGTTGACGGTGACGCCGTCGGCGTTGCGGGCGATGAAGTTGGCATCCCGGTCATCTTTCATCAGCCGGGCGATGCGGTCGATCGCGTAGTTCCAGCTCACCCGTTCCCATTTGTCGGAGCCGGCTGCGCGGTATTCGGGGTGCAGCAGGCGCTGTTCGCTGTGAATGTAGTCGACCAGGCCTGCGCCCTTCGGGCACAGCGAACCACGGCTGACGGGGTGGTCGGGGTCGCCTTCGATGTGGAAGATGCGCGCCTTGGCATTCTTTGCGCCGTCACCCAGGCTATACATCAGGATGCCGCAGCCCACTGAACAATAGGTGCAGTTGTTACGGGTCTCCTTGGCACGCAACAACTTGTACTGCCGGGACTGGCTGGCATTGGCCACGGTGGCACCAAAGCCCAAAGAAGCAGCTGAAACAGCGGCGGCACCGGTGGTGCAAAGTTTAAAAAACTGCCGTCTGCCAAGATCCATTAACGTTCCTCCAACAGGCGTGTGGCTGCGCGGTGTGGCAGGCCCGGCCTGGGTTACATAAGGCCCCGGTTCAATGCAGGCAGCCGGGTGCCCGCCGGCCATTTGCATGGCTGGCGCAATCAATAGGTATGCCCGTTGCAAGAAGGCGGCAGGTGGCCTGCCTGACCAATGAGAGGGTGCTGTTTCGTACGACGAAAGCGCAGCCGGTTATTCGAAAATTATAAGGACTGAATCACGGTCGTGCCGGGGCGTTTGCTAACGTGGCGGGGCAGAGTTTAATGGGTTGGCGGTGGGTGGGCTAATTGGCCGGCTCGATCAATTGATAGAGCGTTTCGATGAAGTAACTGATACGGTTAAATAATAAGATACTGTATTGATCTGAATCAATAAACCCCTCGCGTGACCGCCCGGCAATTAAAAACAATACGACTAAAGTGCAACGCCCGGCGGGCTGAAGTTTCAGGCGCCGCCGGGCTGAGCAGCTATTGCAGCGTGCCTGGTTTGAGGGCGGGCGGTAGTTGTTTGATGGCGTCTTCCAGCAGTGCGATGGGCGCTTCCAGGGCCTGTGCTTCGCTGTGCCTGTTTTGCGAAATGAGCCGGTCGCGCTCAGTGCGCAGGTTCAGCAAGTTTTTCTGCAGTTTCAGGGCTGACGCGTCGTATGTGTCCATAAATTTCTCACGTAGGTAGCTTCCGTGCCGATGTAGGAAAGACGGACGGTATCAGCTCGAATTTGTAGGAGAAACTGATGTTTCATACAGCGACTGGGTTTGATCGCGAAAGGTCCTACATGGCCGGGTAACTATTCCTACAAATTGGGAAATCCACCGCCCGTAACTTGCTGCAAGCTGCAGGTTGCGCAGCCTCTGCTACGATCGATGTTTTCCCGGCCAAGGAGAGGCCTATGCACTATGTTGTGATCGAGAGCCACCGCAGTGAGTACCCGCGCCCTATTCGGTTCGCCAAGGGCACCTTGCTGGAAGTAGGCCCGCGTTACGAAGGTGAGCCGGGCTGGCAGGACTGGTACCTGTGCAGCTGCACCGGTCAGGAACCTGGCTGGGTGCCCGCGCAACTGATCGAGCGGTTGAGTGTTGGTCAGGGCAGGGCGCTTGACCATTATTCTGCCCATGAACTGGACGCTGAACCTGGGCAACTGGTGCAGATGCTGCGCCCCTTGAATGGTTGGCTATGGTGCCGCCGCCATGGCAATGGCGAGCTGGGATGGCTACCCGCTCAGAAGCTCAGGCAGCTTACCTGACGCGAGGCGCAGAGGGCTGCGCAGGGATGATCCTGTCATTGCATGGCCAATCTGATCTGCTTTTTTTCTACAAACCTGCATCTGTAACCGTATCAGCTGAAGCGCGAAAATAGCTGCATCCCGTATCGTCATGTAGAGGTTCCAATGGGCAAGCTCGCGCTGTTCCTCGGTGGTTTTCTGGTCCTGACCATCCTTATCGGTTTGCTGGGTACCATCCCGCCAAGCTGATTGTTGGTCCTCAGCCCTCCGGCCTGCCTTCTTCCCTCTGGCAGGCCCGCCTCTCCAGACACTGCAGACCAGCGGTAGGCAGCTGTCATTCTCAAGTACCAAGGCGTCGTGTAGTCTCCTGCCGCCGTTCATTCGGGCGGGTACTTATGCCTTGGAGTCCAGTCGTTGATAGAAAGCAAAAAGGGCGCTTCAGCGATGCTGGAGTGGCGTGCCCGTTTCCTGGCCAAGGGGGCGCTCGACGAGCCGCGTTACCACACGGCGTTACACGATGCGCAGGCGTTGGAGCGGGCGGGGCTGATCAGCACGCGGGAATGGATCGAGCTGGTCAAGCTAGCGAACGCCGCGTTGCTGGCTGTGGGATAAGTCATTCTCCACGCTCAGAAATCTGTCCACAAAAAACGTGGGTAGGTCTGTGGATAACGTGCTGAAAGCCAAGCCCACGGCGGCCTCTGTTAGATTGAGCAGAATTTGAGCAACTGCAGGGGGTGTTTTTTGGGGCGAGCACGTTGGGGCTCAGGCGGGGCAATCAGGCAGTAAAGCAGTGGGCCATGCCGCAACCCACTCAGATAACCCGGCGCATCGGTTCAGCCTGTTCTACACGGTTGCGGCCCTGTGCCTTTGCCCGGTATAGCGCCTTGTCGGCGCTTGCCAGCAGTGCGTCCAGCGCTGGGGTTGGCAGGCCGGCGTCGCAACCTGCAATACCAATGCTGACAGTAATCTGCACACGCTTGTCGGCCTGCTGCACATTCAGGTCCTGCACGGCCCGGCGAAGCCGCTCGGCGGTGAATTGGGCCCGGTCGGGGGCAAGGCCTGGCAGGATGACGACGAATTCCTCGCCGCCCATGCGCGCCAGCAGTTCATCGCTGTGCAACTGGTCCCGCAGGGTGTCGGCAAACTGGCGCAGTACCAGGTCCCCTACGGCGTGGCCATGGGCATCATTGATCGACTTGAAGTGGTCGATGTCGAGCATCATCAGGGTCATGGGCAGCAACTGGGCGTGCTGCTGCCGGCTGTCGAGCAGCGCGTTCGCGCGCCGTGTGAAGGCGCTGCGGGTCAAAGTACCGGTGAGGTGGTCGACGGTGGCCTGATGCGCCAGGCGCGCCATCAGGCTGCGATTGGCCTGAGTGACGCAGGCAACCACCAGCGGGCCCAGCACTAGCATGGCGATGCCAAGGCGCGCTGACATCAGTGCCGTGACGCCTGATTCACTCTGCGGCACGCTGAAGTGCATGAGGTTTTGTGCCACTGCCACGATCAGCGTACTGCCGGCTGTGAGCGTGAGCAACGAAACCATGAACGGCGAGTAGGTCCAGGCACACCACAGCAATGCCGCGATGGGAAAGGCGATGGCGCCGGGCCCGCCGAATGCGATGCTGAATGCGAGCGACACCAGCATCACCAGCAGGGGTGACAAGCGTATGGCCTGCCCGCCGCTGCGGATCAGCGCCTGTGCTGATGGGGCGGTGAGCAGCACCGGCAGCACCAGCACGCTGGTAGAAAACTGTTCACTGAACCAGGCCAGCCAGGTGGCACGCACCGACTGTTCGAACCAGGGGGCCGCCATGGCTGCGGCCATGCTGGCGGCCACCATCGCACCGCCCGCACAGGCGCCAAATACGCACAGCACCCCGTGTGGGGTACGCAGGCGGCGGTGCAGGCGTGGCAAGCGCGACAGCAACTGCCAAAGGGTGGCTACCACCCCCATGTTGCACAGGTTGAACCACAGTGCCGGAGCCCACTCACTGCCGCATAGCAGGTCCGCAGCGACCATGCCCAGCCATATCAGCAGCAAGGCGGGCAATGTGGCGTGGTGCGGGTAGCGCAGCAGTACTCCGGCCAGTACCGCATTCACGGGCCAGAACAGCGAAAGGGATTCGATCGGACGTGCCAGGATGCCGCCAAGGGTCAGGGCAAAGGTCAGGCAGAGCAGAGCGACATATGAAAGCAGGCGCGATTGGGCTGGAAAAACCATTGGTTCGACCGACAAGCGGAAACGAAATCCAGGACAACGGCTGAAGGCACCTGGGGCAATGCTGATCAGTGTGTTTCGTCCTGCTAGTTGATGTCAATCTGCCCTAAGTCATGGCTTTTTGCTAGTGGCTGTGCTGTGTGGCCTCAAAGCCCGTAGAACCAGGGCACCATGATCACTGCCACCAGCATCACCAGTAACGTGAACGGCACCCCGACTTTGACGAAGTCCGCGAAGCGGTATTGGCCGGGCCCCAGTACCAAGGTGTTTACCGGCGAGGAGACAGGTGTCATGAAGGCGGCCGAAGCGGCCAGCGCCACGGTCATGGCAAACGGGTAGGGCGACATGCCCAGCTGCGTGGCGGTGGTAATCGCCACCGGGGCCATCAACACCGCAGTCGCAGTGTTGGAGATGAACAGCCCGATCACGGCGGTGACCGCAAACAGGCACGCCAGGATGGCACTGGGGCCGGCCCCGCCAAGCAGGCTGACCAAGCCACTGACCGCCAGGTCGATCCCCCCGGTTTTTTGCAGCGCCTGGGCAAAAGGCAGCATGCCCACGATCAGTATCAGGCTTTGCCAGTGAATGGATCGGTAGGCGCTGTTCATGTCGATGCAGCGGCCTGCGCCCATCAACAGGCAGCCGATGAGTGCGGCCAGCACATTGGGCACAGCACCGCTGACCATCAGCCCAACCATCACCGCCAGGCTCAGCAGCGCTTGTGGCGCGCGCCGGCGGGCCGGAGCCACCAGGTCGATTTCAGTGGGCAGGCTCAGCACCAGAAAGTCCCTGGGTTTGCTCTGCAACTGGCGCACTGCCTTCCATGGGCCCACCACCAGCAAGGTGTCGCCCAGGCGCAGCTTCTCCTCCACCAGTTGCGCTTCGATGGCGGCCTGCTCGCGGCGCAGGCCCACGACGTTGAGGTCATAGCGCGAACGGAAAGCCAGTTCGAGGATGCTCTTGCCAATCAGCTGCGAGCCGGGAGGCAGCGATACCTCGGCCATGCCCACTTCCTGGGATTGATCTATGAAGTAGGCAGCCTTGAAGTGCAGGGGCTCCAGCTGCATGGTCTGGCACAGGCTGCGCAGGTCGTCGCGTTTGGCGAACAGGTCCAGCAGCAGTACATCGCCTTGGTGCAGCACTGTGCCGGAGTCGGGCGCGATCACGCGGGTGGTGAATTTGTGCTGGCGCTCGATACCGATGACGTTGGCGCCGTGGTCCGTGCGCAACTTCAACTCGCCCAAGGTGTGGCCGATCAAGGGCGAGTGCGGGCGAATGCGCAGCCGGCGCTCGCGGCCATTGAGCTTGTAGTCCAGCACCAGGTCCAGCAGGGTGCGGCGGGTCTCCACGCGCCCGTCCTTGCGCACTTCCCCGCTCAGCCAGTGGCGGGTCAGCAGCATGTAGCCCACGCCCAGCACCAGTATCACCAGGCCGAAGGGGGTGAAGCTGAAAAAGCTGAAGCCCTGCTCGCCGTGGCGCACCAGCTCACTGTGCACCACCACGTTGGGCGGCGTGGCCACCAGGCTCAGCATGCCGCTGATGAGGCCGGCGAAGCTCAGTGGCATCATCAGGCGGCTGGGTGATAGTTGCAGGCGCGCCGCGATGCTGAGCACCACCGGGATGAAAATGGCCACCACCCCGGTTGAGCTCATCACCGAACCCAGGCCCGCCACTGCCACCATCAGCAGCACCAGCAGCCGTGCTTCGCTGTTGCCGGCCCGTTCGCTCATCCACTCGCCGATGCGGTACGCGATACCCGTGCGCACCAGGCCTTCGCCTATCACGAACAACGCTGCGATCAGCACCACGTTAGGGTCGCTGAAGCCTGCAAGGGCCTGCTCGACGGTGAGGATGCCGGAAAGCGGCAATGCGAGAATGACCAACAGCGCCACCACGTCCATGCGCGGGCGGTTGATGACAAAGAGGATGACCACGATGGCCAGCAGACCGAGGACCCAAAACAGCTCTAGGTTCATTAGGAGGGGTGTTCCTTCACACAGGGCACGTTAAGCATTGATAGCTACCAGTGTGCCAGCAAGTGATGAAGGGCGTGTTGATGTGCTGCAGGTTTTGCCTGCCCGGGGCCGCATTCCGGCCCCAGGCCGAGGGTGTCAGTGGCGGTGGCGGCGGTGTTTTTTGCCGCCATTGTCGCCCATGTTGTTACCCACAGCGCCGCCAGCCGCGCCGCCCAGGCCTGCACCGATCGTTGAGCCGGTGCTGCCACCCAACGCGCCGCCGACAAGGGAGCCGCCTGCTGAGCCCAGGCCACCGCCTACAGCTGCTTTGGTACGGTTGCGCTTGGGAGCGCCGACCGCGCTGCCAGCGGCACCGCCCACGCCAGCACCAATGGCGGCACCGGTACGGCCCCCGAGTTGCTGGCCAACGACATTGCCCAAGGCGCCCCCAAGTCCACCGCCAATGGCTGCATTACCGTCACCGGCGAACGCGCTTTGGCAGAGCAGCAGGCCAAGGGCAAGGGAAGGCAGGGTCAGGCGCATGATGGAAACCTCGAATCAGTCAGGTGGCCGAATCCACGTTAACCACTGGGACTTCAAAACGTGCATTTGGTTTCCTGAGGTGTGCCAATCTGGAAGTGTGCATGACGGGCGGTGCTGGCAAGCGGCCTTTCTGTCTCAACCAGTCATGGCCGAGTGCCTTGAAGGGCTCTAAACTGCACATCAAGCCGCAATGAAGACGGCTGCCTGCCACCTGGTGAATCACGATGATCGCCCATACCCCTACGCTGTTCGCCGCCGTTGCATTGGTCGCAACCATTCTGGCTTTCTGCCTGTTGCTGGTCGGGCGCAGCAGCCCCCGCGACAACCTGCTGCTCACAGGTTGCGGGCTGCTGGTGCATGCATTGGCCTATGTTTGCTACACCGTTTATGCAGTGGCACCGTTGTGGCTGAGTTACGGGGTGGGCAACAGCCTGCTGTCGCTGGCGCTGGCGTTCTACACGGCCAGCTTGTTCAGGGTGCGCGAACAGGTGGTGCCGTGGCGCACCATCTTCGTTATCCCGGTGTGCATGCTGGTAGGCCTGATGCTGTTGCTGCACACCGTGGAGCCGCGGATGTTGCTGGCGACACTGGTGCTGATGGTGCAGTGCGCGATGATTCTGTACTGGGCGCGGCGCCATGCCGAGCGGCCCGGGCGTGCTCACCTGCTGCTGCAGATCGGGGCACTCATCAGCCTGGTGGGCCTGGGCATGCGCGTGGTGGCGGTGGCCACGGGCACGGCGGCGGACATGCGTTATGACACCAGCAACCTGAAACAAAGCGTCTCGGTGGCCATCGGCACCGTTACCGTGATGATGTACTCAATCGGCTTGGTGTTGATGGCCAAGGAGCGCAGCGAGTCGCGCTTGCAGCACCTGGCCTTGCGCGACGTGCTGACCGGCACCTTCAACCGGCGCGCCATTCTGGAACGCTTTGCGGTTGAGCTGGACCGGGCCCGTGCAAATGCCACCCACCTGGCGGTGGCAATGATCGACATCGACCACTTCAAGCGCATCAATGACCTGTACGGGCATCTGGCCGGGGATGAGGTGCTATGCCACTGCGTGCGTCAGTTGCAGCAGCGCCTGCGTGAAGGGGACAGCCTTGGCAGGTATGGCGGTGAAGAGTTTTTGCTGCTGCTGCCGGGTACCGACCATGCCGGGGCCATTGGGGCCGTGAACGGCTTGCGCGAGGCGATTGCGCAAAGCCCTGCCTGGTTTGCAGGTGACCGGATCGAGCTGCGCTTCAGTGTGGGCCTGTGGTGCGGCAAACCGGGGCGTGAAGACAGCACTGCAAGCTTGCTCGCACAAGCCGATGCGGCGCTCTACCGGGCCAAGGCTGCCGGGCGCAATACCGTGCACCTGGCAGCAGTTGCTGATCTGGGGTGATCAACGGACGGGGCGGATAGCCAGGATTACGCCATTGGTGGTTTGCACCAGTACGTAATGGTCTTGCATCTTCACCCAGTGGCTTTCTTTTTCAGGCGCCGGCAGCCCTTTGGCTTTCCAGTCCTTAACCGAGGCATCCTCACGCTTGAATTGATCGGGAACCTTGTCACCCTCTTTCAATTCCCGGTTACGGGTGGAGGAGTTCTGGACACTTTCGTCTGTCGAGGTGGCCGCGTTGGCGGCCATTGGCAAGCAGGGCAGGGCGGCGAGCAGCAGGTAGTGCAGTTTCATGGCGATTTCCTTGTTGCGTCATGTTCCCCGTCAGACAGCGCAACGTGCGCCACAATTCACTCGCGATGCTGGCAGTGCTAGAGTCGCGTTCTTTTTCAAGACTTCGAGGACTGAACATGCGTGCGATTTTGCCCGTGGCCGTAGCGTTGGTGCTGGTCGGTTGTGCTTCGGCGACCATGGAGGCAGCCCGCAAAGGTGAGCCCACCGCCAAGCTCACCTCGCAAAAGGCAGCGGACCGGGTTGCCCAGTGCATCCAGTTCGGCTGGCAGGAGGAGCGCGTGTTCGGTCAGGATGCCAGCGGCTACCTGGAGCCCCGCCCACAGGGTGGTTTTACCGTGTACACCCGTGAGGCCGAGACGTTCGTCGACGTTTATCCGCAGGCAGGTGGGGTGCAGGTGGACTACTACGCACAGAAAAACGACGGGGTTTCCCTGCAGCACCGCGCGGCGGCCGCCACCTGCCTTTGACGGGCGCCGTGGTTCCAGGCTCGGGCAGCGCTGACGCGATCAGGCCAGATAACCGCCGTCGACGTTCAGCGCTGTACCTGTGGTGTAGCTGGATGCGTCACTGGCCAGGTACAGCACGGCCCCTGCCATCTCCTTGGGGTCGGCCACACGCTTGAGGGGAATTTGCTGCAGCGCAGCCTTGAGTATTGCCTCGTTCTTGACCAGTGCAGACGCGAACTTGGTGTCGGTCAAGCCCGGCAGCAAGGCGTTGCAGCGTATGCCGAATTGTGCGCATTCCTTGGCGAATACCTTGGTCATGTTGATGACGGCAGCTTTTGTCACCGAGTAAATGCCTTGATACAGCCCCGGTGAAACGCCGTTGATCGACGCCACATTGATGATGCTGCCAGCGCCGTGCTCGCGCATCAGCTTGCCCGCCTCAACCGACATGAAGAAGTAACCCCGGATGTTCACGTCGACCGTTTTCTGGAACGCCCCAGGGTCGGTGTCCAGGACGTTGCAGAACTGGGGGTTGGTGGCTGCGTTATTGACCAGAATGTCCAGCCGCCCAAACTGCTGCCGGATGGCTGCGAACGCCTGGCTGATCTGCTCCATTTCGCCAATGTGGCAGGGGATGGCGGTGGCCTGGCCGCCCGCTGCCACGATGGCATCGGCGACCTGCTGGCAGCCTTCCTGTTTACGGCTGGAAACAATCACGTGGGCGCCTTGCTGGGCAAGCAGGTGCGCAATCGCCTCGCCGATGCCGCGGCTGGCGCCGGAAACGAAGGCGATCTTGCCCGTGAGGTCGAACAGCTGAGTCTGCGACATGGTGCGTTCCTTGGTATGGGCCTTGGTGTAGGAAGGGCGGCTCAAAGGCTGGATTTTGCGATCACCTGAAGGGCCATCTGCTCCAACAGCCGGTTCATGTGGATGAACTGGGCAAAGCGCTTGTCCTGGGTTTGCCCGTGGAAATAGCGGTAGTAGATTTGCTGCACAATGCCCGCCAGGCGGAACAGCCCGTAGCAATAGTAATAATCGAAATTGTCCAGCGGGATGCCGGCCCGCTGTGCGTAATACTCCACGAACTGGCGACGGCTGAGCATGCCAGGTGCATGGCTTGGCTGGCGGCGCATCAGTTGCACCGGGGCTGGGTCAGCCGCCTCGATCCAGTAGGCCAGGCTGTTGCCCAGGTCCATCAGCGGGTCGCCCAAGGTGGCCATCTCCCAGTCAAGCACCCCGATGATCTGCATGGGGTTGTCGGCGTCGAGGATCACGTTGTCGAAGCGGTAGTCGTTATGCACGATGGCCGGCTGCGGGTGGTCGGCAGGCATCTTGTCATGCAGCCAGGCCGTTACCTGCTGCCAGCGGGGCGCATCGGGGGTCAGGGCTTTTTCGTACCGACTGGTCCAGCCGGCGATCTGCCGCCGTACATAACCTTCAGGCTTGCCCAGGTCGGCAAGGCCGCAGGCGTCAAAGTCGACTTGGTGCAGTTCGACCAGCCGGTCGATGAAATTGTGGCACAGGGCCTGGGTGCGGGCAGCGTCCAGGTTCAGTTCTGCAGGGATGTCGGAGCGCAGGATAATGCCCTTGACCCGTTCCATCACATAGAACTCGCTGCCTATCAGGCCGGTATCGGTGCAGTGGGCATAGGCCTTGGGGCAGTAGGGGAAGCCGCTGTTCAGCTGGTTGAGGATGCGAAACTCACGGCCCATGTCATGCGCCGACTTGGCCTTTTGCCCGAAGGGCGGGCGACGCAGGACGAGATCACGGTCCGGGTAGCTGATCAGGTAGGTAAGGTTGGACGCGCCCCCTGGGAACTGGCTGACCTTTGGCATGCCGCCCAGGCCCTGGATGTGTGCCTTGAGGTACTGATCGATGATGGCGGCATCGAGCTCTTCCCCTGGGCGGACCTGCGCTGACTGATCGGTGAGCGTCATGGGGTTTCCTTATTCTCGCTCGCAAGGACTATTTTGCAATCTAATGGCAATCAGCTAGTGGAACAAGCGTGCCACTGGCTCATTGGTGGGGGTGTTGCCGGTGAATCAACGGGGTTGATGCGTGGCGCTTTTTGGGCGAAAAAAAACCGAAGCCAGGCTGGCTTCGGTTTCTGCGCTGTTGCGGCCCTGATATCAGGACGGGAACAGTTCGCTCAGCTTCATCGACAGCATCATGTCGCCCTCAACGCGCAGTTTGCCGCCCATAAACGCCTGCATGCCGTCGGTTTCACCGCTGACGATACCTTTGAGGGTTTCGCTGTCCATTACCAGGGTGCAATTGGCGTCCGGGTTTTCGCCCTCCTGCAACGCGCAAGTGCCATCCTTGACGATCAAGGCGTAGTGCTTGTCTTCGTCGGTGATATTGAAGCCGAACACCAGGTCCAGGCCGGCGGCAGCGGATGGGTTGAACTTCTCTTGCATCTTTTTAACGGCATCAGCTACGGAGGTCATGGTGCATTCCTTATAGAGTGGTTTTCACGTCCCCGAGGGGACACTGCAAGCCGGGGCTTATCGATAGGTGACAAGCGACGGTGTCCTCAACAGCTGCACATGTGCCTGGCTGTTGAAGGAAGCCAGTGCCACCTCGCGCCCGCGGAATTTTACCTGGGTGAGCGAGGTGTTGATTATCTGCCAGTTCAGGGCAAAGGCCTGATCCGGGGTAACGCCTGTAATGAGGTGCAACAGGGCAGCGATGGTGCCGCCTGAGGTGAAAATGGCGATATTGTCACCGCTGCCCGCACCATCCAGCACACGATCCAGGCCGCCCTGTACACGCCTGATGAATGCAGCCCAGCTTTCCAGGCCATCCAGGGCATGCTCACCACGGTGCCAGCGTTGAACCATGATGGCGAACAACCGTTGGAATTCGCTTCGGTTGTTGGCGCAGTCCCGCAAAACGTCTAGTGCATTGGGCTCGTCTGCCATCAAGCCTGGCAACAGGGTGCGAATCACCCCGTCGGCATCGAACTCGTTGAACGCAGCGTCGGTCTCAATGGCCGGCACGGGGGAACCCCCGTGGTGCAACGCCTGAAGTGCGAGCCGCGCGGTGTCCTGCTGGCGGCGCAGGTCGCCAGCCACGCAGCGGTCCAGGCGCAGGCCCAGTTGAGCCAGGTGTTCACCCAGTGCCTGGCTCTGACGGACGCCGACGGGCGAAAGGACATCGTAGTCATCCGCACCGAAAGAAGCTTGGCCATGTCTGATCAGGTAAAGGTTGCCCACGTAAGCGTCCGGCCTGTTGGTGATTGCTGCCGAGGTTAGGACGCGAAAATCGGGCTGTCAACGAAAAACATACAAGCGTTTGAAAAGGTTGTTTGAAAGATGTTGCCGGCATTTGCAACCGCTGGCGGCACCCCAGGCGCACCGGTATGCTTGCTACAGTTACGCGCCAGATGGCGCAGCAATTCAAAGGAGTCAACGTGGAGTTTCTTGCCAACTGTCCTTGATCTCGGGTAAAGCCAAGCAGCACGGGGCTTCCACCCAAAATGTCCATCCTTACCGCTGAATCCAGTGTCACAAATCGTCCCAACGTGTCACAAATCGCAGTGCCCTACGTCTACCGTAGAGCCTCTGGGCGCTATCACCTTCGAGTTCGCCTCAAGGGCTGCCACACCTCCTGCACGATCTCGCTCAAGACCACCAATCGACCTGCTGCCATGACAACTGCCAAGCACCTGCTTCAGACCCTCAAAGCGTTCCACCTCGACAACCCAGAGGCATCTTGGGGGGAACTACGGGATAACCTTCGGGACATCGCTGAGGAAGCCTTGGGCAACCCACAAGGCGAAGCCTATGGGCTGGTCCTGTCTGAGGTCTCCGAGAACCTCGCTCAGATAGCCGAGACGATGCCCATGAGGTTAGCCCAAGCGCAGGCCGTTCTGATGGCTCAGAGGGTTCTGGAGGCTGCTCAAGGGCGGCACAGCGGAGACCTGAGAGAGCTGGTCGAGCTGCTCAATGGGGACCTGAAGGGACCTATAGGCAGTGTTAATCAAGTAGGAGATGTCGATAGTCGTGAGCCTGTGCCTGTCCCTGTCCCTATCTGTAAGTCGCTCTCCACGGACAGCTCTACGACCACATTCCAGTCCCTCTACGAAGCCTTCAAGGCTGAGCGTGGCGGGGACAAGTCGGCCAATACCTTGAAGAACTGGAAGAGCAGCACCAGCACCATCGTTGCGCACCTCAGGGACACCGATATGTCCAAGCACACAAGGGCAACCTTTGTGGGCCTTCGTGATGCTCTCTTGGCTGATGGTCGTAAGCCATCCTCTGTTAACAAGGTCATGACCCATGCCTCCACTGTCATTGGCTGGGCTGTGGCTACGGGTCTCATTGAGCGTGACTACTCCAAGAAGCTGACTATCACCAAAGGGGCGGATAGCGACCGCACAGCCTTCACTGGGGACCACCTAAAGGCTCTCCATGACTGGGCAATGGGCAACCTTGGGAACGACTGGAAAGCATCTGTCATTGCCCTTGGGGTTGCCACCGGGGCACGCATTGGAGAGATTCACCAGCTCACCGGCAGTGACATCTATGAGGATGGCGGTCACTGGGTCATGGACATCAACGACAAGGACGGGAAGACCCTCAAGAACTCATTCAGTCGTCGCACAGTGCCACTGCTGGGAATCCCAGAGGACCACCTTGAGAAACTCTCGCAGACCCAAGGGCGGTTGTTCACTCAGTCCAAGAGTGGCTTCGATCAACTCACCAATCAGATGATCCGAGACCTGCTGGGCACTAAGACCGGGGGAGGGCTGTCGTTCCACTCGTTGAGGCACTCTATGGCGTCCGATCTGAAGGCCGCTGGCGTGTCTGTGGGGATCGTCCAGGCCATCTTGGGGCACAGCTCTGGGTCACTTGCATTCGATGTCTACGGGGGCAATGCGGCTGCTTCGAGGGGCCTTATGGTCGAGGCGCTGGGGATGATTCGATAACGGGGCGCGTCTCAGGGAGCACCACAAAGACCTAAATGCCGGATTACAGAGGGCTCCTAAGCGGCTCTCCTTGAAGTGCTTGTGGAGGCGTTCCGTTTAGATATCCGTTAAAATCAAATTGCCATCAAGCCAGACTAATAGGTAAGCTGCTTGTACAGGGAAGTGAAAGCGCCTCAAAAGGTTTTTCTTAAGATGCTTCGCGCCCATGTTGAAAGAAAACTTAAGAATTGTAGGTCGATCAATGAATGCAAGGGAAATAGTTTGTGCGGCAATCCTGGTGCTCCCTGTGGTGGCGTTGGGGGGGCAGGTTGAAGATGAGTTGTATGGGCTAACTAAAAAGACAAGCTCTAACTTCTGCTTTATCACTATACAGAACGACTCTGCGAAAAGTGATGCATTAAATCATTTGAGGATTAGCCCGTCTTCAGTATGTGAGTGCACGTCAATTGAAACAGCTAACGCGATGCAAGCTAATCCGCATTATCATGCCTACCTCAGGAATCTAATTAGAAACGCCAACATTCAGCAAGGTCAGCCACCATCGTTTGAGTACAGTCCAGATCAAGATGTTGCAGTGGCGGAGTATACCAAGGTGTTTAATAATTCTTGGGTTAATTGTGTGACTCGCTTAAAAAAGAGCTGAAGCGCAAGGCTTGAGCTTAAAGCTGTTTCGTAAGTAGGTGTCGTAAAAACCCTCACTATGGCTGCACGTTCGCAGCGGCCATATGAGGACCACTATCATGACCCTGCTCACCCAACCCGGACCATTACACCGCCACGTCGATCACGAAACCGGCACCATCCTTCACATTGACCCAATCACTGGCGAGGTCATCCGCCGCAAGGACATGGTACGACCCGCAAACCTCGAAGCCCAGTATCAGGCATGGGCCGCTGAGCGTCGTGCCGATGAGTCCCTCTCTGAGGACCAACAGAAAGCCGCCAAGGGCCTGACCAACGGCACCCAAGGGCAACCCCAAGAGACCCCAAGCGATGAACCCAAGCGAGGCCGTGGACGCCCAAAGGCCACCTTCGCTAACCCTGTCGCAGCCTACATGCACCTCCTTGCGATTCCCGATCCGCTGCCATGGGTAGACGACATCATTACCGGGTCAATCATCACCAGTGCCGGAGTCACCAACGGAAAGATCAACGTCAAGGCACGAGCGGTCATCGGTGCGTTGTTCCTTTCGGAGATCACAGCGGACGCCTGTAAGACCAATGAGTATTCCTTGAGGACCGCCCAGCGAATCGCCAAGGCTGCTCGACACGCTGCCCATGGGATCGCTTCGTATGTCGAGAGACACCCAGACATCAAGGCTGAGATTGTGGCTGAGGTAGGCGCAGAGGCTCTATTCCGGGGCTTAGCGACTTAACGCCGGATAATATAAAGAAAATCTCAACGACCATCTTCAGGTCAAAGCATCGACCAGACCCAGAGGGAGAGGGGTTGTTAATTACAACTCCCCTCATCTCAAAGGGCATCTTTAAGAACACCTCAAAGGAGACCTTCCAACATGACCAGCATTGTCTGCCCAGCTAACTCACGCCTCACCGAACAAGATATGTCAGTCTTGTCTACTGTATTCCCTCGACCAGCTCGAACCCAGCTCATCGAGTTGCGTCGTGCCCTTAGTGACCATCGCTCCAACTTCAGGACCTACAAGGCTGGACAGGTCACCTTCGATATGGACGGTGTGGCCCAACGGGTCCTCGCTAAGTGCCCCCAAAAGACTCTCGACCGTTTGAATCAACTACTTGAACAAGGGTTGTGTCTTCAAGCCATCGCCTCGACTCACTTGAGGATTCCATTGAGTGGCTCTGAGGGAATCTCACTCACAACTTAAAGATGTCCGTCAAGACTGTCGTTAAAAACCCTCACTATGGGTAAGACAGGAAGACCAACAACAAAATAATTTCTCTCTGCCATTGCTGCACAGCCGTTGCCACGGTTGAACCCTTCGCAATACCGATGCCCTTCAGGCCCGCCATGTCCTGATCCGTCATCAACACCACTCAAATCAAGAACTCATTCGTCAGCCTTGGAAGGTGCCCACGCGGCTCACTCCTTGCCGTCTTGTCGTGCGCGTCTATGGCACCAAGGCTGAGCGAATGGGTCACCTCACAGGAGAACCCAAACCATGAAAATCACTATCACGAAAGTCCTGAAGAACGAAGTCACCGTGTCGGGCCAGACCCTGAACCGTGAGTACGTCGAGAACATCATGCTGCCCATGCTGGTCGCCCAATGCGGGACCGTTAAGGGCCAGCAATTCGAGATCGTTAAGGCGTTCGATGAGGCCGGTCTGTCGCTCCAAGCGATTCCTGTAGTTGCCCGAGAGTACCGCCAGCATCAGTACGAGGACGCCCAAGAGAAGGCCCGTAAACAGGCTGAGGCCAATGCCCATGCTGAGCGGTGCCGTGAGCATACGCCCCGAGAGATCGCCCAAGCGAAGGCTGATCGGGAAGCCCGAAACGCTGCCATTCGTGAGCATGGTCAGAAAATTCTGGCTGCTCGTCGTAGCAATAGCGGTGGCTGGTAACAGCACTTCCCTCGACACACAACCACTTCATTCATCTATTCAGGAGACAACAACCATGACTAAGCCATTCCAGTACACCAAACCCTCGACCTACTCCACTGCCATTGTCGATGAGCACACAGGGTCGATTCGATTCAACACTGCCGATGTCCGTCCAGAGACCCAAGCGGCCACCGATGTGTCCGTCTATGTGGAAGCCCTTGTGGAAGCCGCTGAGGACTATTTGAACGGCGATGAGTGGCGAGAGGCTGCCATGGAGGCAACCCCTTGCGAGTTCCGTCCGGCTGGCTCTGAGGCCACTGGGCAACAAATCATCACCATGGCCGACCGCTCTGTCACCTTCGACCCTCGTAAGAACTGGGATAACCAGACCGTCGAGAAGGGCGAGGTCCTGGCCGGTTCTGTGATCTTCACCGAGGCGACCGACAAGGCATTGGTCATCAGCCACCGAGCTACGATCTTTGACCACAACCTGATGGCAGGCTTCACCGTCCAGTCTATGGAGCAAACCGCTGACAAGATGCTTCGTGACATTGAGCACAGCGCAGCCGGTAAGGTCGCTGCCATCTTGGCGACTGCCCCAAGCACTGAGAGCGTCTCTGAGGCCAAACCAACGGGTAAGCCTGCTGAGATCGCTGAGGACCTCATCGACATCCTCACGACCCACGTTAACCAGACTGTAGGGACCTCGCTGAGCGACTTCGTGATCCTGCTGCCCGTGTCACTGGTGGCTGTTCTTGAGCGTGCTGCTCAACGTGCTGGTCAGGACTCTATCGAGGACCTCATTGGCGCAGGCGTACAGCCGTATACAGGCACTGACCACGGCGTCTTCATGTTGCCCAAGCTTTTCACCTCGCTGAGCTACCGTGAGCGCCAAGACGGTAGCATCTGGAAGATTGAAGCGACTCGCAACCCAAACGCCCAAGGCTGGGACCTTGAGATCGTGGCTGTGGTGGACATCATCGCCAATGGCATGGTCAAGGTAGCTCTGACCGAGGATCGTCTTCAGACCGTTCAAGTGCCGTTCCCGCTGGTCACTCGCATTGCCCTGAGCTGATCTAAGGGAAACCCTGAGCTGATCTAAGGGAAACCCTGATAGCCCCGTAAGGCCGGACCTAAAGAGGGACCGGCAGGGGCACAGCTTCACCTATCCGCATCATCGCCCGTCGCTGGGCATCTATCTAACCGAAAGTCTTTCTGTTTGTTCCTTCATGCCACCGGCAGAAACCTTGGTCGGGTCTTTCGGCTGCCGGTGGGAGCGAACTTGAGGGAGCAAACAAGAGGAAAACAGACTATGACCATGACCACCAATACAGCGACCATCTTCGAGAACATCTCCAAGGCCGGAGCGGTATCCTCAACGACTCTCAACGGCTTACCCGGTATGTCGTCCTTGGAGATCGCTGAGATCACCGGTAAGCGCCATGACCATGTACTCAGAGACATCCGAAAGATGCTCAACGAGCTGGAAAGGGAGACCCCAAATCTGGGGGCACCTCAATGGGTCGAGGCCAGCTACCAGTCCAGTCAAAGCAAGTTATTACCGCTGACCATTCTCGACAAAGAGCTGACCTTTACGCTGCTCTCCCGGTATTCCTTCAAGCTGTCCAACATGATCGTCAAGCGCTGGCTTGAACTGGAAGGCTCAGGGTTTGAACGTGTGTCGATACAGGCTGCTGTGGTTCACCTGCTCGAACGAGAGAAGGACAACTATCGAATCGCAATGAGGGACATCAAGGCCGCTGCAAGGCGTCTCAAGGCCCGCTGAGGTCGTTGATTGATACTTCCTCAAACGAAGCGTGACGGGCTATGCTCAATAGCTAAGTTGCCCACAAAAAGGTCCCGCGATGAGTGTCACACTGTGCTACACCTACAAGGGCAAACGGGTAGTCACTAAGGTGCCTGTCGAGTCTCTGACACCACATGCGGCGCTATGCTATGCCTTGCTTCAATCAGGCGCTTCTAATGACCAATCTCAAGGGAGGTGGCCGCATACCTATGAGCGCCTCCTTGAGGTAGCCCTGCAACACGAACTCACAGACGTTCGCTTTCACAAGTCACTCTAACCCTTCAAGGAGAACCCCATGGACCACCTACAGGCCCTCTACTGGGTCTGTCTGGCCGTTCAACTGGGGTTCTGGTTGTGGTCGCATAGGCCCCCTTGAGAATCCGACAGAAAAATCTGAAAGGTCACCTATTCAATCATTCCCGCGCAGGTTCCCCCGTAGGCCCTCGCATGGGTGCCCGTAGGCGCGATAGGGACCCCTCACGGGCAGGTGATAAGGACCCAGAAGAAAGCCCGAAAGGTGCGCCGCTGAGCCTGCCTCAAGTGCTTCGGAATGTCACAAGACCGTACCAAAGTGTCACAAGCCATGGTAGCGTAGCCCTTTAATTCCGGGCATTGAGGACTACTGTGGAGTTTCTTGCCGAATACGCAAGCTTTCTCGCCAAAACCGCCACCCTGGTCATCGCCATTCTGGTGGTGCTTTCGGCTGTCGCCGGCCTGCGCGGCAAGGGCCGGCGCAAATCGGGTGGGCATTTGCAGGTTACAAAGCTGAACGATTTCTACAAGGATTTGCGCGAACGCCTGGAGTCAGGCCTGTTCGACAAAGCCGAGCTCAAGGCTTTGCGTAAACAGCAAGGCAAAGCGGAAAAGAAGGTCAAGAAGGGCAAGGCTGACGATAAAGGCCGGGTTTACGTGCTGGATTTCGACGGCGATATCAAAGCCTCTGCCACCGAAAGCCTGCGTAACGAAATTACCGCGCTGCTTACCCTCGCCACCCCGCAGGACGAGGTGGTACTGCGGCTGGAAAGCGGCGGCGGGCTGGTGCACAGCTATGGCCTGGCAGCTTCGCAGTTGGCACGCATTCGGCAGGCGGGCATACCGTTGACGGTGTGCATCGACAAGGTAGCGGCCAGCGGTGGTTACATGATGGCCTGCATCGGCGAGAAGATCATCAGCGCACCCTTTGCCGTGCTCGGTTCGATCGGCGTGGTTGCCCAGTTGCCCAACGTGAACCGCCTGCTGAAGAAGCACGACATCGATGTCGAGGTGCTGACCGCCGGTGAGTACAAACGCACCCTTACCGTGCTGGGTGAAAATACCGAAAAGGGCCGGGAAAAATTCCAGGAAGACCTCGACGTCACCCATCAGTTGTTCAAGGACTTTGTCGCCCGTTATCGTCCGCAACTGCACATCGATGAGGTAGCCACTGGCGAAGTCTGGCTAGGCGTCTCGGCACTCAACCGCCAACTGGTGGATGCCCTGCAAACCAGCGACGAGTACATCAGCGACCGCGCCCGCACCGCCAACGTGTTCCACCTGCACTACGCAGAGCGCAAGAGCCTGCAGGAGCGCATCGGCATGGCTGCCAGCGGCACGGTCGAGAACGCGGTGGTAGGGTTGTGGAGCAAACTCAACCGCCTGCGCTAACACCTTGAACCTGTTGAAATTTTTTTTCGATCAGGGGGTTGCAAGGTGAAACGAATGCAGACATAATGGCGCCCATCGAAACGCAGCGAACTTTGAAAAAGGGTCAGCGTTTCAAGGAGATAGCGAAGCGTAAGCGGCTAACTCCGAACTTTGAGGCCGAGTAGCAAAGTGGTTATGCTCCGGATTGCAAATCCGTCTACGCCGGTTCGATTCCGACCTCGGCCTCCATATTCGAAAGCCCCGCAGATTGACGTCTGCGGGGTTTTTCTTTGTGCCAAGAAAATACGAAGTGTTCCGCAACTTATGGCATGTGTTCCGCAACCTTGCCTATTTCGTGGGGCTAACGACCTCACCAACGCGGCGGTAAACTCGCTTGGTGATTTCTTCCTTAGAGTGCCCAAGCAATCGGCTGGCGTGGCTGATATCCTCGATCTCCGAAGCAGCCTTCGGGCGTATATCGCGGAACTGAAATTGCCGAACTTTGGCGGCCAGGTCACTGTTGCCGTCGGCGATCAGCTTGCGAGCCGCCTTGTCCCGCGCCTCACTGAAGCGATTCCTTAGCATTTCCCAGCTCATCCGCAGGCCGCCGTCATTGGTAATCAGGCGTGAATTGCGCACGCCCTGGAGCTTGCGCCGCTCAAGAAGCGCTTCGATGAACAGGCCTAGGCCGGTCGGCACGCCATTGATGTGCCGTCGAATTCGCAACCTCTTGTCTGTCTTGTTCTGGTCGACCCACAAGTAGTCCTCGTCGAGGTCTACAGTGCTGAATTTCAGGGTGTCGGCTGGGCGTTGACCAGCCAGGTAGGCTAAGTCCATGGCGTCCTTGAGACCCTGGTCGCCTTCGGCGTACACCGCATCCCAGATTTCGTCGGCCGCGTAGAAGTCGCGGACCTTCTCTTTGTTGCGGCGAACCGCCAGGCAGGGGTTGCGCTCGACGAAGCCCCACTCCATGGCCATGGTGAAAACGTGGGAGAGCAGTGCGATCTCCCGGTTTGCTCGAGTCTTCGCGGTGCGGGCGTCCCGGTACTGGGCGATGACTGGCGGACTGATCGCATCGATTGGAGCTTCAGAGAACGCCTTGCGCAGGCGTTCCAGCTCGTACTTGTTGTCTTTCTGGGTTCGCGGCGCTTTCGTCGGGATAATGTCCCGCTCATACCGTTCGAATAGCTCGCCCATCGTCGCCATAACCTTCGGCTTTGCCTTCTGCTCCAGGCGCGCCCACTCAAGCTTCGCCTCCGCCAAGTCCTGCCCCAATGGGATTTCTATCCTCTTTCCGTCTGCGTCTCTACCGCAGTAGTAGTACGCAACCCAAATTTTCCCGCCTTTCCTTTTCCGGGCCCGCCGAAGCATGCGCTCCGGCAGATCACGGTTTTCCTTTTTTCTATGGCGCACTTTCTACCCCACGCGCGATAAATCCAATGTCCATGTTTCAGCCGTGGCATTCGTAGCCGTTGGCTTGACGCCTGCCATCTTGAGCCGGGCGTATACCCTGCCAACAATGGGCCGCCTGGCCCGGGTGAGCGTGTACTGCCAGCCATTGTTGGCCAGCCACGCGATCTGTTTGCTCGGGAGCTGGTAGCCGGTCACCCGCACCACCTCGTCCTCGTCGAGAAACTCGCTTGCATGTTCCATGGGGTGGTCTCCACGCCGCTGGTGGCGGCAGGTTGGTGGTCAGTCGAGTTGGTAGTACACGTAGCAGTCCACGCCTTGCGCCTTGAGCGACCGGTACATAGCCTGCACGCCGGCATAGCGTCTATTGCCGATGCCAGCGAATGGCGCTGATAAAAGCAGCCCGCGAGGGTGATAGGTGCTGGCCGGGTAAACATCACCTGGCAAGTCTTTGATCAGGCTGGCGCGCATGCCGCGCAGCGGGATCACAACCCGGTCCAGGTTGGCGCTGCCGCTGTCGTCCCTGCATTCATTGGCAGCGGCTGTGCCGGCCTCAGTGGCAATTCGGATCTTCTCGGGCAGGTTCGCCAAATCTTCTTTCTTCATGGCAATAGCTCTCCTAGCCCGCGCATGTCGGCGGGCTTGAGTAGTAGGGGGAGGGGTTAGGCTACGGGGCGCTTCATGAAGGTGATCCAGTGCGTCTTTTCGCGTTTACCGGACTTGTGTCCAAACAGGGGTTTCTCATCGGTGAGGGTCAGCAGCTCGCTGACCAGGACCTGGGTTTCGTTCCACTTGAAGATCAGGATCCCCTCGGGCTCAAGCACGCGGAAGCACTCGGCGAAACCCTGGCGAATGTCCTCTCGCCAGTCGCTGGTGAGTACGCCGTACTTTGCCCGCATCCAGCTATCTACGCCGGCTCGGGTCAGGTGCGGTGGGTCGAACACGACCAGGCGGAAGGTTGAGGCCTCGAAGGGCAGGCAACGGAAGTCCATCAGCACATCGGGCTCAACCTTCAGCACGCGGCCATCGCAGAGCATGTGCTGTTCGTCGCGGATGTCACCGAAGAGGGCGCGCTGGTCTTCCTTGTCGAACCACATCATGCGGCTGGCGCTGCAAGGATCGAGCACCTTGGCTGCGGTGCTCACGGCATCAGCTCCTTCGGCACCTGGACTACCCATCCAGCGATCTTTACGACGACGGCGCAGCAGATCGCAGTCAAGGGCTCTGCCCCCTCAAGCCAGTCTGTGGGTTCGTTTGGCCTGCTGGGGTGCGCAACCCAGCCACCGTTTATCGGACCGTCTCCGATGCGATGCTTGATCTTCAGCGGACCGCCCAGCGCCCAGTCTTCCTGCGGGTTGTAACGCTTGCTGTTCCCGAACGTGGTATCGCAGAACACACGCCAGCCGTTGCCGTAGTGCGGTGGCTCCAGGCGCGGCTCGAGGCCGTCCGCTTTCGCAACAGCCCAGGCCAGAGCTTCGCCGCTCAGTTCTGCCGTCTTCACTTCGATCAGGTCGGTCATGGCGCCACCTTCAGGCCTTGGGCCTCAATGGCAGAGCGAAGCGACTCGCGCATGTCGCGCTCCATGCTCGTCGGGTAATCATCAAAGCTTGGGATGACCAGAACCACGGCTTCGCGGGAAGCGTTCCATGCCCACCAGGCGGCTGCGGCTACCGGGTTTTGGTAGGACTCCGTTGTGCGGTTAGCTTTCATACCCTCGAGGAGAACGATTGCGTACTCGGTGCTTCGAGAGTCCCTCATGCTGGCTGTTTGCTTGACGAATGCTGTTTCGAACTCAGCTCTCTTGGCTTCTGTAATGTTCACAGCTCATACCTCTCATCAATCCAGCGCCCAGGCGCCAGAGCGGGTGTAGGTTCGGGTTGGGTTTCGTGCGGGGAGAGCTGGCGCTCGTTACCTGCCTGCAGCTGGCTGTCGGGGATGCAGCTGATGCCGACCCCATTGAGCAGGTAGCAGGTCACGCCGCGCTTGCTGTCGTGCTGCACGTCGATGACGTTCTCGTGTGGCTTGGGTGCTGCGCTGGCACCGGTGGCCAGCAGCAGGAGGCAGAGGGAGAGGCGGGTCATGGCTGCACCTCAGGTGCGTCTGGGATCTCCTCGAACTTGTAGGTCTTGATGACGCGCTCCTCGACTCCGGCGACCTTGATGAACTTAGCCTCGTTCACCCATGGGTAGGCGTTCGGATCACCGTGCTTGCCGCCGCCGCTCATCTCGCAGAAGGCGAGGGCGCGACCGTCAGGCAGGATGAATGCCTTTACGTCGATCTCGTAGTTCATCCCCCAGCTGTAGTGACACCACTCGCGGATCCCGCTGACGTCTTCGGCCTCGTAGCGGACCTCGTTGATCGCGTCGTCGTGCTCGTTTTCGTCGAACAGGTTGTCGATCAACTCGCCCGGCGCTGCAGCCAGGAAAGCCTCGTCGATGTAGGTTTCCTGCCCATCATCGTCGGTGAACGTGTAGTCGTAGGCGAATTCGAGCCCTTTCCGCATGACAAGCAGCTTGGCCAGCTGGCTGGCGGTGAGTGTGTTGAGGGCTTCGTGAATGTTTGCGTCGAGCACGGGGATTCCTTGGCCGCCATATCGCGGCAGTGAATAGAGTGGAGAGGGGTTACAGCGGAAAGTGTGCGGTCGAACCGCTCCGGAGGACCAATAGAGGACTTTGGATATACAGGCGATCAGATGCTTGTAAGTTCTTGAAAATTAGTGAAGAATCAAAGGGCCTATCATAGGTTCATCTATCCTCAAGGTGAGCACTATGACCCTCCTCCAGATTCTTAAAATCATCTACCTCGCAGCCAGTCTCACGACCGAGATCATTCGGCTTTTTGACCATTTCAGGCCGCTGCCATGAGTGCTTCAATTACACGTTGTCCTGCCAGCGGCGGTACCGCGTTGCCGGCCATGTGCATTGTTAACCGATGGTTGTCTGGGCGAAGGGTGTCGGCTGGGAACGACATTGCGGCCAGGGCCTCATTGGCACTGAGCACCCGCATGCGGTCACCGTCGACCAGTGCCCAGCGGTCCAGGGTGGTAATGGTGCCGATAGGTCGGTTGATGTCTCGGCCAGTGGTCCCGGAGCCCTTGCCGTAGTAGGGCATGATGAACCGGTCGCCGAAGCGCTGGCGGCCGTTGCGCACCCGTTCGAGAGTGGCCGGGGCTCTGCCTGGCTTTTCGATCTGTGACCATCGCCCGGCGTCGAAGTCGAGGAAGCTGTTGGCCGGCACATGCTCGCACTGTTGCAGTTGCAGCTGAATCGGCGCCTTGCTCTTGGTGCAGATCAGGAACAGGCGGACTCGATGCTGCGGCACCCCCAGGTCGGCGCAATCAACAATGTGTGGCGCGACCTGGTAGCCCAGGCGCCGCATCGCATCCACCCAGCTGGGGTAGAGCACCCAGTTCACGAACTCGGGCACGTTCTCGACCACCCAAGCATCTTGGTCCAGCACCTCAGCAGCAGACGGCACGGCCCAGGCCGTGGATCTTGAAGCATCATGCTCAGGGTTTCCGTTCTTCTTGCCCCTGGCCTTTGCATGGCCCTGGCAGCATGGGGAGGCAATGCCGATATCAGAGCGAGGTACTGCCGCCCAGTTGGCCTGGTGCAAGTCCTGGCACACGTGGTCGGTGTCCTGATGATTGGCCGCGTGCCACTTTACTGCCTCAGGCCAGTGGTTTGCCGCCCAGAGAACTTGGACGCCTGCTGCGCGCGCGCCGGTGCTCCATCCGCCGAGGCCGGCGAAAAGGTCGATTGCTGTGGTCATATTGAAGCCTCACGCGCCTGTCAGCTGTAGCTGTGACTCTCCGCCCGTAGCCAGGCCGGGATTCAATTTGACTTTCTGGCCGGCCAGCATCCCTGCAATCTGGGCGGCCATATCGAGTTCAATCTCGCGAGCCTTGCGTGGCTTTCCGATCTCCTTCCCGGCGAGGTACTCCTCGATCAGCGCTTTTTCCTGGCTTTCGACCTGCACTAGGTCGCGGCCACTGGAGTGCTGCTCGATAGCTGGATCTTCTTCACCCTGCGGCACCAGCTCGTGGAGCTTTCCGTGCACCACTGAAACCCACGCGATTGCGAAGTGGTCGCCGGCAGTCTCTGGCGAGTAGGCGCTGCGGCTCTTGCCGCATCTGACCCGTGCCACATAGTCGCGCCGGGCTTGCGTCAGCTTGGCAAGCAGGGTTTCGTAGGCGTACATAGCGATCTGGGGTGCTGGTGTGACACCAACAAACAAGGCCCGCTCCACCATGCGCCCGGAGGTGCCGCACCAGTGGCGATACGAGAGAGGTCGGCAACCAAACACTCTGGCCACAATCCCGCTGAGGTGACGATCCCAGGTTGGCCGACGGTTCGCCCTGGACTTTTCCGACTGGACTTCATCTATGTCGCTCAGACGGACATCCAGCTCGGTGAGGCGGTACTCGCGCATCAGCGCTTGTGCCTGGCGCATGGCCGTGGCGGCCTCGTTTTCGTTCGAGCTTTTGGACAGGGCCAGGCAGCGCTTGATCTTGCGGATGACCCGCTCGAGCTTGCTTTCGTCGTGCTGTTGTTCGGTCATATTGTTGGTCCTTGCGTGCAGGCGCCGCCCTCGCCGGGCAGGCGTTATCGTTGAATAGGGGGTGATATGCTCCGCCGCTTACTGAACAAGGAGAGTGGTAATGGGCTTGCGGGAGAGGCATACAGCTTTTCAGAATTGGTTCACGCCAAAGCGGAGGCGGCGAGCGGGAGGTACCTTGCTCGCGGTCTGGGCTGTCGGCATCTGCGTTTATCCGAGCCAGCTATGGCTCTACGTGATGATCCCAGGGATCATTTGGTTCATGAGCGCCTGGCCGCCTGAGTTCCACGATAAGCGCTGAGGCGCTCGAGGGGGCCGAACTAGCAGACCACTGCGCGAATTAGGCCTAACGCGAGGACCGCGCAAGCTGCTACTTTCTCAGTGGAGGTCTATACTGCTGTTAGGCTTCATGGGGCAATTCATAAGGTGTTTAGTATGAAAAACATAAATATGGCAGCGGTTTTTCTTACCCTCGCTTTATCGGCTTGCACCACCAATGATTCGCCAGTCACCAGTGATCCAGGCCCGTCTCCGTTAGGCTGTCAGGGCGAGCCTCAATGCACTAACTACAATCAGTGCAGGCCATTCGGGCACGATACGGCCTGTAGAACATACTGCATGAGAGACAGGTCTTACGCGGGAGAGTGTCTACAAAGTCTGAATTGCTCTTTACCTTGCCGATAGTTTTTCAATAGCTTGGCAACGCTTAGACGGTTATTGGCAGCCACTGGTTTTTTCGCTTCGTACTCGTCCCCCGTGACCGGATGCGGTATGGTGGCAAATTAGAAACTTATAGGGTAATTAGAGCTCTCCACCTTTTGAGGAAGATAGAGATGGCTGGATTGCTAGAGGACGTGATCGGCGTAAATCAGGCCGGCCAGGTCTGTCATCCGTACAAGCTTACCCGCGGTAATAAGGCCGGCCAATACAGCTACACCCTTGAGACAGACAACAACCTCAACTACATCGGTGTAGATGAGGCTGGTCTGCGCTCATTGATTGAATCTGGCGCATTCAACGAAAAGGGCCGTATTCGCATGCTGCCTGCTGGCTACCAGGCGGGTGCAGTCGGTAACGCTTTGTCCGTCCGCCGCTACCAGGGAAAGCTGTTGCCGATTCTCTGATACTTGGCATGGTGGCAATTTGGTTTGGGATGGGGTATACGGGTGACCGGCATAGGGCCGGGTCAAAAGGAGTTGGAAGTGGCGTTCAAGACAAAACAGCAGCACGAACTGGTCGCAATACTCTCGGCTGGTGCAGGGCTGGAACTGGAAGTGAAGACAAAGATGCAGCATGAGATCGTTGCGCTGGCCCAGGCGGCAAAGATGGGTGGCGGGCACCTGGTTCTCAACGGACTGGCAACGAAGCAGCAGCATGAACTCCTCGCCATCGCAACTGCTGGCAAGGGGCATGTCACGCTGAAGGACTGACGATCTCGTCGCCCGGATCGCGCTTCAGCTCAGCCATACTGGCCTCCTTGAACTGTCGCGCTAGTTTGGGCGAGATATAAAAAGCTGGCGCGTCAGGTCGTTCAAGGCGACGCGCCCGCTCTTCATGCTCCTGCGCAATCCACGACAAGGCAAGGTCCTGCCAAAGCTCTTGAACTTGGTCGTAGCCGTGCCGCTCGATCTCGGCAGCCATGGCAACCTTGATCCCTTCCGGCATGTTGAAGAACACCTTCTCGATGCCCAGTTTCGCAGCCTGCTTCTTTTGCCGGTCTCGGTAGTTCGCAGAGTGCCTGGCAGCCGCTGTCTTCTCCTCGGCCATGGTGGATACCTCCCAAGCCGCTGGGCGGCAGATTGATGTGCTGCTGGCGCCGGCCGTGCCGGACGCGTGCGTTGATGCGTTTCATGCTGCTTTCTGCTGATTCCAGGCGCCGACAGCGGCAAAGATCTTGGCGGCCTCTGCTTCGTCGAGCGTTTTGTCGGTAGGGATGGCGATCCAGCCGGATGCCACTAGGTGAATGGGATGGGCCGTTGCCCACAGTTCGGTGTAAGTGGCCTCGTTCACGTCAGTTAGCTGCTCGGCTCGAGAGTGGGCCTGCGGTGCTGCTGGGTCATGTTGTGTGATCATTGCGTGCAGGCGCCGCCCTCGCTAGGGAGGCGTGATAGATTAAATTTCGTGTGCGTTGATTTCTTGGAAGTGAGGTACGCAATGGCCGGAAGGGTGTTGGAGTCAGCTCATCGATATGCAAGAGCTGCAGCATTGCTGGAAAAAGCAGGATTAACCTTTGAGAGTGAGGTGAATGCGGCTTTATCGATAGAATTGGCTCTGAAAAGCTTGCTGGCAACTCCGGTAGAAAATGACAGCGCAGGCACAGTCTTACAGCAGTACAAAGCTCGGCTGAGGTCCGTGAGAGGTGGACATAACCTACTGGACCTCTACCACCTCGTGCCTACCGATGTCGCCAGTGTGTTCAGTCTAAGCCAGCTGGAAGATCTATTTACTCAAAAGCAGAACACGTTCATTTCGCTTCGATACATCTACGAGGAAGGTGCCCCAAGCGGTTCGTCGTCATTGCTTCTCGACGCGGCGCGCTGGCTAATTCCGCAGGTCATAGTCTACTTTGCTGATCGTGGCGATCCCGATCCCTGGGTAAGGTATATGAGGGCTGATCCTGATCGCATGCGTATCGCCTGATGCGCCGCCCTCCGTGGCCGGATGCGGCATGGTGTGTACGCTGGTAAAATCAAAATTTTGGTCGAGAGGGCGTCATGATTGATCTTAAGGATGTAAATGTGTCTTTTTCGGCCAATGCCGCATCTTTCTTTTTTGCCTTTCTTGCTCCCGGATTTCTAATTCTTTTTTTACTTAAGCCGCAGTTATTCATCATGCTCGAGTTCTGGAAGCTTTTTGTCCTCGCTTCTGCCATTACAGCCCCACCATTTCTAGTGGCTATGCTGTTCTCTGCCTCTGCTTATTTTAATTTGCTTAGGAGTCATCCTGGCCATATTGACAAATGGGGTGGTCCGCGAGAGTGGTACCTGCGTCTAGCAATCAACCACGCTGTATCAATGTTTTTAATAGCACTGTTGCTATGGGCTTTCGAATTTTCTGTTAAGGGTTATGTGATTGCCGGATGTGTACTTACGGCTAGTAACTTTATCTCAGAGATGTATTACTTCCTCAGGTTTACCCGCGACCCCGATAACTTTGACTACGGGTGGTTTAATTCCATTCGCTCTCTGGTAGAGCGGTAAGTTAGTAAGCTCAGGCTTTCTACCCGGTCAGGCGGAAAGCTCCATGTCTCGGTCATGCCAGCCGGCAAGCCACCAGCCGCAGTTCACCGTCAGCCAGCCGTATGGCTGGGTATCGCGTGACTGGCTGTTGTCTCGGCAACAGCCCGCCCGAGGTAGTACGCGGTGGGGTGGACCACATGCCGGCGTTTCATGCTATGCACCGGCCAGGTAGTGGAGAGGCGCGAACGGTATATCGTCGTCGAAGCTGTCGTTGTCCGGCGGCGCTGCCTGCTGGCTCTGCTGACGCGCCGGGCGCTGCTGTGGCGGCTGCCGATCGGGTGCCTGACCAGGCTGCTGGCCCTGCGGTCTCCCACCGAGCAGCTGCATGGTGCCGCGCATGTCGACGTGCACCTCGGTCGTGTAGCGTTTGATGCCGTCCTTTTCCCACTCGCGGGTTTGCAGCTTGCCCTCGATGTAAAGCTGGGAGCCCTTACGGGCGTACTCTCCGGCGATCTCCACCACCTTCCCGAACAGCACGACTCGGTGCCATTCGGTGCGCTCGACCCTCTGGCCTGATTGCTTGTCCGTCCACTGCTCGCTGGTGGCCATGCTGAGGTTGGTCACGGCGTTGCCGTTGGGCAGATAGCGGACGTCGGGGTCTTGGCCGAGCGTGCCGACCAGGATGACTTTGTTTACTCCGCGGCTCATGACGAGAACGCTCCACCCATGATGATCAACACCAATGCCCACAGCGCAGCCCAGCGGGTGCGCACGTCATCAGGCGGGGTGACAGCAACGACCGGTACCGACTTGGCGTTGACTGCGCGCTCGAGGCTCTCGGCGTAGGTCACCGCGTCGAAGTAGCGTCGGCGCTGGCCATACAAGCGGTTGTCGGTGGCGCCGACCACTGCCCAGCTGTTACCGCTTGCAGGTTGGACGTAGAAGCGGGAGTTGCTACGGAAGCGTGCGGATGCGGCCAATGCTTCCTGCTGGACCTGCTCGTACTGCTTACGGCTGTTGCGGATGGATGCGTTCATGGTGGGGCTCCTTGTTTCAGGCGTGAAGTTCCAGGCTTTCAGCCCGGCGAAGGATTCGAACTTGAGCGGTGCGGCGCTCCGGTGCACGGCGGTCGCGGCGCATCGGATCGTTGTCGTTGAAGGTCGAGTGCATGGCGATGAGGCTGGCCAGCACGATGCAGAGCGGGCTGATGATCTGCTGGCGCATGGCCTTGGTGACCGCCTCAATGCGGCGACCGGCCTCCAGCTTGAACAGCGCAGCCTCGATACGGTTGGCCACGGTTCCTGGCGTGACCGCCATCTGCCGCGCGATCTCTTTCGTGGTCAGGCCCTGAGCAACCCAGAGCAGTGCTTCCAGCTCGCGGGGCGCCAGCGCTTTGCCGAGCTGGCCAATCCATGAGCCGCAGGTGATCGTGTCCATGATTGTCCTCAGCAACCGCATTGGTCAGACGCCAGGCGCAGTGACCAAACTGGGCGTGAAAAGCCAGCCTGGCGCCTGCCAATGCGGTTGGATGTGAAGGGAAGGGGGCTGCTAATGTTCGGCTGGGTGCGCTTTACGATTTGTAAGGCTCGCGGTGATGCGCTTTACGATATCTCTGCATCGGGGTGTGATCTGCGCTTGTCATTGCAAGGTCGCCCATTCAGTTCCGCCTCGAGGGCTCAGCGCGGTGACAGGCCGCACCCGGTATGGAGTCGCCTTTCCAGATCACACCCCGATGCAGCCTGCGATGGGGAGCAGGGCATCGGGCAGTTAACGTCAGGGCTGACGTGGCGCTGGTTGTCTACGGAAGAGGTTTCGCAAGGGCCAGGCGATCGAAGTACTGGGCGCGATATTTGTCCCACTGCGCACGGATGCTCGGGCGATCGGCGTAGCCCTTCGATAGGCCGAACAGCTCGCGCTGCTCTTGAATCCAGCTCTGAATGTTCACGCAGACGCCGCGAGCGCGACGGGAACGGAAGTGCTCTGTGGTTTCACCTGGCTTGCGGAACTGGTTGATGTTGCGCATCTGTTTGCCCTCCAGGGCGGTTAATTTCCCGTCTGGCCCTGTCGCCAAGGCCAGCAAGTGAAATCGGTTCAGGCAGCAACATCGGCTTTTGAATCGATGCGCTCCTGAATTTCGTGCCTATGCACTGACACGTCCTTCGGTGCTTCGATACCCAGGCGTACCTGGCCACCCTTCACCTGCAGCACCGTCACGCGGATGGTGTCGTTGATCACGATGGTTTCGCCCACTTTGCGGGTCAGTATCAGCATGGTCCTACTCCTTGGTTGATGATCGTCAGTCGTCGAAGCCGTAGCTGAAATCGTCTGGATCGCAGTCGATGAGTAGCACGGCATTGCCGAAGTAGAGCGAGGCCAGCATGCGTTCCCACTTGGTGCGAATCCGCATGTTCACGGCTATACGTTTGTCGTCCAGCTTCGCACTGAGAACTTCGGCCACCTGCACGGTGGGGCGGTGCGGCTCATCCGTCTTGCGTGACCCTACGATGTGAACGTGCAGCGAGTTTTTTAAGCTGTAAATTCCCCGCGTCTCAGTTCGCCAGGAAGACATGGCACGGCTGTCCTCTGGCTCTGGATCGAAGCCTATGTAGAGGAACTCTGACCGGCCGCTCATTGTTTCTTCGAAGCGAATTTCTGGGTTAACCCAATGCTCCTCGGCGGCCTTCTCGCGGTGCTCGCTCACGAACTCGTCCAGCAACCCTTTGAGCGAAACTTCACCGCTCAGCAGGCCTTCACCGTCCATCACCTCAGCGATGGCTTTCTCAGCGTGGTCCAGGACGGTGGACTGCAGCGCAGCTGCCTCCCAGCGCTCCCTAAGTGCGTTTGCCACCAGGGCGTTGTAGCGCTGCAGCTCGAACATGTCGGAGACGTTTGCTGGTAGAGCTGCCTTCACGGCCTCCTGCACGGCTTTGCCGAAATCGCTGTAGGAGCGGAAAGTGTCTCTCACCACATCCTTGAACATGCTTTCAACGCCTTGATCGATCAATTCGCGCGCACGATCAGACTGGGCGTACAGGCTGACGCGCTCGACCAGCATTTCTTGAAGAGTTTGTTGAGTCATTGGGTGATCCATCCATGTGTGGTTGATTTCCCGTCTGGCCCTCGTGAGAAGGCCAGCCAGTGAAACCGTGCTCGAGTTCCACCACCGATGGCTTCACCCGATCTTCTGTCTGGCCTTGAGCTTCCCTGGTCACCTCGCTTTGATCGGCCTTGGCGGGGTGGTCATGGGGTTAGGTATTCGCTACACGACTGCCAGCTGCAGCTCGGCGGCCTACTGGGTAGGGCAGCTCGTCGCGGGTTGCCGGTCCGTGTTCCGGCTGGGCTAGCTACTTCATTGGCAGGTTCCTCCTATGGTCTTTGATCCGCTCCATGCTCGGCGCCGGGTTTCCCCACCACTGCCTGCTGCAGCTACTGGCTACGCATCAGGTGGCTCGCATGGTTTGGCGTCCTCCCATGGGGGAGTCCGGCAGCTATCCAGAGGCTGCATGGTCGACGACTTAGCTTGTCCCGACCCAGGTGATGGCCTGGGTGCGTCGAGGTGGTCACGTCTGGTTGTGTAAAGAGCGGTGAGACTCATTGGCCTCGGCAGTCAGCGTTAGTGGCTGCGACGAGGAAAATATGCACCAGTGCAATTAATATGTCAATGCACTGGTGCATAGAATTTGTTCCTACCTCTTACGAAGACGTTTCGTTGGCAGGGGTTTACCTTTTCCCTAGGGCTTGGTTATGCTTCTCGAGTGCTGGATATGCATACAGTAATTAGGGAGAGCGAAGTGGCCAGGAACAAAAAACTCACACAGCAAACACGCCAAGAAATGACCGGGGTAGAGCGTCTCGGCCTTCGAGTCTCATCGATGATCAATCACCCGATTGCGCAGTCGCAGCGCTGGGTGACGATCCATCGCCTGGACACGGATGGAGATATGGAATGGGAGGAGGTGATGGGGCTGCTAGTCGAAACGCCTGAGCTGGATCTGACTTTCAACGATGACGAGAGCGTCACGGTTAGGTGGGAGGCGCAGAAACCCGAAGATCGCGATGACCTGATAGCGCCCAAGGACTGGGAGGAGGAAAAGCTTGAGGAGGAGGCGCCTTTCTAGTGCTGAAAAGGACCGGCAGAGGATCGGTCTGTATTTGTGAGGTTCAAGCGTTCGATGTATCCCAATCAAACCACTGGGCAGTAGTTCGCTTGAACCAGCTAAGGCGGCTGACATGCTTCGCCGCTTCCTCGCGTGAATAGATTGATCGGATCACATCATCACGGGCGAGCAACTCTAATGCCGGCAGCGTCGGCGGCTCATCAGCTTCAATCCGACGAATTTTACTTCTCATTTCGCGTAACTTGGCTGAATCAGGAGGAACGGCCAGCATCTCCGCCTCGATATCCAGATACCGCTTTCGTAGATCGTTGTGAAGCCAAGCCCGTTGACCGGTCCCGACTACCAAATCTACCGAGGAAGCCAAGGTCACCAACAATGCAGACCCACCTACTAAAAAAGCTGAGGAGCCGGCGATAAGTGAAGTGACAGTGGCCGACCCGAACACAACCCCTACGAAAGCGGTGAACCGCCCCCAGCGAAGAAAAAATGCTCCACGACGCATGTGATACCTGACATTGCGCTGGACATAGAACTCCAGTTCATGCACCTCTGTGGCAATGTCTACATCTGTCATGGTCAAGGGTCTCTTTTAGGCCTTGGGGGGACCGGTCTGCTTTCGGAGATAGTGTTAGGACCGCCACCGCCATCTCTTTTACCCCAGCCGTCTTGCGTAGGAGTTGGGCGTGGAGGAATAGGATTAGGTCTAGGCTGAGGGGGACGTTGGGGTTTGTCAGTCACTTTAGCACAGCTCCTTTTGCTTGATAGGTGGACATCTAACGTAGCGGCTCGTGCTCAGTCCTTGAGACAGAGATACCTGCCGCTAAACCAGGTGTGCATTCCAGACCAGCAGCACTCTCGCCTGGATGTAGGTCTCATCAACCCGAATGTCTTCAGGAGGATGATTTGTGTTATCTGAAATCATTTTGAAATGGTCGCGACCTTTCTTCTGTAGGCGCTTGATGTACTGATGACCCTGGTGGGAAAAGTAGTAGACCCCGTCGCCCACGAACTCACGGATGCTGATGTCAACGACCAGCGGATCGCGGCTTTTGATGGTGGGTGCCATCGACTGACCCACACCCGTTATGAGCTTCAGATGGAAGTGCTCTTTGAACTCCACTCCCATCTCACGTAGATGAGTAGGGCTGACGCGGATGTCTTGCAGCATCTCAGGGAAGTCGTGAGCTACCTCGCCATCACCCATTGCTCCGCGCACGTCGTAGTGAGCAATCCACACCTCATCGCCTACTAGGCCTGGGCGAGGGAAATCGGCAGTCAACAGCTTAGTCGCTGATTGCTCCGCAGATTTTTCGTCAATGGCTTCCGCGATCTTCTTTCGAGCATCGGCAGACAACCCCTTGCCGTGCTTCACCAGCATTTGGCGGACGATTTCTGAAGTCGATAATGAATCACGGGGCTTAGGCTCAGCGTCGCTGTCAGCAAGCGGCTCGTAGCCCCTTAACTGATCAGTGCTGATTCCAAAATAATCGGCAATGGGGCGGACCTGCCTGTCTGCGGGCTCTTTGATCCCCTTGGTGCCCAGAGGCTTGAGAATCCTGGAGATGGTCGATTGCCCAACCCCTGTTCGCTCAGATAGCTCTACCTGATTGATGCCTTTTTCGGCCATCAGGTGAGCGAGAATTTTATCTATCGACTTATGCATAGGTGCAATGCTGCCTCCCAGCAGTGCATAGAGCAATATGGTGGTTCGTTGACATATATGCACCAGTGCATGATCATGTGCATATCTACACAGGAGGCAGCCATGGGCGCTACCGATCTTCCAAACAAGCTGACTGCATTGCTTGGCTCAGGCCTGACCTACAAGGCCATTGCCGAGCGTGCGAAATGCGACATTTCGACGATTTTCCGCATTCGTAACGGACAGATAAGCAATCCGAGCTACGTAGCAGGATCTGCGATCGACCAGATGCATGCGGAACTGACGAAGCCGCGCAAAAAAAATGCAAAGACAACAGCCGCCTAGGTCAGGGCGCTCGGGTTTTCCCGGGCGGTCCCTGTATCGAAGTATCTACAGCATGGCGCTTCGCCAGTAGATGACCGAAACACCTGCTGATCCATCCAGTACCCAAGGCCAACAAGCCATCGAGCTCAATCGACAGGAGAGATGCCATGAGCCAAGACCAAACCAACACCCCGCTGACACGGCTCACCGGTCTCGACAGAGAGATTGCCGTGCAGGCTATTGCGGCTCTGGCCCAGGGCACGCCTGTGGAGGCCGCTTACCAGATCCTGGCCGGAATCGAGGCACTGGATGCGGGTCCCGACGCGCCGATGGTGATGCTGTGGCCGAAAAGCAACGGCTACCAAACCATTGAGGATCAGGCCGCCTGGCATGAGGCCGAACGAGATCGGCTTCTCGACAGGCTTGCAACGTTCAAGCAAGCCTTTCCTAGCTGGTCGCGCAATGACTCTACAGCCCCAACTTCAAGCCAGCCATCTCATAGTGCGCCGCATCACTCCGAACCACTTCCTTCGCTGCATCAGGCATCTGCATCGCAAGAAGTTCTGAGTGAAGTGCCAGACAAAGATCAGCAGCAGTCATCGCGCGCACCGTCTCCAGTGTCCAGTGATGCTTGTGCATCAAATGGAGATGAGCCGGTTTGAAGCCTTCGAGTGGCTCCCACAATCGTGCGGACTTTCCTCGTTCAAGTTCGCAAAAACATGCAAGCAGGAATTCAGGCAGAGCTTTAAGGATGGCGCTCACGCGCTGTTCCTCAGTAGCCGCTTTTGTGTCATCGGGACGAATTTCAGTCAACGCAGCACGCGTAAGGCGTTGCCACTCCTTTGCGTAGTTGAGGCTGATGGATTGCATATGTCCGGCCTCCTGGGCCTTTCCATGTGAAAGCAAAAAGCTACCACGGATGCGCCGGACGCCCATAACGCCTGAATTTCGGGCACAAAAAAACCGCCTGGCCGGGCGGTCTCTTCAACTAACTTCGAGGTCGATTATGCCCAGTGCAGTCGATACACGCAACACCCAGCCCGGCGCGGTTGGTTTTCCTTCACGCGCTGTCGACCACGTGATGTCCTCGCGAGAGATCGCGCAGCTCACGGGAAGCACGCACGACAATGTTCTCAAGACGGTACGCCAGCTGGTGAAAAGGGGTGTCGTTTCATCAAACGAGACCCCCTACACCCATCAGCAGAACGGCCAGCGGTACACCGAGTTCCTGCTCACCTATCGGGACACTCTGGTGGTTGTGTCGGGCTATAGCGTCGAGCTGCGCGCCAAGATCATCGACCGCTGGCAGGAGCTAGAGGCGCGCGTGATTGCCCAGGTCCAGATCCCAACCAACTTTGCGGAGGCCCTTCGCCTCGCTGCTGACAAGGCCGAAGAGAACCAACGTCTTCAGGACGCTTTGGCAAAGCAGGCTCCGAAGGTCGCAGCCATCAACCGCTTGGCCGGCGCCGGTGGGGCAATCTGCATCACCGATGCGGCGAAGCAGCTGCAGCTGGCGCCATCGAGGCTGTTCGCCTGGATGGAGCAGAACCGGTGGATCTACCGGCGCGCGGGCTCGACACGCTGGGTCGCCTTTCAGCCCCGCATCACCGCGGGCCTGCTCAAGCACAAGGTCACATCGCTCAAGCCAGATCCGGAGTCAGGCGTCGACCGTGCGGCCTTCAGCGTGCTGGTAACTACCAAAGGTCTTGCTCGGTTGGCCGAAGAAGAAATCGCCAAGCCGCGTACTCAGGAGCGTACCTGACATGCAATTCACCCTGACCATCAATCAGGTCAAGGCCTTGGAATGGGGGCTGAACTCCCAGCAGGCGCTCCTGTTCGCGTTCGTTTACGGCTGCCCTAGTTGGGCCAAGGCTACGACGACCGACAACGGTGTCTTTTTCGTGCTGAGCAAGGCCAAGATCATCGAAGAGCTACCACTGCTGACCGACAAGCCGGACACGGCTTATCGCATGCTGAAGGCGCTGCAGGACGTTGGTCTGATCGAGCTTTCGAGCACTTCGAATGTCACGCTTTTCCGGCTGACCGACAAGGCGGCGCAGTGGAACAAAAAAGAGGATGGGTCGGAAAAATATCCGACCTTGAAGGCTGGCAAAGAGGGTCGGAAAAAAATCCGACCTACCTCGGAAAAAAATCCGAGCAAGGTCGGAAATAAATCCGAGCCAGGGTCGGAAAAATCTCCGACAAATCAAGATACCAGTAATCAGGATACCAATCAGGATACCAGTCACAGTTCGCAGGGTGCCCCGGCTGCGCCGTCTCAGCCTGCCATGCTGGCGCTGGTTCCAGCCACTGTCCCACGCTGCGAAATTCCCGAGGATATGCCAGGACCAAAAGACCAGTCCTGCAAGACCTTCAAGGCCTGGGCTAACTACGCCATGGCCTACCGCAGCCGCCACGGCGCATGGCCGGTGTGGAACGCGAAGGCCGGCGGGCAGATTGGTCAGTTGGTCGATCGGCTGGGTGTCGATGTTGCCCACCACGTCGCCGCGTACTTTGTCCGGATCAACGACAGCAAGCTGGTCAACCGCATGCACAGCCTGGGCGACCTGCTCCAGAACGCTGAGGCATACCACACCCAGTGGGTCACCAATCGCCAGATGACTGGCACCACTGCCCGCCAGATCGAGCAAACCCAAGCCAATTTCAGCGCCGCCGAGCAGGCGTTGCAAGCGCAGCGAGCGAAGAGGGCTGCAAGCCATGCTGAGTGAAGACCAGCAAGACCAACTGCTGCTATCCCTGTTCGCCACCGCGGAGGTGATGGGGCAGCAACTCACCCAGGGCGCTGCGCTCCTGATGGTCGAGGACCTGCGTGATTACAGCGAGCCCGTCCTGAGCGGTGCGCTGCGCAACTGTCGCCGTGAAGGTGGTCGGCTAACCGTGGCCGCCATCCTGAAGCACGCCCAAGCGGCTGATGGCCACCCAGGCAAGGACGAGGCTTGGGCCATCGCCCTGTCGGCCAGCGATGAAAGCGAAACCGTAGTGATGACCCGGGAGATTCGCCAGGCAATGACGGCATCAAGCCCAGTGCTTGAGGCTGGCGACAAGGTCGGCGCTCGCATGGCCTTCATGAGTGCCTACGAACGCCTAGTGGCCGCCGCAAGGGCTGAGGCGGCTCCTGCAAAGTGGGAGGTCTCTCTGGGTTATGACTCTGCACGCCGCGTTACCGCGATCGAATCCGCTGTGCGCTCGAAACTCATCAGCCAAGAGTCTGGCGCGAAGCATCTGGCTCACCTACAGATTGCACCGCCCAGCGAGGACGGATTAGCCATTGCCGGGCTGATCACTGGGCAGGTTCGGGCGAAGGCAAGCCCCGAAGTGCGGCAGAAGCTCGCTGAGGTCCGCTGCATCATCGAGGCCGCCCAGGCGAAGAAAGACCGCCAGCGCGTCAAGGATGCGCAGCGCCGCCGAGTTGAAACCTATCTGCGTAAGCGGCAGACGCGTGCCGCCATCGCTCAGGTGAACATCAAGCGCGCCGGGCAGCCGGCCGGGGAGGGGGTGTGACTCCAGCCAAGAAAGAAATCCTCATGCAGGGCCAAACCGGCGTGGCCAGAAAGGTTTACGAGTGCGTGCCCATGAACGAGCCGTGGACTTCGGTCCAGGTCATGACAGCCATGCGGAACTTGACCGGCAGCACTCCGGACAACCGGATCGTTTCGGGCTGCTTGGTCAGCCTGGTTGATTCCGGGCTCATCAAGAAATCGGGTCGCGACCACTTCCAACGCACCCCTGTAGACGCCAAGCAGAAGACTCAGGAGCCAGTCATGGCCAAGCAGCAGCCGAAACTCGAAGTAGTTGCCGACCAGAAAGCCCAGGGCACCCCGCTGGAAATGCTGAGCGAGCTGGCCGGTGAAATCGCAACCATGGCCAGCAACCTGAAGCGCCTGGCCGGCCGGGTCGAGGATGTTGCGTTGGCCGTGGAGCAGGAGCGCGAATCCAGCGCCAAGTCGATGGAGAAATACCGCCAGCTCAAGACGCTGCTGCAGAGCCTGCAAGGCGAGGAGTCGTGATGGACACCAACAAGATGCGCGAAATGCGTGAAGCCTTCGAGCGCACCAACTCCCGCGATCACCGCCGCCAGCCGCCTAAGGGGAACAACTACCTCGACCCGATGGCCCAGGCCGACTGGGAATCGTTCCAGAAGGGCTGGCAGACAAGTCGAGAAGCCTTGGTGGTGGAGCTGCCGCCAGCGCCAGAGGCTCCCGAAGATCCGGAAGACGCTATCGACGATAGCCACATGGACGCCTATCACTCGGCCATTGGCATGCGCCACGCCTGCGCCCAGTTCATCAAGGCCGCAGGCCTGAAGGAGACCCCATGAAGCGCGTATGGACCGTAATCGTAGGCTCCAAGGCCTTCCAGATGGTGCTGATGGAGCAGAGCCTGGATCAAGCCGGTGCGCTGCGTGAGGCGCAGCTGATCTGGCCTATGTGCGAGGTTTTAGCGTGAGGCAATCGAAACTGACGAAAGCTGCGCGCGGCCGCGAATGCCAGGTGCGCATCCCAGGCGTGTGCAACGGCAACCCCGAGACTACCGTTTTGGCGCACTACCGCCTGGCCGGCACCTGCGGCGTTGGCAAAAAGCCGCACGACATGCAGGGCGCCTGGTGCTGCAGTGCTTGCCATGACGCTTGCGACGGGCGGAGCAAGGCCGTGGATCGTCAAACATCTCGCCAGTATCACGCCGAGGGCGTAATGCGCACCCAGGCGCTGCTGATCAACGAGGGGGTGCTTGTCGCATGAGCGCTCCCGTCCTTCGATCGTTCAAGGCTAAGTCGGCCCGCGCCAAGCCCGTCGACCGTGAGGGGCAGGAGCAAGCCGCGCTTATGCAGGAGCTGCAGCTGCGCTACCCGCAAGCCTACAAACTGATCTACCACGTTCCGAACGGTGGGCACCGGGTCAAGGCCGTGGCCGCCAAGCTGAAAGAGCAGGGCGTGAAAGCCGGTGTTCCCGACTTGGTGCTGCCGATGGCGCGCGGCGGCTACTTCGGCCTCTACATCGAGTTCAAGGCCATGCCTCCGTTCGATGCGCCGGTTTCGCCTAGCCAAAACGCCTACATGCAGGCGCTGGCCGGTCAGGGGTACCTAGCTATCGTGTGCCGGGGCAATATCGACGCCGTTGAGGCCATCCGCGCCTACCTGCTACTGCCTGCAACGGTGGCTGCATGAGCGCGACCCGAGAAGTGAAGCTGAGCGAGGCCGAGGTGCGCAGGCAGGCCGCCGACAAGTCGGTGCGCGATCTGCGCGATCCGCGTCACCCGGGCCTGTACCTGCGCTTCTGGAGCAATCGTGAGCGCGGCACCTGGCACTTGGTGCGTGGCAAGAAGTGGGTACCGGTCGCCCGCTGGCCGGAACTGAGCGTTGCGGCGGTGATTGCCGAGTTGCCCTCGCTGCGTCAGCGTTTGCTGCGTGATCCAGCCACTGCGCCAGTGGTGTCGGGCATGGCCACCGTAGGCCAACTGCTGGAGTGGTACGGCGACCGCATGACTCGCGACCGCTCACTTTCGACCAAGCGCAAGGCTGGTGCTCGCTCGGCGATCGTCCAGCACTTGAAGCCGCGCCTGGATGACTTAGCCCTGGCCCACGTGACGCCTGACACCTTGGACAAGCAGTTGATGTGGCCCTCCCAGGCCGAGGTATCGCTGTCGTACCTGCGCCAGATGTTCGCCCTGCTGCTGACCGCCTTCAAGCAGGCTAAGCGCCTTGGCCTGATCGACAGCGATCCCATGGCAGGCATGCGGTTCAGCGATTTCACCAAGGCCAAGATCCTACCCAAGGCATCGCGGCTTCGTTCTGTGCACTTGCCTGGCGTAATGCAGCAGCTCGCCCAGGCCTTCGATGAGGCTCCCGCCAAGGCCATGCTGGCCATAATGATGCTGGCCCATGGCACCCGTATCGGCGAGACCCGTCAAGCGCGCTGGAGCGAGGTATCGGTCACGGCCGGGGAGTGGTTTATCCCAGCGGCGAACGCGAAGACGCGGACTGAGCATCGCCTGCCGCTGACCGGCCAGGTCTGCGCGCTGCTGACGCGGTACCGGGCAATCCAGCAGGCCGAAGGCTATGACGGCGTTTATTTGTTCCCCAGCCGTCGCGGCGGGTGCCTGAGCGAGGGGCAGGCCAGCACTTTGTTCACCGAACTGGGGCAGCGCGAATGGACCAGCCACGACCTGCGCAAGGTGTCGCGCAGCACCTGGACTGACCTGGGCATCGACGGGCACATCGGCGAGATGCTGCTGAACCACTCGCTGGGCAAGATCGCCAGCACCTACATCCACACCCAGGCGATGCAGCAGCGTAGGGCAGCCCTGGAAAAGTGGCATGCCTGGTTAGACGGCATTGGCTTTGGGCGCATTCACGGCCTTACAGAGGCCTTATCCGAAATCCCACAGATTCAGGCGCAGTCCGCAGCGGACAAGGCCTCTAGCCCCTATCCCGAACTTGTTACTAGCGAGGATTCGAAATGCTGAAAAAGAGCCAGGGCCCGGCTTTCAAGAAGGCTGTGATCGAGTTGGCTCAGTGCCCTTTGTGCCGTGGTAGAGCTGTCACTCAAGGCGTGTTTCACGAACTGCCATGCGAACACTGCAATGCCTCGGGCTGGGTAGTGGCATCAACCGGCGGGTCCTTGACCCTGGATGAACTAGTAACCCAGCTCAGTATGAGGCTTCAGTCAGCGCTTCGGCAGATCGAACAATTAAAGGACCCGCAGGCATCGTGGCCTGAGGAGACATATCAGGGATGCAACCGGCGCGGCGCCGGCGGCACCAACTACACCGGGGATTGAGGGGAAAGGACCATGGTTTACAGTAGTGTTTCGGGTGCAGTAGTGGCCGCTCTGGCGGCCGGCGAGAAGGGATCGGCGACCGCCCAGGCTTGGCAGAAGCTGTATAAGGTCGCTGAGGAGGAAGGGGGCTGCTTGGCCTCACTGGGAGGCCAATCAGGAGGCATCGACCGTTCTCAGATTGATTACTGGCTGTCGGCCCGCTTGCACCACATGCTCAAAAGCAGGCAATGGGACGCGCTGGTGGCCAAGTACAGCACCAACAAGGCGAAGAAGGTACATGCGATCACGCTAGTGCGACCGCTCATTGCGAGCCCGGCGCCGACACTATTCATCTACAAGGCGGTGACCGCATGGGCCATCCCAAAGCTCAAGGGTGTACGGCGCAAGGCGCCGCAATCTGTTTCGGTAGACATCCCACTGGGTGCGCCGTCGTGGCGTCGGGAGGCCGCGGTGAATGCTGCAGTTGCAGCGGGACAGGCGGCGAAGAAGCGCATCGAAGCACTCGAAGAGGATCTGATCATCCTGCCAGACAGTTTCTACGACATGAACACCTGGGACTTGGATGCAACGCCCGAACCGACACGCCGTCGTTGGAGAGCGCAAATCAATGAGAAGCTTGATGGCCTAGTCAATGATGCCTTGGTAGCGACTGAAAATATTCTTCTGATCGAAGGGCTGTTGAAAGTCAATGCGGAATAGGTTGCCGAGGTATAAAATAGCTAGGTTTTGATGAATGTACCCTATATCGAAAGGAAGAAGGACGTGGCAAGGATTATCATCGAGAACCTAAGGCATATCTCTAAGCTGACTTTTGAAATACCGAAGCCTGGTGTTTGGCTCCTGACCGGCCCGAACGGAACAGGAAAGTCATCTGTGCTGGGCTGTCTTCGGCGGATAGGTTACAAAAATGCTTTCCCCGTCCATTTCCCAGCGTCGAGGAAGTCAGATCAGTTAGACTCTAACGAGGGCGCATCAATTTCATACGAAACAGCTGATGGTACTGTTTCGTATAAGTACAAAACTGAGCGATGGGTCCCTACTCCAAAATCTCACGGACATCTGCTCGAAACACTGAAATATCCAGAAGTGCTGTTTATCGCAGCTGATGCTGACAGGATTGAGCCCAGAAAGGAAGATGTTGTACCCAGAAAGGTTAAGCCTGCGTCGGCGCAAATAATTCAGGCGGCAAATGTAATATTTGGTACGCGAAAATTTGATAATTTAAAAGTTATTAACGTTAGTCAAGGGGTAACTCCTGCTTTCTTGCTTGAGCTGCCTGTGCAGCCCAAAGCAGCGAAAAAGTACTACTCGGAAAAAAATCTAAGTTTAGGTGAGCTGTGCATTCTAAAGTTATTGAGAAAACTCGCGGCTTGCAAAAAAGGCGCGATGATTCTTATCGATGAGATCGAGCTTGCATTGCACCCAACGGCTCAGAGTGAGTTGTTGAAATATCTTGTTGGAATTTCAAAGGAAAAGTCACTTACCGTTGTTGTTTCCACTCACTCGGCAACCCTGATAAAGCAGTCATCAAGACACAATATATTGTACCTTCAAGTAGCGGGAAGTGGAGAAATTAGTTGTTCTGTTGGTTGCTACCCAACCTATGTTTTGGGAGCGATGGCTAGCCAAGAAGAATTTGCAGCGGATGTCATCGTCTATGTTGAGGATGAGGCCGCAAAGATTGTGGTTAATCAATTTGCAAGACGTTATCTGGCAGATGCTTTCAATGGTCATGATCTCATGCCGGGTGTTCAAGCCATTGCCGTTGGAGGCTTTACAAATGTACTTCGTTTTTATGTGCAGCAGAAACCACTGTTGCCAGCGGTGACCCGCGCTTACGTCATGCTTGATGCTGATGCCGAGGAGTCATTAGATGGTGCGCAAAAAGATGATATTGTCAGAATTTACAAAAGCGAAAGTGCCTCAATTTCGTTTTTGCCATTTACGCCAGAGGTAGGGCTGGCGCATTTCATTCACGATCAACGAGAAAAGGTCATCGGAGCACTGAAGGACAATTATATGTCCCGAGGGCTGTTGCTAAAAGCTAAGGATGTGCCTACGCCTCCATTACCTGATGAGCCAAAAGCGAGAGACACCTGCAAGGCCATAGTGGATAGCGTTTGTGACTCCTTGGTGCAACAACTTCCTAGTTCCTCAGTAGCAGACGTAAAGAAGGTGCTTTTACAGATTTTCGCTGAGGATTACTTTGATGAGAATAAGGCTGCCGTCATGGCTCTTTTCGGGCCTATTGTAAAGGGTCGGCAAAAACAGTTGAAGTGAAGCTTTTTGGGACTTGACGTCACTGAGCGAATGAGCGAAATTACTCACATGCTGTCATTCCTGTAACTGTTCAGGCATGCCCCCAAAGCCCGGCCACTGCGCCGGGCTTTTTCGTTTCTGCTGACGCTTCGTCCAAACAGCTGCGCTGAGCTGCTCCCTACCTCTTCTCTGCAATGGCGGCTTCGGTACATAACCCCACCTCCAGCTCCGCGAACTGGATGAGTACCGACCCTTTGTGGAAATCCGAGCCTGAGCATTTGCTAGAACTTATTAATTTTCGCTCCCCGCAACGGGAGGAACTGAGATGCCAAACATGCCTGAGAAGGATCCTGGCCTGTGGGCCGCCGTGCTCACCTGGGTGCTGGCCCATCAGCCCCAGCTATATGCCGCTGGCCTGTCCGTCGCAATTGCCGTCCTTCGGGTGGTGTATGGCGGTGGCACCCGCCGGCAGATGTTCTTGGAGGGCGCCTTGTGCGGCCTCATCACCCTGGCCCTAGTGCCGCTGCTCGAATGGATGGGCTTGCCGCAGGGCATGGCCACCTTCGCCGGCGGCATGGTCGGCTTCATGGGTGTGGAGAAGCTTCGCAGCTACTCCGACCTGTTCCTATCTCGCAAGGCTCAGGGGTAAGCAAATGATCACATTGACCGACAGCAACGGCCTCAAGCGTTACCTAGCTCCCGCCGCCATCGCTCGTGTGGACGAAGCCTGCACCAGCAGTCAGTGGCACGGCATCTGCGCCATCGTTCGCATGTTCGACGGTCAGGTGCTGGAGGTGAAGCAGCGGGCTGATGACATCGTGCGTCTGATCACCGAGTCGAAAGGCTGATGGCCAGGCTCAAGACGCTCGGCTCCCGCATCCAGGAGAGCGCAGGCTCTCGGGTCAAGGTGGTGAGCCCTGGCAGTTGGCGAAGCGGCATGACCAGCTCCCAGCGCGGCTATGGCTATAAGTGGCAGCAAGCCCGAGAGCGGTACCTGCGCGACAACCCGCTGTGCGTCTATTGCGAGCGGAACGGCCGCACAACTGCCGCCAGGATTGTCGACCACATCGTTGCTCACCGTGGAGACATGGTTCTCTTCTGGGACCAGGCCAACTGGCAGAGTCTCTGCAAGCCTTGCCACGACTCCGTCAAGCAGGCTGAGGAGGCGGCGGGACTGGGTGGCTGACGCGTCAGCGGATCGCCGAGACCCAACGCAGCGGGTTAGAGGCACGGCAGTGACGTGCCGCTAAAGGGGTAGGGGGGGCAAAAGCTAGGGATTCTCATCTAGCTAGACCGCTCCCGACCCCACGTACAGATTTTTTTCCCCCACAGGATTTTTGTTAAATGGCTTTAACATCCCACAAGCGCGCTTTCATCGCTGCGCTGAGGGAAGGTGCGTCCAATCGGGACGCTGCTGTGGCGGCCGGCTATTCCGAGAAGACAGCGTCTGCGGCGGGCTCTCGGCTGGTCAAGGACAAGGATGTAGCGGCTGAGCTGATGAAGCTACGCGCCCTGGGGCTGATGCCCCCAGATGTTAAAGGCGATGTTAAACCGGATGTTAAAGCCAGGCCTGCCGCCAAGGCCGTCAAAGAGCTAGAGCCTGGCCATGAATCGCCATCGGTACAGGAGGATGACTCCGAGCCGGAACCCGCCGGCTTCGACCTGGCCCAGGCACTCCTGCACCGCGATCCCAAGGACTTTCTCTTGTCGGTGATGAACGACATGGGCAGCGAGCCGAAACTGCGCGTTGACGCGGCAAAGGCGCTGATGCCATTCGTCCATCCACGAAAAGGCGAGAGCGGTAAGAAGGACCAGGCCCAGGCTAACGCCGATAAGGCAGCTACCGGCAAGTTCGGTACTCGCCGCGGCCCGCTGCAGTCGGTGAAATAATGGAATGGTCGACCGCTTGCCCAGATTGGGAGCAGCGCATCGTAGCCCGCCAGAGCCTAATTCCGTTCGAGCCGCTGTTTCCGGCTGAGGCTGAAGAAGCCTTAGACGTGTTCGGTGCGTTGCGTATGGTGGACGCCACTGGCAGTCCGTTGATGTGCGAGACCGTGCGTGACTGGGTTAACCAGTTCGTGGCCGCAATCTTCGGGGCCTACGACCCAGACTCAGGCCGGCGCCTGGTCAGCGAATTCATGCTGCTAATCAGCAAGAAGAACGGCAAGTCGACCATCGCCGCCGGCATCATGCTGACCGCACTGATCCTTAACTGGCGGTCTTCAGGTGAGTTCATCATCCTCGCACCGACCAAGGAGATCGCGGACAACTCCTACCTGCCAATCAGGGACATGGTGGCGGCCGACGATGAGCTCAAAGCCTTGCTCAAAGTGCAAGACCACCTGCGCACTGTGACACATCGTCAAACCAACGCCACGCTCAAGGTGGTGGCGGCAGACAGCGAGACGGTCTCAGGCAAGAAGGCAATCGGCGTATTCGTCGACGAGCTTTGGGTGTTCGGCAAGCGCGCCAACGCTGAGGCCATGCTGCGCGAGGCCACCGGCGGCCTGGCATCTAGACCCGAGGGGTTCATCATCTGGGCCACAACCCAGTCCGATGCGCCGCCGGCCGGGGTCTTTCGGCAGAAGCTGTTATATGCCCGCAAGGTTCGCGACGGGGAGATCGTCGATAAGTCGTTCCTGCCGGTGCTGTACGAGTTCCCCAAGGCGATGTTGGACGCCGGTGAGCACCGGGACTTCTCCAACGCGTACATCACCAACCCAAACTTGGGGCTGTCGGTCGACGAACCCTTCATCGAGCGTGGGTACGCACAGGCCCAGCTCGACGGAGAAGAATCGTTCCGCGGCTTTTTGGCCAAGCACCTCAATGTCGAGATCGGCTTGGCACTGCTTTCGGATCGCTGGGCGGGTGCCGATTTCTGGGAGGCGCAGACCTCCGAGCTATGTCGCACGATGGAAGACCTTATCGAACGCTGCGAAGTGATCGATATCGGCGTGGATGGCGGGGGGCTGGATGACTTGCTTGGCCTGGCAGCAGTCGGGCGTGAGCAGGGTACACGCCGCTGGCTGACCTGGACCCACGCCTGGGCCCATCCATCAGTACTGGAGCGGCGTAAATCCGAAGCGCCGCGCATCCGCGACTTCGCCAAGGATGGACACCTGACCTTGGTTGAACGCATCGGCGACGACATTGAGGCGGTGGCGCAGCTGGTGGCCCAGGTTGAGCAAGCCGGCTTGCTCGACAAGGTCGGGCTGGACCCGGCCGGCGTCGGCGCGATTCTCGATGCGCTGGAGGCAGTGGGGATTCCGCGCGAAAAGATCGACGGCATTTCACAGGGCTGGCGCCTAGGCGGAGCCATCAAGACGGCTGAGCGCAAGCTGGCCGAGGGCACGCTGCTACACGGGGGCCAGCCGATGATGGCTTGGTGCTGCGGTAACGCCAAAGTCGAGCCGCGTGGCAACTCAATCCTCATCACCAAGCAGGCCAGCGGCTCGGCCAAGATCGACCCACTGATGGCGCTTTTCAACGCCGTGACGCTGATGGCTCTCAATCCCGAGGGCCAAGGCGGCATGGAAAACTTTATGGCCGGCATCCGGGATCCACTGATCGCATGAACGCATTTCACTACTTCATCATCTGCGCGCTGTGCGGATTCGGCCTGGGCTGCGCGGGCATCTGGATGCTGGCGGGTACAGGCTGGTCTCTGCTCGCGGGCTCGGTCAGCCTGTTCAGCATCGCAGCGTTCATTCGCCGAGGGTTGAGCAGTGATTAAAACCCTCTCTCAAGCACTCGGCACTGCAGCCGCCAAACCCTCGGCAAGCATGAGCAGCTGGCTGGGCAAGAGCATTCGGTTGTCGGACGGTGGGTTCTGGAGCGCTTTCTTGGGCGCCCAGTCCAGTAGCGGCAAGGCTGTCACGGTCGACAAGGCCATGCGCCTATCGGCGGTCTGGGCTTGCGTGCGCATCATCTCTACCTCGGTTGCAGGCTTGCCGCTCAGCATCTACCGGCGCCTTCCGGACGGCGGGCGTGAGACGGCGCGAGACTTCCCGCTCTACGATGTGGTGCACAACAGCCCGAACGAGGACATGGCCGCTTTCCACTTCTGGCAGGCGGTTGTTGCTTCGATGCTGCTTTGGGGAAATGCCTACTGCGAAATTCACCGGTCCGGTGGAAGGGTCATCGCACTGGATTTCTTGATGCCGTCGCGGGTGACTCCCGAGCCAGACGACGATGGCAGGCTGCGTTACTTCTTCCAGCCACGCAAGGGCGCCCGCCGGGAGATCGCCCAGGCCGACATGCTGCATATCCCAGCGTTCACCTTGGACGGGCGGATGGGCCTGTCGGCGATTCGTTACGGCGCCGATGTATTCGGCTCGGCTATGTCGGCCGACGATGCGGCCAATACCACCTTCAAGAACGGGATGATGCCCACCGTAGCCTTCTCGGTGGATAAGACGCTCAACCCTACGCAGCGTGCCGAGTTTCGAGACTACGTGAAGACAATCTCCGGCGCGCTGAACGCGGGCAAAAGCCCGGTGCTTGAGCAGGGCGTGAAGCCCGAGATGATCGGCATCAACCCGGCTGACGCTCAATTGCTCGAGTCGCGTGGGCACAGCATTGAGGAGATCTGTCGTTGGTTCGGCGTGCCGCCCTGGATGGTGATGAAGACCGACAAGGGCAGCAACTGGGGCACAGGCCTTGAGCAACAGCAGATCGCGTTTCTGACCTATTGCATCATGACGTATACGGCACCGATCGAGCAGTGCGTTAACAAGCGATGCCTGACAGCGGTGGATCGGATCAAGCACTACTCCGAGTTTTCGCTGGAAGCTTTCCTGCGTGCTGACAGCGCAGGTCGCGCTTCCTACTTCAGCACCATGGTCCAGAACGCACTGATGACACGGAACGAGGCTCGGCACAAAGAGAACATGCCGAGTATGCCCGGCGGCGACATCCTCACCGTGCAATCGAACCTGGTGCCGCTTGACCAGCTGGGCAAACAAAACGACAGCCAAGCCGCGCGCGCGGCGCTGATGAACTGGCTCAAAAGCAACTCCGGGGAGTAACCCATGAAACACAAGATCCAGTCTCGCGGCCTGCGCAGCGAGATGAGCCCGCGTGCGCTCGACAAATGGAACCCCGCCATCCAGGCCGCCGTAGAGAACACCTCGGAAACCATCACCATCTACGGCGTGATTGGCGAGGACTGGTACGGGGAGGGCGTGACCGTCAAGCGCATTGATGCGGCGCTACGCGCGATCGGCGACCGCGAGGTGACGGTGTACATCAACTCGCCCGGTGGCGACATGTTCGAAGGCATCGCCATCTACAACCGCCTGCGCGAGCACAAGCAGAAGGTCACCACCAAGGTGCTCGGCATGGCTGCCAGCGCAGCGTCCGTCATTTACTTGGCCGGCTCCGAACGCCAGGTGGCCAGCAGCGCTTTCCTGATGATCCACAACTGCTGGACTTTCCTATCCGGCAACCGCCACTACCTGCGCGACGTATCGGACGACATGGAGGAGTTCGATGCCGCGATGGCCGACCTCTACGCCGAGACCAGTGGCCAGCCCGTCCAGGATATGGCCGAGCTGATGGATGACGAGACGTTCATCCGCGGCAAGCGCGCGCTTGAGCTGGGGCTGGCTACCGGCCTGCTGGCGGCGACCGAGGTCACCGAGCGCGAGACCGAGGAAACCGGCCAGGCCAATGCTCTTAAGGCCATGGACGCAGCCCTGGCCAAGGCCGGTATGCCGCGCTCCGAGCGCCGCGAACTCTTTGCCACTTTCAAGTCTGGCATGCCTCGCGCTGCCAGCGGGAACACGCCCCGCGCTGTTCAGACCGGCACGCCAAGCGCTGTCGCGCCAGACCTCACAGCCTCGCTGAGCGCGGCAATCGATCTTCTCAACTCCCTCAAAGGAAACTGACCATGGATTTCGAATCGCAAGTCAAAGAACTGAACGCCAGCCTTAAGGGCATTGGCGATCAGATCAAAACCCAAGCCGAAGCCACTGAAAAGCAGATGAAGGCGTCTGGCGAAATGAACGCCGAGACTCGTGCCAAGGTGGATGAACTGCTGACCAAGCAGGGCGAACTGCAGGCGCGCTTGGGCGAAGCCGAGCAAAAGCTGGTGAACGCAAATCGCGAGCGCAGCCAGCCAGATCGCCAGAAGTCCGCAGGCGAAATCGTTATTGCAGCCAAGGAAATGGAGGGAGTTGACTCGTCCTTCCGCGGTTCACGACGCATCTCGGTGGCACGTGCCGCAATCACTTCCGCGCCAGGGTCGGGGGCTGATACCGTTCCGGCAGACCGGCGCTACGGCATTCAGGCGATCCCCGAGCGACGCCTGACAATTCGCGATCTGATCGCGCCGGGTCAGACCGGTAGCAACTCGGTCGAGTACGTTCAGGAAGAAGGTTTCACCAACAGCGCGCGTCCAGTTGCCGAGGGGACAGCCAAGCCCTATTCGGACATCAAATTTAAGCTGGAAAATGCCCCAGTACGCACACTGGCGCACCTGTTCAAGGCTAGTCGCCAGATTCTCGACGATGCACCAGCGCTGAGAAGCTTCATCGATGCCCGTGGACATTACGGGCTCAAGCTGGCTGAAGAGTCTCAGCTGCTGTTCGGCAACGGCACCGGAGCGAACATCGGCGGTATCGTGCCGGCTGCCCAGCTCTATGCTCCACCTGGTGGTGTAGTGGTGCCGGGTGAGCAGCGTATCGACCGTATCCGCCTAGCGCTGCTGCAGGCGGAGCTCGCTGAGTTCCCAGCGGACGGTATCGTCCTCAACCCGATCGACTGGGCAATGATCGAGTTGCTGAAGGATGCACAGGGGCGCTACCTCATCGGTCAACCGCAGGGCGATACACAGCCAACGCTGTGGCGCCGGCCTGTTGTGTCTACTCAAGCGATGCCACTCGACGACTTTCTCGTCGGGGCATTCGGTCTGGGTGCGCAGATCTTCGACCGCATGGATGTTGAAATCCTGATCTCCACCGAGAACGACAAGGACTTCGAGAACAACATGGTTACCGTTCGCGCTGAGCAGCGTCTGGCGCTGGCCATCTACCGCGGCGAGGCCTTCGTTACCGGTGAGCTGACCGGCAGCGGTTCCTAAGCCCTCCACTTGAAAGGCGCCAGAGATGGCGCCCCCAGGAGAAACCCTATGGCTAACACTAAGAAGCAGGACAAGCCTACCCCCGTACAGGAGCAGGCTGGCGCAAATCCAACTGATCAGGCCTTGAACTCGCCGCACATCGGCAGCGACGCTAGCACTGACGACCCGACCGCGGGTGGTACGGGAACCACCACACCTATTGCCGAATCGGGCGTCAATACCGTGCAAGATGCGGGTGGCTTGGCGACAGACGTATCAGAAGGGGTGGCGCCGGCAGTCACCTCGACCGAGTATGTTGGGGATGCAGACGTGTCGGCGAGCCAGCCAGGCCAGGCTGGTGACTCGCTGCATGTCCCCGCCGGTGCTGCAGGGCTGGACGAGGTAAACCCAGCCAAGGTCAGAGTCTATCCGCTGCGCTCGTTCATGGACGAAGGCGAATTGCGGCGACGCGGAGGGCCAGGTTACCAAGTTCCACGGCGTCACGCCGAAGAGCTTGAACTCCGCAACTTGGTATCGCGCACTCCGCTGGAGGAGTGAGCCATGTCATTGATCAGCATGGCGCAGGCCCGGGCCCACCTTCGCGATCCAGACGATGATGACGATTATCTGCAGTTGCTGATCGACTCGGCCGAGCTCTCGGCAATGAATTACCTCAACCGCCAAGTTTACGTCGACGCGCAATCAATGGCAGGGGCGATACTGGCAGGCCTAGCCGGCGAGAAGCCTATGCTCTGCAACGCATCGTTCAAGTCGGCGTGCCTTCTGATCCTGGGTCACCTCTACGCCAACCGGGAAGACGTGGTGACTGGGACAATCGCGACTGACCTGCCTCGAGGCTCGCAGGCCTTGCTGACTCCGTACCGGGTGGGGTGGGGCATATGAGGGCCGGACCGCTTCGTCACTTGTTTGAAGTCACTGTCCGTCATGAGGAGCGCACCAAGTCCGGTGGGGCTGTCGTCACCTGGCTCCCTGCAATTCGTCCAAAGATGTGGGGCGAAGTGCGTACACCTTCTGGCCGGATCATCGCTGTAGCTGAAAAGCTCAAAGCGGTAGTTACAGCCGAGATCATCAGCAGGCCTCGAGCTGACATGGTGGCAGGCGTAAGGCTCACCCGCCGCGGCGTCACGTATGAGGTCGAGGCTGTGTTGCCAGACAACGAAAACACGCTGATGAGACTTCTTTGCTCATCAGTACCAAACCCATGAGGTGAACCATGAAGATTCAAGCATTGGGCCCGCTGACCGGTGCATCCGGCGAGCGCGAAAAGGGCGATATCTTCGATGTGAAGAAGGAATACGGCGAAGGCCTGATCGCGCGTGGCTACGCGATCGAGGTCAAGGAAGACGCGTCGCAGGAAAAAACAGCCAAGGCCCAGGCCAAGGAGTAGGCCATGGCCCGCCGCTCGAAGATGCGCGGCGATATCCGCCTACGGCGAACGCTGCGCAACATCCACAAGACGATGGACAACGAACTTGCCCCGGCCATGCGCCAGGCCGCTGAGCGGGTGCTGGCCACGCAGCAACAGCTGATGCCCAAGGATACGGGCGCTGCCGCCGCCGCGCTGAAGATCTACGTCGCTCCCAGCGGCCTTGATGCGCAGATCGGGATCAGGGGTAAGCGCGACAACCGCAAGTTCTTCTACCTGCGCTTTATCGAGTACGGCACCAAGGGCTACATCGGCGGCAAGCGAGCCGGGAACCGCAACCGGCGTGCGACCAACAAGAGCGACGGTACGCATTTCTTCGGCAAGTACCCGGACATTCCGGCCAGACCGGCGCATCCGTGGCTTCGGCCCTCCATCGACGTGAACCGTGAGTATGTAATGGCTGATATCGAGACAGCAGTGCGCCGGACGCTGCGCAAGGCGAGCCAGGGGGTGGGCAATGGCTGACCCCTCGGTATCGCTGCAAGAGGCCATTTTTGCCAGGCTGCAGGCCGAGGTGAGCTGCCCGGTTTATGACGGTGCCCCCATGGACGCCGACATGCCCTATGTGTCGATCGACCGCGAGGTCTCAGTCAACGTCAGCCCGATATCGGGCCGTAAACGCGAGCAGCGCCTGCTGTACCTGTCGGTCTGGTCTGACACGGTTGGCCAGGCAGAGGTGAAATGCATCAACGGAGAGGTCATTGCCGCCTTGGACGAGCGCCCGCTGCCGCTGACCGTTGGCAGGGCAGTCTCTGTGCGCGTTATCCAGTCGGACGCCCAGCGTGACGCTGACGGGGTTACCTACCAGGGTTCGATCACCGTCCGCATCATCACCACCCACTGATCCACCTACCAGCCGCACCGCGGCTTTATCCAATGTGCCTTTGGAGGACTTCCCATGGCCGAAGACAACCTGAACACCGCCGCCGGCTGCCGCTTTTGGCTTGGCGGCAAAACCGGCGCTGATACCCAGACCCAATACGAAGCCGACACCTATGTCGAGGTGGGCGAAATCGAGGACTTGGGCGAGTTCGGCGACACATTCAGCAGCGTGACTTTCACGTCGCTGAAGAACGGCCGCGTGCGTAAGTACAAAGGCACCGCTGATGCTGGTGACCTGACGCTGACCGTGGGCCTGGACAACGGCGACGCCGGCCAGAAGGCGGTGAAGGTCGCTCACAAGGACCGTAGCAAGGGCGACTACAACATCAAGATCACCCTCAACGATGGTGATCCTACCGCCACCCCAGTGGTCAGGCCGACGACCTTCTACATGCGCGGCAAGGTGATGAACAACACCGTCGCCCCAGGTGCCGCCGACAACGTCGTACGCCGCAACATCACCATCGGCATCAACTCCGATATCCTGGAACTGCTGCCAGCAGCCGCCTAAATGACCGGGGCTCAGCCCCGGTAACCAAGGACAGCGCGTTATGAACAAGACCCTCCACGGGACTGTGACCGTGAAACTGGATGATGAGGAGTTCGTCCTCCAGCCAACGTTGAAAGCGGTACGGGCTATTGAAAACCGTTTTGGTGGCCTCCGCGGCGCCTCGCAGACCATCTCAGCCTTGAGCATTGATGGCTGCGCGATAATCCTGGCTGCTGGCGCCGGCCTGGAAGGCAAGGCTGCAGACGCTCTGCCAGAGAAGGTGTGGCAAGCCGGCGTGCTGGGCGTTGCCAGCCAACTCAATGCTTACCTGGTCGCGCTTTACAATCCTCGCGGCGGTGATGAGGGAAAGGAGACAGCCGGGGAGGCGTGAGCGTTGTCGAGGATGGCAGCTACGTAGACCGGCTTTATGCAATCGCGACCGGGTGGCTTGGCTGGTCACCAGATGCAGCATGGCGCACGCCTCTTCCGGAATTGTTCCTGGCCATGGATGCGCGCATCGAGTGGTCACAGATGACGAATCCATTCGGGAAGGGTAAGGCTCAGCCAGGGAAGGACAGGCCAAGTGCATCAGGTGTGGCAGACAAGCTGCGGATGGCGCTGACCGGGAAAACAAGACATTGATCATTCGTCCATGGCAAAAGATGGTGCTAAAGTTTCAAGCTTTTGGGTGAGGTGCTGACGTGAGATTAATGACTGCGGCCTTGATCGCCGTATTTCTGAGCGGGTGCTCAACCTCTCCGATGCCATCGTCTGAAGCTTCTCGAGTTCCCGATTCGAGGATCTTTGCATTCTCTGCCAAAGACCAAGCAAGACTGATTGTGACGAGGGATTCAGGTTTCCTTGCTGCAGGATGCAACTACGAGCTCTACATCGATGGAAAACTGGCTGCTGAATTTGCCGCTGGAGAAACAGCTGAGTTCGGGCTGAAGCCGGGGCCACACGCCATTGGCATAGCGGGCGCTAGGCATTGCGCTGGTGCTGGCATCCTTGAGTCTGAGGTGACACTTAATCCAGGCGACACCGTGAAGCGAAGGATGTTTACCAACTCGGCCGGCTTTCATTTAACACCCACAGGCTTCTAATCTCACGAACCCGCTCTGGCGGGTTTTTTTTCGGCCGGAGACAGTGATGGCGGATACAGACATCCAGGGGATGCTGGTTCGAATTGAGGCGACCACAGCTCAACTTCGCTCAGAGATTGCGAGAGCTGATTCGACGGTTGCCAAGGGCGCTACTGCAATTGACCGAAGCCTTGCTCGAATCGACGAGGGCTTTGACAGGGCAGGTGAAAGCGCCCAACGTGCCGGGGCTCTGATCAAAAATGCTTTAGCTGTGGCGGTGGGCGCTGCCTCAGTACGCTCCATTATTGATGTAGCCGACTCCTATTCACAGATGTCTGATCGAATGGGGCTGGCGACCTCAAGCGTCAACGAATACAACCTAGTGCAAGACAGGTTGCTAGACACAGCTAAGCGGACCTATCGGCCCTTGAGTGAAGCTCAAGAGCTTTACATCCGGACGGCAGACAGCCTCAAGTCCATGGGCTACAACACCAGCCAAGCGTTGGATGTAATGGACAGCTTCAGCTTCCTGCTTGTGACCAACTCAGCGAGCACTGACAAAGCGGCATCCGCCATTGATGCTTACTCCAAGGCGCTTCAGACCGGAAAGGTTGAAGCTGATGGTTGGCAGTCGATCCTCGCGGCAATGCCAACGGTAGTTGACACGTTAGCTAAGGCGACTGGTAAAAGCGCAGAGGAAATCCGCTCTCTAGGAGCGGCCGGTAAGCTCAACCTGGACGTCCTCACTGACGGTCTGCGTAAGTCGGCCCAGGCAAATGGTGAGCTAGCTGACAGCATGGGCGTAGCGGTGCGTGATGCGCTACAAAATCTTAACAATGCCTTCACGGTCTACATTGGCCGCTTGAACGAGACCACTGATGGAACTGGCGTCCTTGCCAAGGGTATCAGCGTAATCGGGGATAACTTCGATACCCTGGCGAACATTGCTGGGGTCGTGGCGGTTGGAGCTTTGGCGGGGTACGCAAGGGGGTTAGCGGGAAGCGCTGCGGCCTCAATCGCTGCTACCAGAGCTGCCGTAGCCGATGCCATCGCGCGAAAATCGCAGGCGACTGCCGTACTACTTGCGGCTCAGGCAGAACAGCAAAAAGCACAGACTGCTGTGTTCCTGGCAGAGAAAGAAGCCATCGCAGCGCGCGGAACCGCTGTGCAAACTCAGTTGTCGCTCCAGCTTGCCGAAGCGCGGATGGTTGAGACGCGTGCTACCAACGCAGTCGCTGCTGCGCAGGCAGGCGTTAGCAGAGCGTCAGTAGGCGTGTTAGGTGTATTGGGTGGGCCCGCTGGCATTGCTGCCCTGGCTATCGGGGCGGCGACAGCCTTCCTCACCCTTCGCGACAACACGAGTGTGCTGGAGGATAAACTCGGCAACCTCAGCGACCCCATCGACAAGCTTATCGAACGCTTCAACAAGCTCAACCGTGCGACCCAGTCGGTGACCCTGCGCGAGCTTAAGGCTTCCATCGAAGATGCCGAGGGCGAGCTCAAGACCGCCTCGGGTTCCATTGCCTTCGAGTTTCAAAGCAGCCTGACGAACGCAGGCTTGGCGGGTGCGTCTGGATTCATGGCAGGCATAGCGCCGCTGCCAGCCGAGTTCCAGGCGGCCATGGAAGTGGTTAAAAAGGCTTCCGCCGACCAAGCCGCTGGTATGAAGGTCGACTGGAAAGCGGTGGCCGATATCATCCGCGAAGTGCCAGGCGTAACGGCGGAAATGGCGGATGCTCTAGAGGAGAGCGGCGGCGCCGCAACTGATAAGGCCGACGCAATCCAGCGGCTGAAGCAGGCCATGGCCGAGCTCACGGGGGAAACGGACGAGAATACCCGCGCTGAGCGAGAGAATGCCGCCGCTCGCGCAGCTGCAACTCAGGCGTTCGACAAGTACATCGAGCAGCAGGGGAAGCTGCTGGCTGCGGCCCAGGACAAGACCTTTACAGCAGCCGCAAAGCGGCACATCAGCGAGCAAACTGACCTCACCGACGCGCAGAAAACGGCCATTCTGTCGATGGCTGCTGCACGTGATGCGCAAAAGAAAGCCGATGACGCTGCTGCCAAGGCAGGCCGTAAACAAGCGTCCGAATCGGAAAAGGCCGCCAAGCAGCAGCTAAAAGACTTCGAGTCATCGGAGGAGGGCTACAAGCGGCAGATCAAGCTGATCAACACCACTGGCGACAAGCAACAGGACGCCACTGAGGTCGCCAAGCTGTCTTTTGAGCTACAAGAGGGCAAGCTAGGCAACCTGTCGAAGGCTCAGCAAAAGCGGCTCCTGGAACTGGCTGCAGAGCTGGACGGGCTCAACAAGATCAAGAAGGCCAACGAGGATGCACTGAAGCTGAGTGCATTCAAGGCTGCGCAGTCCTCTGGCACACAAACAGCCATCAACGGCTATGCGCAGGAGCTGGCGGGGATTGGGATGGGCGACAAAGCCCGTGACCGGATGCGTGCCGATCTGGCCGTACGGCAGAAGTATGTCGAGGATGTGAAGGCCCTCAACGAACAGCGAAACACTGGTCAGATTACCCCTGAGCTCTATGCCAGCCAGACAGAAGTTTTACAGGAAGAGCTGAACAAGCAGCTGTTCGCCCAGCAGCTCTATTACGAGCAGGTTGATGAACTGCAGACCAACTGGGTGCTGGGTGCTCAGGAAGCTTGGCAAAACTACGCTGACGCGGCCACCAACTACTCTGCAATTGCAGCCGATGCTACTGCGTCTACTCTCGGCAGCGCCCGCAGTGAACTGGGGGCATTCTTCAACGATATGGCCACCGGATCCAAGGACGCCGGTGACGCATTGGCGGACATGGTCACTGGTTTCGGAAAGTCAGTGATATCAACCCTGGCAGATATGGCGGCTCAGTGGTTGATCTACCAGGCGGTGCAGCTTGTGGTCGGCAAAACCACTCAGTCGTCCGCAAGCCTTGGGATGGTAGCTAATGCCCAGGCAATGGCCTTCCAGGCGCAGTTGGCCGCATATGCATCTACCGCAGCCATCCCCATTTATGGTCCCGCACTGGCGCCTGCTGCTGCGCTCACGGCGGCGGCTGCTACAGCTCCCATGGTTGCGGGGGTAGCCTCAACCTCAGCGATGGCAGGGGCAGGGTTCATGGATGGCGGCTACACCGGCCACGGTCGGAGGGATGAAGTAGCCGGCCCAGTTCACCGTGGCGAATACGTTTTCGATGCCGAAGCAACTGCCAGGATTGGCGTCGGCAATCTGGAGGCTCTTAGCGATGGGCGCATTGGGATGATCGGCCGAGGTTCTTCAGCTCCTGCTGGCGCGGAGCGCGCGCAGAACGGTGCGCAGATCATCATCAACTCACCCATCAACGTGCAGGCCCAGCAAGGAGTAAGTGACGAGCAGGCGAGGCGTCAGGGCGAGGGTCTGCGAGAGGGCTTCGAAGGTGTCGTGCGTGATGTGCTGTATCGAGAAACCCAGCAGGGCGGCCTTCTTTGGAGAAAGTGATGACAGAGATCTTCAGCTTTGACGTTGAGGCCGAAGCTGACGGCGAGGTCAAGCAAAACACCTGGGAGAACAACTTCGGGGATGGGTTTGTGCAGGCGGGTGGCGTCGGCATCAACACTAAGACTCAGTCCTGGAGCTTGTCCCACACAGGCCTGCTGATTGAGGGGGAGGAGGCCTTTGAGATTCGCAAATTTCTGGACCGTCATGAGGGCTATCGCACCTGCTACTGGACCCCACCGGGTGGTGTTCAGGGCCGGTACAGGGCCAAAGGCTACAAAATAAGAGCCCGCGGCGCTCCTAACCTGGTGACCATCAGCTGGACTTTCGATCAGCGATTTACCCCTTACTGACCCCGCGCTTGCGGGGTCTTCTCTTTCAGAGGCCCCATGACATTCGAATCCGATATCCAGAAGCTTGAGCCGGGTAACCAGATCCGGCTCTACGAGGTGGACGCCACCCGGCTGGGCGGAAACATCATGCGCTTCCATGGCCATGCCCAGGAGGGGGAAATCATCTGGCAGGGCCAGCTCTATTCGGCCATGCAGATCGAGGCCAAAGGCTTCGACATTCGCGGTGATGGCCGGCCTGCTACACCGACCCTGCAGATGGCCAACGAGATTTCCGGCGTGCGCGGGGCGGTTACGGCGCTGTGCCTGGCGCTCAAGGACTTGGTTGGCTCGAAGGTCAGGGTCATCGAAACCTTCCGCCACTTCCTGGATGCGGCGAACTTCCCGGACGGAAACCCCGATGCTTCCAACCAGGCCCGGGAGAACCTCTGGTACATCGAGCAGAAGACTGACGAAGACCGCCAGCAGGTGACCTTCCAGTTGTCCAGTCCGCTGGACATGGGCGGCGTCATGCTCCCTGCTCAGCAGATCACCAAACTTTGCCGCTGGGCCTGCCGTGGGCAGTACCGGGGGGAGGCCTGCGCCTATACCGGCGCTGGCATGTACACCAAGCAGGACGAGCCCACCGACAACCCGGCCCTTGACCGCTGCCCCGGGCGCTGGAAGAGCTGCAAGCTTCGCGGCAACACCCGCCGTTTTGGCGGTTCCATGGGCGCAAGCCTGATCGCCAGTTCGAGGTGACCGATGCGCATCAACCAGACATTGCAGGCCGCGATCCGCGAGCATGCCGAACGCGTGTACCCGGCAGAAGCCTGCGGGGTGCTGATCAAGACCGACCAGGGCCGGGCGTATATGCCGTGCCGCAACCTGGCGAAAACACCGCGGGAGAACTTCCGCCTCCACCATGAGGACCTGGCAGACGCCGAGGACCAGGGCGAGCTGCTGGCGATTGTGCACAGCCACCCAGATGCGGCGCCCACGCCCAGTATGGCTGACCGGGTGAGCTGCGAGTTACACGAGGTGCCCTGGGGGATCGTGGGCTGGCCCGGCGGCGATATGCACTGGTTCAAGCCGTCCGGCTACCAAGCTCCGCTGCTGGGCCGCGAGTTTGCCCACGGCCTGCTCGACTGCTGGGGCGCCTGCCGCGACTGGTATGCGCGTGAGGCTGGGCTGGTGCTGCCCAACTTCGAACGCGATGACCTGTGGTGGGAGCAGGAAAACGGGCCGAGCCTGTATGAGGCCAACTTTGCCGCCACCGGTTTCTACCAGGTAGACGAACCCCAGCGCGGCGACATGCTGGTGTTCATGGTGCCATCGCCTGGCCGGCCCTGCTTCCACCCTAACCATGCGGCCATCTACCTGGGCAACCAGCCGGAGCTTACCAGCGAGCCAGCGGCGCGCCTGGGCGGCAGTGGGCCGTTCATCTATCACCACATGGCCGGCAGGGCCTCGACGCGGGAAGTGTACGGCTGGTCGATGGCCAACCGCTGCCGGCTGATCCTGCGGCACAAGGACTATCAGCCATGAAGCGCAAGGTGAAGCTTTACGGTGTGCTGCGCAAGCACTTCGGGCGAGAGTACGACCTGGATGTGAACAGCACCCGGGATGCCATCCAGGCGCTGTGCAACATGGTGCCAGGCTTCGAAAAGTTCCTGGCCACAGGCGAGGAAAGGGGCCTGACGTTCACCGTCTTCTCCGGTACCCGGAATCTCTCCGCAGACGATCTGGACCTCAAAGGCGACGATGCAGGTGTTATCCGAATCGCACCGATCATCCAGGGTAGCAAGCAGTCGGGCATGTTCACGACCATCCTCGGCGTCGTCCTCATCGTGGCCGGCTACTTCACATTCGGTACAACCTCGGCCGTGGGTGTAGCGATGATTGCTGGTGGTGCTGCCATGGCCGCGACCGGGGTAGTGCAGATGCTTTCACCTACGCCCAACACGGGCAGCCTGGACCGCAATGAGGACGGCAACAACCCCAGCTATGGATTCGGCGGGGCGGTCACGACGATTGCTCAGGGCAATCCCTACCCGGTGCTGTACGGCGAGCGGGAGATTGGCGGGGCCGTGGAGTCTGGGGGCATTTACACGCAAGACCGGCTGTGATCGCCGGCATCAATTGACCCGCTTCGGCGGGTTTTTTCGTTTTTGGAGACTGGAATGGTTCAAGCACTGAAGCATGCGGCTCAGCGATCGCCTGCGGCCCGTAAACGCCAGGTCGTTGGCAGCAAGGGCGGGGAGAAGAAGCAGAAGCAGCCCAGCATCGCTTCCAACAGCGTTCCGTCTATTGCCGTGGCTCGCTTGGTCTACCTGTGGAGCTGGGGCCCGATTGTAGGGCCGGTCAATGGGCTGCGCTCGGTCAAGCTTGATGGCACCCAGGTCATGGCCGACGACGGCACTATGAACTACCCGGGTGTGAAGTGGCAGTTCCGCTCAGGTGAGTTGAACCAGGAACGGATGACTGGCATCACCGAGTCCAGCAACGAGATTGCTGTCAGCCAGTTACTGCTGACCAGCGCGCCCTACGTGCACACCATCAGCAACCCCATGCTGGACGCCGTGCGCCTGCGCTTTTCCTGGCCGCAGCTGCAGCGCCAGGACCAGAGCGGAAACATCGATGGCGTCCGCATTGAGTATGCGGTCGATGTATCGGCCGACAATGGCCCGTTCCAGCAGGTGCTGGCGTCCGAGGTCAATCGCAAGAACGTTACCAAGTACGAACGCTCACACCGCATCGAGCTCCCAGCCGGTTCGCGCTGGACCATTCGTGCTCGCCGTATTACGCCCGAGGCCAACAGCTCGCTGGTCCAAGACGGCATGTACGTGGAAGCGTTGGCCGAGGTGGTCGACAGCGACCAGGAATACCCGCTGACGGCCGTCAGCTGCGTGGAGTACGACGCTGAGCAGTTCGGCGGGGATATCGCCAAGATCGCCGTGCTGATGCGCGGGCGCATCGTGCGTGTGCCCATGAACTACGACCCAACAACCCGCACTTACGCCACCAGTGGCGCGGGCACCACCAATGGTGTCTGGGATGGCACCTTCAAGGAAGCGTACACCGACAACCCGGCCTGGGTGTTCTACGACCTGGTGCTGCACCCTTACTACGGGCTTGGGGACCGCATTGATGCCAGCATGATCAATCGATGGTCGTTGTACCGTATCGGTCAGTACTGCGACCAGCAGGTGCCGGACGGGATGGGTGGCCAAGAGCCGCGCTTTACCTGCAACCTGTACCTGCAGAAGCAGGCGGAGGCCTGGGCCGTGCTCCAGGACCTGGCTGCGATCTTCCATGGGCTGGCGTTCTGGGACGGCAGCCAGATCACCGTCAACGCGGACCTGCCCCAGGATCCGGTCTACAACTACACCCTGTCGCAGATCCTTGATGACGGCGCAGTCAAGTACACCGGCAGCAAACTGCGCGAGCGGCATAGCCAGGCGATGGTGTCGTTCGATGATCCGGCCCGCGGCTTCGATACCGACAAAGAGCCGGTTTTCGATGAGGCCGCCATTGCTGAATACGGCGTACGCGAGATTTCCGTGGAGGCCGTTGGGTGCACATCACGCGGCCAGGCCCAGCGCGCTGGCCAGTGGGCGCTCATGACCGAGCAACTGCAGTTGCGTGGGGCCACCTTCCGCGTTGGCTTGGATGGCTACATACCCAAGCCTGGCAAGGTCATCACTCTGTCTGATCCGATGCTGGCAGGCCGTGCGAATGGTGGGCGTATCGCGGGCGTGGCCGGGCGCGTTGTGACGGTTGATCGCGACATTGACGTGCCTGCTGGAGCCCGGCTGCTGGTGAACCTGCCTAGCGGCAAGTCTGAGGGCCGCGTGATTCGCTCCGTTGAGGGCCGTCAAATCACGCTGATGGCGGACTTCACCGAGGTGCCACAACCCGAATCTGGCTGGGTGCTGGACTTCGATGATCTGAAGATCATGCAGTTCTACGTCCGCAACGTCACCCGCCCCGAATGGCACCAGTTCCAGCTTGAGTGCATCCAGTACGAACCGGGCAAATTCGATGCGATCGACTTTGGCACCGTGATCGATGACCGGCCAATCAGCGTGCTGCCCCCGGGTGTGCAGGATGCGCCCGCGCGCGTGCTGATCGGCAGCCACTCGGCCGTAGACCAGGGTATTGCGGTCACGACCATGACCATCTCGTGGGATGCGGCGCCGGGGGCAGTAGCCTATGACGTTGAGTGGCGCTGGGGTTCCCGGGACTGGGTCAAGGTGCCCCGGACAGCCGAGCTTGCTGCTGACGTACGCGGTGTCTACGCAGGCCAGTACCTCGCACGCGTTCGTGCGGTCAGCTCAATGGGTGTTGCCTCGATCCCGACCAATTCGGTGCTGACCAATGTCGCCGGCAAGACCACTCCGCCCCCGGCGGTAACCCACCTGGCCACTGACAGCATCCTATTCGGCATCAAGGTGCGCTGGGGTTTCCCAGTCGGCGCCGACGACACCGAGCGCACCGAACTGTGGTACAGCCAGGGCACCGACCTGGGCGCGGCTACCAAATTGGCTGACCTTGCGTACCCGCAGAACGAACACGTCCTGCAGGGCCTGCGCGCCGGGCAGCGGTTCTTCTTCTGGGCGCGCCTGGTGGACCGGTCCGGCAACGTGGGCCCGTTCTTCCCGGTGGCGCCAACGGTGGTTTCCGGCATGGCCAGTGCCGATGCCAGCCCGATCCTCGAGCAGATCAAGGACCAGATCACTGAAAGCGAGCTGGGCAAGGAGCTCACCAGTCGCATCGACCTAATCGACAAAAACGGTCCTGGTTCGGTGAACGAGCGGGTAGGGGCGGCGAAGACTGAGCTGGCCAAGCAGATCAGCGACGTGAACAACACCCTTGGCATAGTGAAGGGCAACCTCGAGCAGCAACTCACCGAAGTGGGTTCGGCCGTATCTTCTGCAAAATCTGATCTGGAAAAACAGATTGCAGCCGTTTCCGCTTTGGCCGGCTCTCTGCCATATCGCAAGGACAAGGCTTACAGCGTTGGCCAAAGCGCTTTGGGTAGCGATGGCAAGCTTTACCAAGCGCTGAAAGCGGTACCGCTGAACACGCCACCGCCGAACGCTGCCTACTGGACCGACATCGGTCAGGCTGTTGTAACGGCCAATGGATTATCTGCACGCGTGCAGGAAATTGGGCTAAGCGTCGAAGACTTGGGCAAGTCGTTCTCAGCACAAGCTGATCAGATCATTGGCCTGAAGACGACCCTGGATACCACTGCAGACAACGCTTCGGCGGCGCAGAAAGCTGCTCAGGACGCGGCAACGCTGGCGGGGGGCAAAGGCAAAGTCATTGTCCAATCAGCAGCGCCCGCAGTCGCGGACCGTCTTGCGCAGAACCTGTGGATCGATACTACTGGGAGTGCGAACACGCCCAAGCGTTGGGCCGGTTCGGCTTGGGTTGCGGTTACCGATAAAGTAGCAACAGATGCGGCAGCTGCAGCGAAGTCAGCGCTTGACCAGGTGGCCAAGAAAGCCGATGCCACTTTAGTGAATAGCTTGAAGACGCGAGTCGACGATGCCGAGGGTGTTCTTTCTTCCCAGGCCACAAAGCTGGATGGCATGCAGACCAGCATTGATGGCAAGGCCAGCTCGCAGGCCCTGCAACAGGTCAGTAGCCAGGTCAGTGAAACTGAGAAGAAAAACGATGAACAGGACAGGCAGCTCTTCTCACAAAGTCAGGCCCTGACTTCGCTGAACGACAGCTTGATCGGTAAAGCGAATGCCTCGGCGGTGCAAGCCCTGGACAACCGGATCACCGACACGGAGAAAGCCCTTACCAGCCAAAGCAGTGACATCACTCAGCTGAAAAACAGCGTGGGCGCGGCCCAGCCATTCGTGGCGGGTAGGGCGTGGGAGTTCACCGGCTCTACTCAGGGATGGGCGGCGATGACGGCCGGTTCAACCTTCACGCCTGGGCCGCTGTATGCGACCGCGTTCAAGTCCATCAGCCTGCAATGCAGTTTTTCCCCCTATGTCGCAGGGGCTGAAAACCCCTATCTGCGTATTCGCCTGCGTCGACGCAACACCACACGGTCAATGGCCGCGATGTATTGGGCCAATGAGGATGGGGGGCTTGCCGAGGCTCGACGGTTCAACTGGCCTATTAACACGTCGAGCGGCGACTGGCAGGACATCGAGCTCGACCTCTCTGGCCATGCTGGCTGGAATGCAAAGAAGATCTCGACCATCCGCCTGGACATGTCGAACTCCAGTGACACCAGTGGAGAAATCGACATTGCCTACATCGCGGTCGGCAGAAGGTCAGTGTCTGCCTCAGCCCAGGCTGTTTCGAGCTTGAGCAATATGGTGACTGAAGCCGGAGAGAAGTTGACCTCACAAGGCCAATCCATCATCAGCCTGCAGGGTGATCTCCGTACCACAAATGACAACGTCACAGCAGCCCAACGAGCGGCGCAAAACGCCGCGAATACGGCAGGTGCCAAGGGTGAGGTGATCTATGGCTCGGCGGCTCCAGCGGCTGACAAGCGTCTGCCTCAAAATCTCTGGATTGATACTACAGGAGGTGCGAACACGCCCAAGCGCTGGTCTGGCACGGCCTGGCAGGCTGTGACGGACAAGGTTGCAGTCGATGCTGCTGCAGCCGCGGCCAATGCCCTGAACAAGGTAGAAAGCAAGGCAGATGCGTCGACCGTTGATACCTTGGTCAACAAAGTTGACAAGCAGGGGGAGGCCATCACGGCTAGTGGCGAGGCCATTACAGGCATCAACGCTTCGCTGACCCAGGTCGGCGGGGAAAACCTGCTGTTCAACCCGTCGTTTGACATTGCCTCGGCCAGCAACCCTGGGCTGGCAGACGGCTGGGGTTGGCGCAAAGCAGCAACTGTGATCGTGATCCCGACGCTTCGAGATGCTGATTTGGGTGCTGAAGGCAAATGTCAGCGACTGGACATCTCCGGGCTAACGGCGGGCTCAGGTTCGACCTACGTGGATTTCGTACCCTCAGCCGCCAGCCCGGATGTGCGCCCGCCAGTTTACGAAGGGGTAATCAACACCGCTTCGGTCTTCGTACGAGGGAACACCGGGCTGATGGCGCAGATTTACCTGCAGTACAAGGATGCAGCTGGCGCAACGCTGAGCACAGATGGACCCGCTAATCTCGTGCTCACTCCGTCCTACCAGCGTCTGTCTTTGACCTCGAATCCAGCGCCGGCGAATGCCGTCAAGATGGATGTGTTGTTCAGGCTTCGTTCATCGCCTGGCTCGAGTCTCACCGGTGGATTCGTGGACCTGGACAAGGCGCAGCTGGAGCTGGGAAAGATTGCCACCGGGTGGCGCGACAATGGCAAGGCCAACTCTGCGATAGCGGCTGCCAACGCATCGGCTACTACTGCTCTAGCTGGGCGGGTGTTGAAGACTGAGGAGGGGCTAACGAGCGCGTCCAACCAGCTGACCCAGTTGGACAACAGCGTTGGGGATGTTGGCGGAGAAAACCTCTTCTACAACCCTGGGTTTACCAAGGCTGCCAGTTCGAACGGCTCGGCTGAAGGTTGGGAAACCGAAGGTCCAGTGACGACGACTGACACCCTTGTCACCTCATGGATGAACTCGGGCGAAAAAGCGCAGAGGATAGTTGCGCCAGGCCTGACCAACAGCGCTCAATACAAGTCACTTCGACCGTCAGCGGCCAGGCGCATCAAGGTAAGCAGCGGTCAGGCTGTGACAGCCTCTGTCTATGCCCGGAAAAGTGATAGCGATATTGGGATGCGTGTGTTCATCCAATGGATCAATACCGCCGGCGCGGTAATCAGCGCACCTGCCTCAGAATTGATTCCGTTGACGATCGCAGGCGCTCGGGTGGCATTCTCGGCTGTCGCCCCATCGGGGGCTAGCGAGGCCTATGTTTATTTCCGGCTGTATGCCATGACGGCTACGGCTACGAATGGAACGGTGGAGCTTGCCAGGCCACAGGCAGAGTATGGAACACGTGCCACAGGGTGGAAGGATAACGGTCAAGTCAATGCCGCCAACAATGCTGCTACTTCATCGGCTGTGAGCGGCTTGTCTTCCACGGTTGATCAGCATGGAAAAGACCTGAACAGTGTGTCGGGACGCACCCTTACGTTGGAGAACACGGTCAACAGCACGGCCAACGGATTGGCAACTAAGGCGTCAGCCTCGGCTGTCGAGACATTGGCCAACCGCGTGACCGATGTGGAGGGCGTGAATACCACCCAGTCTGGAAGTATCACCCAGCTCACCAACACCCTTGATTCGATTCAAGCCGTGCTTGGAGCTTCTGGCCTCGATCCGGCACCGAATTGCCTCTGGCAATTCGATACCAGCACAGAGGGCTGGGTGGCGGCAGGTGGAACACTGGCGCAGGGCGCGGGGTTCATCAAGATCACTGCGACCGGTTCGGATCCTCAGTTGCAGAGCGGCACGGCTGCGACGCTGGCTATCGCAGGCAGTTTGTACAGCCGCCTGCGTGCACGCATCACCCGCCGAGCCGGTGCGGTGACCGACTGGGATGGTCAACTCTTCTATCAGACATCTGGTCACGGATTCGCGAGTAGCTACCGAGCCGTCGCCGCCAATCCCAATCTGGCAGTAGGCCAGTCGGCAGTGGTTGAGTGGGACATGGCCAACCTTGCTGCAGGTGGGACCGACTGGCTGAGCAGCACCATCACCCGGCTTCGCCTGGACCTGGGGGCCACCAGTGGTGGGGCATTCGATGTGGACTGGATTGCAGTTGGCAGGGTTGCGCCTGCGGCCTCCAGTCGCGCTGTGGAGTCGCTGACCTCTGAAGTCACTCAGAATGGAAAAGACCTGAGCGCCCAGGCCAAGCAGCTTCTTGACTTGAACACGTCGGTGGGCGATGCCAACGCCGCGATACAGAACGAAGCCAAGGCCCGCTCTGATGCTGACGGCTCATTGAGCCAGCAGATTCAGAACACCCAGTCCTCCCTGGGTGAGACCAATGCCGCAGTGAAGCAAGTGAGCACGGCGCAGACCAACCTCAATAACAAAGTCAACGCCTCGTACTCGGTGAGACTTCAAGTCACGGCGGGCGGGCAATACGTGGCTGCTGGATTCGGCTTGGGGGCTGATAACAGCAGTGGAGTGCTGCAGTCGGTGTTCGCTGTGATGGCCGACAAATTTGCGGTTCTCAATCCGAGCGGTAATGGCTTCGTCAGCCCATTTGCTATTCAGAATGGGCAGGTGTTCTTGAATGAGGCCTTCATTTCGAAGGCCACCATTCAGAGCGCTATTGTTGGGAGTTCGATCAACTCTGCTCAGTTGGCGGATAACGGTGTTCCGATTATGCGGGTGGACTTTATGACCGGTACGATCATTATGCTGAACAAGCAAGGAAGTGCTTACACCGTATTTAACCGCTCTGGCTTCGACATGGTAATAAACGGTGTTCGTCGCATTCGTATGGGCGAATGGGATTGAATCATGCCAAGTGGACTGGAAATATACGGCGCTGATGGTCGACTACTTGTCAACATGACAATGTCGATCAGTCAGCACCAAGGTGATGTTGTCACTAACGCTGCGAACGGCGCTATTGCTTTACCCGCGTTGCCTGCAGGTAAGCGACGGTTTTACATCATTGTCCCCCTAGTAGATACGCAGATTTGGAAAGGGAAGATTCCGGGGGTGACTGTCTCCGGAAACTCTCTGACCTGGCAGTACCGGCACTCAACCTGGTTCGGTCAGTTCTCAGCTAATGCGCGCATTTACTATGGCTATTATTAGGAGGCCAGATGCCTGTCGGTTTCCAGGCTTTTAAAGAGGACGGCACCCTGCTGTTCGATATTGATCGGATTTCCTACGGACTGTTGAAGAGCGGGTATCTAAATCTGGTAGACAGATGGGGGAGGCATTACCTTCGTTCGGCTCAACTGAATCCGGCTGAGGAAGCAAACTGGCAGTACATCGACCTACGCGATCCTATTTGCGGGATAACAGTCAGTGGAGCGATTTCTCCGATAGTTTTCTTGGTGGGTGATGGTAAGCCCTGCGGGGAGGCGATCAGCGGTAACGTCAGGACGCTTTATTTCCAAGGATGCACGCCCAATACGAAAGCCTTCATATTTGATTTGATGCGTGATGTTGGCGAAAAATCTGGTATGGAATGTTATGACGCCACCGGCCGAATCAGTTTCACGACAGGTATGCCACCACTCAACATCATTGCCGCAGTCGATCCGCCCGCAATTAATCCTCCTGTTTCCCCGAACACAGATACCCGCTGGACGATATATGCAGGAAGTCAAAACGAGCAGGCAGGCCGGGAGTGGTCTGCTGATGACTATATATACCCAAAAGGAGCCGTATTTGTTCCTGTTGTAGCGGGAGAGCTGGCGGCCTGTTTGACGTTTTCAAGGATGTGCGGCCTGACCCAGGGTACTTACCTTGGCGTGACGCAGGTTGGCGCGAGCGAAGGGTGTGGAGGAGCCAGCGGAGGCGTCCGCTTTTTCTTTAGCCCATCCGTCGCGACCACTGCTGTTTATTCAGGAGGGTCGAGTACTGCATGGTTTGACATTCCAACCGATCGCCAACCACAAGCGCTTGTAATTCGCGCTACCGATTATCCATTTCCATTTAGATAACCAAGAGGAAATACCTATGCCCTATGTCACAATCAATCTGGCCAACGACTACGACCCGGCCAACAAAACCCGCTATGCCACCCAGGAGGAGGCGGACGTCCGCGCCCGTGAAATCCTTAACCAATTTCCGACTGCCCAGGTGTGCGTTGCCCAAGTGCTGAAGGACTACAGCGCCAAGGTATCGATCACTGCGAAGGAGCCTGCAGCCGCAGAGCCGGAATCCTCGCCCGCCTGATCTAGACAGGCCGAGATAACCGTGACCCGAGCTGTGGTATCAGTACTCCAGCCTACGAATTGGCACGTTGCCTTGTTTGTACTGCTGATATCCGGTGTAAGGAAGAACGACAGTATCGGCAATTCCCGACGCTGCCATGTCAAGCAGGATCGGGAATGTAGCCCAATGCGGGCCTGTTCGCGGAGGCCCGTTCAAATTGCAAAATTGATAAGCAACGCCGCTATACGCCCGGGGAATCGTCTGACAATCGGTCTGCCATTTCGCCAGATCGTCGACGGCTTTTGACTCGTCGGACACCGTACGCACGGTACCGCATCCGCCCAGCACTAATGCCAGTGTCATTCCCATCCATAGTTGTTTCATCAGGTCACCTCCAGTGAGATGACCAGATCATAACGCGTCTTTTATGTGGCCCGCCTAATGCGGGCTTTTTTTCGCCTGGAGAAAACCATGTCCACATCTCGCGGTATCCGCAATAACAACCCGGGCAACATCGATTTCAACCCCCGCAACGCCTGGCAGGGCCAGCTCGGCCTGGAAGTGGGGGTGGCCAAGCCGCGCTTTGCCCGCTTCGACCAACCGGAGAACGGCATACGGGCTTTGGGCAAGCTACTGCTCAACTATCGGGGCAAGGAGGGCATGCCTGGGGTGGGCCGGCCTGGTATCGATACCCCGCTCGAATTCATCAGCCGCTGGGCGCCTGCAAGCGAGAACGACACCAATGCCTACGCCCAGGCCATCGCCAAGCGCCTAGGTGTCGGCGTGCGCGACTCTATCGACATCTCCAAGCCGCAGACCCTGCGCGAGTTGGTGGTGGGCATCATCGTGCACGAGAACGGTGGAAACCCCTACAAGGCCGAGGTGATCGACGAGGGCGTGCGGCGGGCCCTGGCATGAACGCCGCGCTCGCCGCAATCAAGGCCATACCGCCCTGGCTCGTACTGGCCATGACCGCTGCCGGCGTTATCTGGTGGCAGCACGGGCAGCTACAAGACGCTCGCGCCGATGTCGCGGAGATGGCCGGGGAGGCCGGTGCTTGCCAGGCGGCCCGAGACAACCTGGTTGCGCTGACCACTGAACAGGGCAAGGCGCTTGGCGACCTGCAGTTAGCCAGCCAGCATCGCCAGGCCGAGGCCCAGCAGGCCGTGGACGCCGCGAAGGACAGGGCCCAGGCCGACTTCCAGGCCGCCAACCGCTTGCAGCAGGAGCGCACCGGTGGCGACCAGTGCCAGGCGGCGACCTCGATCATCGACAAGGAGCTTGGCCTATGACCATTGCAAGGCAATCCCTGCATGGGATGGGGGTGCTCGCCGGGTTCCTCCTGCTTGCCGGCTGTGCAGGTAGGGTCGAGCCGGAGATCCGCACAGTGCGCGTGGAGGTGCCGGTGCAGGTTCCTTGCCGAACTCCCGATGTAGCCGTACCACCTTGGGCCGCCGCGAGCCTGCGACAGAGCGACAGCCTGGAAGTAAAGGTGCGGGCCCTCCTGGCAGAGCGCCGGCAACGTATTGGCTACGAGCGCTTACTCGAGGCTGCAGCGGGCGCTTGTCGCTAATGTTCGCCTACCGGGGCGCTGCATCATCCGGCTGAACTCTGCCCGACTCGTCCATGTCACCTTGATACGCACGGAGGGATTGAAGATGGTTGTAAAATTACGGACGTATCGCGGGGAAGACATTCCAGAATGGTATAAGCGGGAAGACCTCGACGAGCTCTATGAGGTGGAAGATAACGAGGGGGACGTCCAGTTGCTGGAGGACGATGAAGAGGCGGTAAAGCTAGTAGTTGATCTCACATACGAGGACGAGAATCCTCCGAAACCCGATTAGTATTCCCAGGCGTTTATCCATTTTGGATGGCATCATTAGCGCGAAATGGAATGTGTCTGAGGTGGATTGATGACCAAACGCAGCTTCATAGGCACGATCAAGGCAGGTGAGTCCTTGATCCGACAAGCCATTGATGCCACTCGCCGGTACCAGGAGGCTGAGGATGCCGGTTTGCCAAGCGAGGAAGTCCGACAGCGTCGATTGCTTGCCGATTCCCTATTCGAAGCTGTCTTAGATTTCCAATTGATTGAGCAGGGCCGGGCACCTTCAACGGTGCACTGACGCCTAGCAGGAGGATCTCGCGTGAAGTCGAAAGCTCCGATCCTGTATCCTGACCACCCAATGTATACGGATGCCGTGGATGCTCTCCGGAGATTCCATGAGGCACAGTCAGCCGGTGAGCCGCCTCTTGAAGTGGAGCGGCTTCGTTTGATCGCTGAGGCTCAATTCCAGGCCGTGACTGACTACCAGCTCAAAGCTCTAGGTCGCCCTGCTGATGAGCGTCATTGAGCGGTTCGATCAGATGAGCGCCTTGATTTTTGACGCTCCCCACAGCTTTGCTAACAGCAAACCAGCGGAAATCCTCCGCTGGCCTGCACCCTGACTCTACGATCTCCGCAGCGCGGTCCGGCGAGGTAGCCGGGTCCAGCCACTCCCTGGCCCTTTCAGCGGTGAGCACCAGGGGTTTGCGATCGTGGACGTCAATCAGCCCCTGGTCTGCAGCTGCTGTGATGATAACGAACCCGTCTCTCTCATCGGCTTCAATTCCCTGGTGCACCTCGGCCAGCGCGGCGAAGTAGAGCGGGGCGCCGTCGGCGCTGGTGATGTAGTAAGGCTGTTTCTGCTTCGGGTTTTCCGCGTCAGGCACCCACTCAAACCAGCCATTCGCAGGCGCCAGGGCCCGACCTTGGGGCCACAGCCCTTTGAAAAACCGTCCTGTCACCACCGTCTCGGCCCGGGCATTGATCGGGTCTGGGCGCTTGCCTTTCGCCCAAAAGGGCGACCATCCCCACCTGACCCGGTCTATGGTCAGGCCTTCCTCCACCTGGCGAATCACCTCGACGCGGGTCGACGGCGCGATGTTGTAGCGATTGATCGGCTCATGGTCGTACCCGTTGATCACCACCAGGTCCAATGCTAGCTGCTTCAGGTAGTGATCCATCGACTCATAGAGTGAGTAGCGTCCGCACATTTTCCACCTCTCGTCCGTCAGAAATTCCATTGACCAGGATTGACCGGCTGCCCAATGCCGGATTTACTGTATATGCATACAGTTTGCATTGGACCCTTTCTCATGACCGTCACAATCCTGGGTACGCCGCTAGGCGGATCTGAACCTCTACCGCTGTACTCTTTCCACGTCCCTGCCGGTTTTCCGTCGCCTGCAGCGGATCACCTGGAGGGGCATTTGTCCCTTGATGAGCTATTCGACATCCGCGCACCCCATGTGTATCTGGTGAAAGTGGAGGGGGACAGCATGCAGGGCGCCGGCATCTATTCTGGCGACCTGGTGATTGTGGATCGCGGGCGAGAGGCAGAGCACGACGACATCGTGATTGCTGCCATCAACAGCGAGCCGATGTGCAAGCGTCTGCATCGAAGAGACGGGTTGGTAATCCTCAAGTCGGAGAATAAAGCCTATCCGCCGCGGTACGTGATGGAGGGTGATGAGCTGGTGGTCTGGGGCGTGGTGCGTTATAGCGTCCGTGACCATGCGCAGTGACCAGGTATTTGCGCTGATCGACTGTAACTCG
>NZ_BCAV01000045.1:0-100480 GCF_001320125.1 Pseudomonas sp. NBRC 111119
CAGCAACAGCAACAGCAACAGCAACAGCAACAGCAACAGCAACAGCAACAGCGAACTTAAATATATCCATGCACTGACTCGACGAACTCGGATGCTAATGCCTCTAAGCGCGCGATAGTTCAGGCAACACAGATTGCGACTTCAGGAGGCCGGAGGACGGGAGCCGGCGGCTTTGGTTGCTTGGGCCAAGACCCAAGTAACCCGCCGTAAGGGCGGAAAGGTGACTATGCGCCACCCGCGCAAAAGAATGTCTGCGCGGGATAAGCGCCCCTCCAATCAGTTTGGAAGCTTGTAAGCGATGATGTAGTCACCCATCTTGGTACCCAGCGACCCATGGCCACCCGCAGTCACCAACACGTACTGCTTGCCGTCCTTGCCCGTGTAGGTCATCGGCGTTGCCTGACCACCCGCTGGCAGCCGCGCCTTCCACAGCTCCTTGCCATTGTTCACGTCATAGGCACGCAGGTACTGGTCCAACGTACCGCTGAGGAAGCCAACGCCACCGGCAGTTACGATGGAACCACCCATGCTCGGTACACCAACCGGCAGGCCGATCGGCACAGGGGTGCTGTCACGGGTGGTGCCGTTCTTGTGTTTCCAGACCACCTTGTTGGTGAACAGGTCAATGGCTGCCACATAGCCCCAGGCTGGCGCCTGGCACGGTACACCCAGCGGCGACAGGAACGGGTGCATGGTCACGGCGTAGGGGGCGCCGGCGTTAGGCTGCACGCCGCTGGTTTCGCTTTCGCGCTTGCTGCCCTCGGCCACGTGCTCGCGTGGAATCATCTTCGACACGAACGCCATGTAGTTAGGCGTGGTGAACAGCAGTTGACGTACCGGGTCGACCGACACGCTGCCCCAGTTGAACACACCCACGTTGCCCGGGTAGACCAGGGTGCCCTGCTCGGACGGCGGCGTGTACTGGCCTTCGTAGCGCAGCTCGCGGAACTGGATGCGGCACAGCATCTGGTCGAACGGTGTAGCGCCCCACATGGCCTGCTCGGTCAGCTCAGGGCCCAGCAGGTTCAGGTCCGAACGGGCCTGTGTGGGCGAGGTGTGGTCGCCCTTCACTGCACCTTGCGGGGTCGGGATCTCACGGATCGGCACAATCGGCGTGCCATCGCGGCGGTCCAGCACGTACAGGCTGCCCTGTTTGGTCGGCACAATGATCGCGGGCTTCACGCCATCGTCAGTCTTCAGCTGAACCAGCGTGGGCTGGCTGCCGACGTCCATGTCCCACAGGTCGTGGTGGGTGAACTGGTAGTTCCAGCGCGCCTTGCCGGTGGCGAGGTCCAGGGCGACGACACCGGCGCTGTACTTCTCGGCACCCGGGGTACGGTCCGCGCCCCACTGGTCCGGGGTCTGGTTGCCCAGCGGCAGGTAGATCATGCCCAGGTCTTCGTCGACACTGGCGATTGACCACATGTTGGCCGAGTTGCGGGTGTAGGTCTTGCCCGGGGCCAGTGGCTTGGTGTCGTCCGGGTTGTTGCTGTCCCAGTTCCAGACCAGGTGGCCGTCGTGTACGTCGTAGGCGCGGATCACGCCCGATGGCTCGTCGACCGACTCGTTATCGGTAACGTGGCCGCCGATGATGACCAGGTCACGGGTAATGGCTGCCGGCGAGGTGGAGTAGTAACCCCCCGCGGTGAACGGCCCGATGCCTTTGGTCAGGTCGATGGTGCCCTGGTTGGCGAAGCCTTCGCACACCTTGCCGTTGTCGGCGTTGATGGCGATCAGGCGGGCATCGGCGGTGGGCAGGTACAGCCGGCGCGGGCAAGCCTGGGCCACGGCCTGGCCGGCGTCGGTGATCTTCGGCGCGGGGCTGCCGTCACGGCTTACGTAGCGGTTTTCGTCGTAGTACGAAACACCGCGGCACGTCATGTGGGCGAAGCCCTTGAAGGTGCCGACCGGGCTCTTGACCTGCGGGTCGAAGCGCCAGATTTCTGCGCCGGTGTCCGGGTCCAGCGCCAGCAGGCGGCTGTGCGCGGTGCAGGCATAGAGCATGCCGTTGACCTTCAACGGAGTGTTCTGGTTGGTCAGTTCCACCGGGTCGTTGTCGGTGGGCAGGTCACCCGTGCGAATGCGCCAGGCCTCTTCCAGGCGGTAGGCGTTTTGCGCGGTGATCTGGCGCAGCGGGGAGTACCGGTCACCGTGCTCGGTGCGCCCATACGCCTGCCACTCGCCATCGGGCATTGCAGGGGCATCGCTGGCCATTTCACTGCTGTCGCGGCCCAGTTCGCCAAACACTTCACCGGGGTGGGTGAACTGGCTGGCCACGGCGCAGGCGCCCGAGGCGATCACGGCAACGCTCAGCAGCGCTGTGTTGGCTTTACTGGCCGGGCCGGTCAGCGGGCGGCGGGCCCAAGGCAGCAGCAGCACCAGGCCGATGGCGAACCACAGGGCCAGGCGCGGCACGAGTTGCCACCAGTCCAGGCCCACTTCCAGCAGCGCCCATACCGTGCTGCCCAGCAGAACCAGGCCATACAGGCCCAGACCGATACGGCGTTGGGCCAGCAGCAGAATGCCCGACAGGGCGAAGCCGATACCGGCAATGAGGTAATACAGCGAACCGCCCACCTGGCTCAGCTTGATGCCGCCGGCCAGCAGCGCCAGCCCCATCACTAGCAGCAAGACGCCCATCAGGCGGGGTAGCCAGCGGCTTCCACTCTTGGCACCTTCAGTGCTCATCGTATGTTCTCCGTTGAATGAATTAGGGTTAGAACGTGCTCTGGATCTTCAGGCCGGCGACCACCGCATCGTCCACCTGGGACACCCCGCCTGGGTGGCGGATGTACTGCAGGTTGGGGCGTACGGTGAGCCAGTCGGCCAGGTGAATGCCGTAATACAGTTCGGCGCTGTATTCAGTGTCTTGTACCGGGAGGAAACCCGGGTTGGCGTAGTCGTCCACGCCTGCGGCCTGGTTGGCCAGGCGGGCATTCTTGCGGTAGGCGGGGTTGACGTGCACGCGGGCCAGGGCGAAGCCGACGTCGTCCTTGGCGCGGGCGTCGAACGGCCCTTTGAATACCAGCCCTGCCTGCACGTAGTTATCGATGGCATTGGTTTTCTTGTCATGCACCGTGGCGTTGGCGAACAGGCTCAGGCCACGGGACTGGTCGCTGGCCAAGGCAGTGACCTGCTGCTGGGCGCCGAGCCAGAACCCGTGTTTGCTTGAGCTGCTGCGGTAGGCGGCCCCACTGAGTGCTGCCGGCCTGCCGTTGTCGTCCTTGTAAACATCCTGTGTATTGGCATTACTGTAGTAGTAGCCAGCGCGATATTCCCCTTTCAAGCCTTGGATACGCGGGCTCCATACCAGTTCGATCGGCATCACGGCGCCCTGGGTGCCGCTGCCGCTGAGCTTGAAACCATTGCCGGATTCGAGGTTGGAAGGGTTTTGTTCGTACACGCCCACCTGGGCGAACAGGGCATCGCCGAGGTTGTAGCGCACACGCAGTGCCCATTGGCTGACCGGCCAGTTGTACCAGATGCCCCCCACCCAGTTACCCACTTGCGAGCCACAGAACGCCAGGTTCTGGAAGTCGCACGGGAAGCTGTTGAAGTCTTCGCCCTCGCCAAAGCGGCCGAATTTCACATCCAGGGCGCCGTCGAAGTACTTCTGCCGCACCCACAACTGTGTGAGGCGCCAGGTTTCGCCGCGTCCCCAGACCTCCTGGGCCGACGTGAAGCCACCGACGCGGGGGTCGTTGATGCGGTCATTGCTGATGTTGTCACCGTGGCGCTCGGTGACGGTGAGCTGGAATTCGGCGTCTTTCCAGCCCAGCACCTTGTCCAGGTCCAGGTGGCTACCAAAGGTGAACTGGTCGCTGTAGCGCGCAGTGCGGTCGTGGTCATAGCCGCCGTGCAGGTTGCTGCCCATCTCGCCGGTGTAGCCGAAGGTAAAGTCGTAGCCTTGCTCCAGCAGGGCGCTGCGGGTACCGCCCCAGTCGCCGAACATCCAGGGCGAATCGCTGGCGAACATATCGCCGGCACAGGCTGGGGATACCGATGCAGCCAGGGCAAGGGCGATGAAGCAGGGTTTTGGCAGTTGAAGCATGGGATAGCGCTGTCTTCTGATTATTGAAAATACGGCAAGCGCATCGATGGCGGTGATCCATCGATGGAAATGGCGTCAGGGAGGTTGGGTAAAGCGATTCAGCTTGCGGCGGGGAGGATATAGAGGAAGCGATCAGAAAAAAAGACAAATTGTCGCAGTGCATTGTTGCCTGCTGGGTAATAGTGGCGTGAGCGGGGCTGCTGGGCAGCCCCTTCTACACTGTCAGTACCGTCAGAACGTGGTCCGTAACCCCACCTCCACACTGCGCCCCGGCGCCGGGGCGATGTCGCGCAGGATCGAACTGGCGTAGCGCACCGTCTGGTCGGTGAGGTTCTCGCCACGCACGAAAGCCAGCCACTGGCTGTGGCCGATATCAAAGCGGTAGCCCACGCTGGCGCCCAAGGTGGTGTAGCCATCGGTGCTGGTTTCGTTGGCCGGTTTACGGTGCTGCGAAGCGGCATGTTGCACGTCCACCCGCGCCTGCCAACGGTCCAGTTCCCACACCAGCCCGCTGTTCAGGCGCAGCGGCGCAATGCGCGGCAATGGCTGACCGCTGTCGAGGTTCTTGGCCCGTGTGTAGTCCCCCGACAGTTCCAGGGCAAAGCTGCCGTAGCGGTTCTGCGCCAGTTGCCAGCGGTTTTGGGCCTCGATGCCGTAGAAGCGCGCGCGTACCCCCTGGTATTCGTACTCCGGGAAGCCGCCGTGGTCATGGTCGTGATCATGGTCATCCTCGCCGTGATCATGGTCATGCCCCTCGCGCAGGTTGCCTGTGCCAATCAGGCCGATGTAGTTGCGAAAATGGCTGTAGAACACGCCCACGCTGCCCTTGTGCGTGCCGTTGTCGAAGCGCAGCGCCAGGTCGGCTGAAATGGCCTTTTCCTTGTTCAGGCTGGCGTCGCCCACTTCATAGGCGCCGGTGGCAACGTGAGCGCCATTGGCGTACAGCTCGTAGAAGGTCGGTGCCCGTTCGGTGTAGCCGAGGTTGGCCGCCAGCGACCAGATCGGGTCCAGCTGGTACACGGCACCGGAAGACAGGCTGAACGCATTGAAACTGCTGGCGCTGTCGGCGTCGGTGAAGTTCTCGTTCCCCTTGGCATCCGGGTCCACCCGGGTGTGTTCCAGGCGTGCGCCCACACTCAGGTCCAGGCGTTCGGTGGCTTGCCATTGCTCCAGCAAGAAGACCGCCAGGCTGTCAGTGTTGGTGTGCGGGACGAAGGCTTCCTCACCCAGTGCCGAAAATTCGTTGCGGCTAACCTGCGCCCCGACCACACCTTCTACCGGGCCCAACGGCTGATGACGGGCTTCGATACGGGCTTCGTAGCCCTTGTTCTTGAACGTGGTGTGCACTTCACCTTCTTCGATTTCGCGGTGTTGGTAGTCGGTGTAGCCGGCATCGACCTTGACCGAGCTGAACGGGCCTTCCAGGTCGCGCACTTCTGAGGCGAAAGCGTAGTGATCCTGCTGCATGTCCAGGCGCACGCCGGGTTCGGCAACCGACCCGTAGTTGCTGTCATAGCGGCTGTAGGACAGCCCGGCGTAACCGTGGTCCCAGTGGTAGGCACCGCCGAGTGCGCCGCCGTCCTGGCGGCCGTCGCTGTTTTCCAGGCGGTGCTTGCTGCCGGGGTCGTCGGCATCGCGCACCTTGGCGCTGCGGGCGTAGCCCGGAATGCGCAGGTCGTTGAACTGGCGGCTATTGGCGTCCAGGTGCAGGGCGAAAGCACCGTTGCCGGCCTCCAGCTTGCCGGCGCTGCTGCGGGTGGTGTCGGCACCGCCATAGCGCAGCTCACCGGCCCCCTGGATGCCGTCGATGGGGCTGTCCGGGATCCGGTTGTCGAAGGTGTTCACCACGCCGCCGATGGCGTTGCCGCCATACAGCAGTGCAGCAGGGCCGCGGACGATTTCGATGCGATCGACCGTGACCGGGTCCAGCGGCACGGCATGGTCGTAGGACAGGGAAGAGGCGTCCAGAGCACCCACGCCATTGCGCAGAATACGGATGCGGTCGCCATCCAGGCCACGGATGACCGGGCGGCTGGCACCTGGCCCGAACCAGGTCGAGGCGACACCCGGTTGCTTGTTGAGGGTTTCCCCCAGGCTGCCATGCTGCTGCTGCAGCAGGTCGTCGCCTTCGAGCACGGTACTGGGCGCCGCCAGCTGGCGCTTGCCCAACGGGTTGGCAGTAATGACCTGGGGGTCGAGTTCCACGGCCTGGCTAGGTGAGGCGGCTAACCAGAGCGCGACGGCGAGAGGGGAGAGGCGGAGCGGTGAGTACAACATGGGAGAAGAGCGTTCCTTGGCAGAAAGATTGTATTGTTACTATATAACATACGTATTTCAGCACAGAGATTTTGCCACTGGCCAGTGTTTTTCTGCCTCTACTCGCGGCACACCCCACCCTGGGGTGGTGTAAGGTGCGCATCTTTGTACCGGAGCACTGGCATGAGCACGGCCCAACACAACGCGCTGCACGGCAAGACCCTTGAACAGATCCTCACCGAGCTGGTGGCCCACTACCAATGGCAAGGCCTGGCCGAGCGCATCGACGTGCGCTGCTTCAAGAGCAACCCCACGATCAAGTCCAGCCTGACCTTTTTGCGCAAAACCCCCTGGGCTCGGGAAAAGGTCGAGCAGTTGTACGTGAAACTGCAGCGGCAAGCTTGAGGTGCCTCGCCGTCCCTGGTTGACCGGCATCGCGCTGCTGGGGTGGTTCGGCCTGGCCGTGCAGGTGTACCTGGTGTTGTGGGGGCGCTGGCAGGCGCAGGCCAGCCTGATCGGCGGGCTGATCAACGTGTTCGGGTATTTCACGGTGCTCACCAACCTGCTGGTGGCCACGGTGCTCAGCTATGCGGCATTTGGCCGTGAGGGGGCAGGCAAGCGGTTTTTCCTGTCACCGGTGGTGGCATCGGCAGTGGCGGTCAGCATCCTGCTGGTGGCCTTGGCCTACAGCATCCTGCTGCGCCACCTCTGGCAACCAGAAGGCTGGCAGTGGCTGGCGGATGAGCTGCTGCACGACGTGATGCCCGCGCTGTACACCCTGTACTGGTGGTTCGAGGTGCCCAAAGGCACCTTGCGCGTGAGGCATCTGGCCGCCTGGGCGGTGTACCCGGCCATGTACTTTGCCTACGCGCTGTGGCGGGGGGGTGAGATCGGGGCTTACGCCTACCCCTTCATCGATGTAGCCAGCCTTGGCTACGGCCAGGTGCTGGTCAACGCTCTTGGCGTGTTGGCGGGGTTCTGGGCGATTGGCCTGGTGCTGCTGGCGCTGGACCGGTGGCGCCAGTGAAGCGCTCGGGCGCGTCAGGCATCGTCCGCAGTGCCGTCGGCGCGCCAGTAGGCAGCCGCTTTGAGCGCATCGTCGGGCACGCCTTTTTCCAGTAATGCCGCCTTTACCTGACGGGTGAGGGCCTTCTCCAGCGCGACCCACGCGTACACGCGGCCCTCGGGCAGTGGCATGTGTTGCACCCGCGCAAGCACGTCGTCCTGCCCGCGAATCAGCCACTGCACGTCTACCTGGGCCTGGCTGGGTAATGGCTGCTGCTCATGGACGTCTTCTACCTGGATGACGGCGACCACGCGACGCCCTGCAGGCAGGCCTTCGAGGCGACGGCCGATGGCAGGCAGGGCGGTCTCGTCGCCAATCAGCAGGTAGCTGTCGAACATATCCGGCACCACCAGCGAGGCACGTGGCCCGGCGATATCCAGGTACTGCCCTGGTGTTGCCTGGGCTGCCCAGGTGGAGGCCGGGCCATCGCCGTGCAGCACGAAGTCGATGTCCAGCTCGTTGGCCACCAGGTCGATGCGCCGAGGGGTGTATTCGCGCATGGTTGGCCGGGCGCCGCCCTCACGGGCCATTTCGCGGGCTTCCAGCGCCTGCTGCTGTTCGGGTGTTTCGGCAAACAGCAGCTTGATGTGGTCGTCGCTGCCCAGGCTGGTGAACCCCTGCAGTTCTTCACCGCCCAAGGTGATGCGGCGCATCCGCGGGGTGAGTTCGGTCACCCGCAGGACCTGCAGGCGGCGTTGGCGGATTTCGTGGTTGACGCGGTGGATGGTATCACTCATCTGAGGTCTCCCTGGCAAACTCGGTGGGCCCGCTGGCGATGGCCTTGGCGGTGTGGTTGAGCAGGTCGCGGACACGTTCGATTTCATCGGGCGTCCAACGGCCATGGTGCATGTGCAGGGCATGGCGCAGGTTGCTGACCGCCTCATGGATTTCGGGTGGTCGGTCATGCCCGCGCAAGGCGCGTTTGCTCACCTCGATGCGCATGCGCACCCCCTCCAGGGCCACGGCCTGCTCGACGAGTGCGTTGCGGCCGGCATCGGTAATGACGTAAAGGCGTTTACTGCCCTGGGGCTGGCCACTGATCAGTTCGGCTTCTTCGAGGAAGTTCAGGGTGGGGTAGATCACCCCCGGGCTGGGCGTGTAGCTGGCGTCGAACAGCTTTTCGATCTGGCGGATCAGGTCGTAGCCATGGCCAGGCTGGTCAGCCAGTAGCGCCAGTAACAGCAGCCTCAGGTCGCCGGGTGCGAACACCCGAGGGCCGCGTTCGCCACGGCCGGGTCGTCGGTCGAAAGGATCATGGGCAGGTTCGCGCATGGTCGGGGCTCCCTGTTGAGATATATCTCAAGATAGTACTCAAGATAGATCACAGGTAAACCCTGAATGCTGATGATTATCATCTATTGAATCGATGATTTAGCGTTGGTGGGTAGGTTGGCTGCCAGTTCAGGCGGCTTGCACTCATTGGGGTTACCCGGCTGCAGATAGGGCATGAGGATAGGCGCCATGCCTTTCAATACCTGTACCGGTAGCGCCGAGGTGAACTTGAAGGTCTCTGCTGATCGCCCCGGTACGAACGCCGTCAGGGTGCCAAAGTGGTTGTCGCCGAGGAAGAACACGAACGTGGCGGTGCGGTTCAGCGAGCGGGAGCCGATCAGGCGGCCGCCGGCACCGAAGCTTTCGATGCGGTTGTCGCCGGTGCCGGTCTTGCCACCCATCACGAGTGGCGTACCGTCCTGCAGCTTGAAGCTGCCCGAGATACGCCGTGCAGTCCCTGCATCCACTACCTGCGACATGGCCCCCTTGAGTGCCCGCGCCACTTCCACGGGCAAAATCCGAACCCCACGGTCAGGGTCGCTTAGCAGCTTGGTTTCATAGGGCGTGTTGGCGGCAAAATGCAGCGTATCGATGCGCAGCGTCGGCAGACGCACGCCGTCGTTCTGGATGATGCCGACCAGTTCGGACAGCGCCGCAGGCCGGTCACCCGAGCTGCCAATGGCGGTAGCCAGGGACGGTACCAGGTGGTCGAACGGGTAACCCACGCGCTTCCAGCGCTGGTGAATGTCGGTGAAGGCTTCGATTTCGACCATGGTTCTGATGCGGCTGTCGCGGGCGCCCTGGTGGCGGCTCTTGAACAGCCAGCCGTACACTTCCTGGCGCTCGAAACGGCTGGCGTTCAGCATCTCGCTCAAGGTCGAACCGGGGTTCTTCAGCAGGTAGCCCAGCAGCCACAAGTCCAGGGGGTGCACCTTGGCGATATAGCCTTGGTCAGGCAGGTCGTACTTGCCAGGCCCATAGCTGTCGTACATCTCGGCCAGCCGGCCATCGGTAAGCTTGCCGAGGGCTGCCTTGTCGCCCTTCAGGTGGGCCCGTACAAATGCATTGAAGGTTTGCTGGCCGGCTTCGGGGAACAGGTAGCGGTGCACGGCCGCCAGGCGCTGCGGCGTTACGCGCATGCTGTCGAGGAAGGTGTCCAGGCGTTGCTGGGAGGTTTTGCGCTGGTACTTCTTCCAGAAGCGCATCAGGTAGTTGCTGCCTTCCTTGTCGGCAAAGCGGGCCAGGTATTCCTGGCGGCGCGGGTCGGCATCGTCCTTGAGCAACGGCACCCGGTTGAACGGTTGCTGGTAGGTCACATAGCGCACCACGTCGCGCATCAGGCGGATGAACGGCAAATTGATGGATTCGCGCAGGGCGTCCTTGAGGGTAGGGATCCGGCCGTTGTCTTCCTTGCGGAAGTTATTGAACACATGCATGCCGCCACCGGTAAAGAAAGCTTCACCGGTACTGGCGGAGTACTTGCGCTCCAGCGCGGCATCGAGCATGGCATCCAGGCTCTGGTTTTTGCTGTTCTGTGCCAGCCAGCCCAGCGACCACCGGCTGATGCTGTCCAGCTCGGCAACGTCTACCTTGTTAAGCGCTGCCACCGGCTTGCCGGCGTACTTGTCATGCAGCTCGGCGATGATCTCCAGATAGGTGGTGAGCACCCGCAACTTAGCGGTGGAACCCAACTCCAGCTTGCTGCCCTCATTGATGTCGAAGGGCTGGTTGGTGCTGTCGGTCTGCACCCGCACCCGCGAGCCGTCGGCTGTACGTTCGAACAGGGTGAAGCTGTAGCTGACCTGGTCGGTGGTCTTTGCGGTGAGCAAACGTTCACCGATCAGGCCGATCTGCCCGGCAAAGACGGGGTCGGCGAGGTTTTTCAGGTATTGGCTCACCTGGATCTGCAAATCGGCCTGCAAGGTGCTGGTGGCCGACAGGTCCAGGCGGTCAAGGTCGTAGAGCGGGCGGTTGAGCATGGCCGCCAGGCGGTTACGGGCCAGGCTGATGCCCTTGTTGGTGACGATCGGCACGATGGTGGGTTGCGCGACCCAGTCCCGGTAAACCGCCTTGCTGGCCAGTGCCGCATCGGCAAGCGGTTGCTCGATGACGTGGTTGGCTGCCAGTACGCGCACATGGGCATCGGTCAGGTCAGCCAGCTCATTGCGGCCTTTGGACAGGTAATGGGACGGGCGCCGCTGAGCGATCATCAGCGACAGCACCTGGCGCAGGGCCAGGCCACGGGCGGCCAGGCTTTGCGGGTCGGTGGTGGTGGCCGTAAGGGCTTGGTTCACCTGATCGAAATCGGCGCCGTACCACACCCGCAGGCCCTCGGCCATGCCATGTACCTCACCGTGGCCGGGCACTGCGGACAGGGGCACGCTGTTGAGGTAGTCGCGCACGATACGCTGGCGCGCCTCGGTAGTGTCTGGCCCACCTTGGTAGGCGCGTACGCTGGCCGAGATCATCTGGCGGATTTTTTCCGCACCGGACACCGTCAGCCCGTCCGGCGAATGGCGGTACTTTTCCAGCTGGGTGGCCAGGGTACTGCCGCCGGCCGACTGGCCAGGCAGGGCGAGGTAACGGGCGATCTGGCTGTAGGCCGCCTTGGCGAACCGTGGCCAGTCCACCGCCGGGTTATTGCGTGGGTCCTGGGTGTCGAGCAGGTCGCGGTTTTCGATAAACAGCAGGCTGTTGACCATTACCGGTGGAATCGCTGCGAAATCCGGGTACAGGTGTTGGGGGTACTTGTACTCGTAGAGGGTATCGCCCCGGCAGTCGGTGATGGACAACCCGGCCTGGACCTTCTCGATGTACGGGGCGAACAAACCGTGGTCAACGTAATTGACAAGCGCCGGCGAGAACCTCACCTGTTCGCTGATCAGGTAGTCACGCTTGAGCAACCGCGGCAAAAACTCGCCCAGGGCGCTGTAGCCCAGGCGCTTGTCGAATGGCCCTTCACCCGGATAAACGATGGCATCGCTGGGGCCTGGCTGCAGCGAGTAGGTGAGGGTGCTGGCCAGTTTGGAAAACTCGCGTGACTGCCACTCGGAGGTACGGAATTCCACATAGGCGGCGTAGCCGACGGCACCCGCCGCCACCAGCAGGATCAGGATGATCAACCGCCACCACAGCCGGCGCTGACGGGGGGATTTGGGGGGTGGCGTCTCGGCAGGAGGTTGTTCGGGTGCTTCCGTTGTGCTTGGATCCGTTTGCCACAGTGCGCCCATAATCTTCTATCCGGCCAGGTATTTACGTCTTGCTTGACTCAAGCTTAGACGTTGAGCGGGTCATGTGAAAAAAATGTCGATTCGACCTGTACAGCACCCCACCGCACAGGTCGGGGCATTCAGGCCGCCGCTTCGCTGTGAGGTTCGAAACTGTCGGCGCGGGCCAGCTGCCACATGCGCGAATAGAATTCGCCGTCGACGTTGCCGGTCAGCAACTGGCCTGGCTTAAGGAAGACATGCATCTGCGAGAACAGTTTGATTTCAGTGGCCGAGATGCGCCGTACCAGGTGCTTGGCCTCCAACTGGGCCGGGTGCTCCAGGCCTGCTGCGGCCAGCATCTCGGCCAGGGCGCGCAGGGTATTGCTGTGGAAGTTGAACACGCGTTGCGCCTTGTCGGGCACCACCAGTGCACGCTGGCGCAGGGCGTCCTGGGTGGCGACGCCGGTGGGGCACTTGTTGGTGTGGCAGCTCTGCGACTGAATGCAGCCGATGGCAAACATGAAGCCGCGCGCGGCATTGGCCCAGTCGGCGCCGATGGCCAGTACGCTGGCGATGTCGAACGCGCTGACGATCTTGCCGCTGGCGCCAAGCTTGATCTTGTCCCGCAGGTTCAGGCCTACCAATGTGTTGTGCACGAACAGCAACCCTTCGCGCAGCGGCACACCGATGTGATCGGTGAACTCCACGGGCGCTGCACCCGTGCCGCCTTCCTTGCCGTCCACCACGATGAAGTCGGGGAGAATGCCGGTTTCCAGCATGGCTTTGGCGATGCCCATGAATTCCCACGGGTGCCCCAGGCACAGCTTGAACCCCACCGGCTTGCCGCCTGACAGCTCGCGCAGTTGGGCAACGAACTGCATCATTTCGATGGGCGTGGAAAACGCACTGTGGCGCGACGGCGAGATGCAGTCCTCACCCAGGGGTACCCCACGGGTTTCGGCGATTTCCTGGGTTACCTTGTGCTTGGGCAAGATACCGCCGTGGCCAGGTTTGGCACCTTGGCTCATCTTGATTTCGATCATGCGCACCTGCGGGCTGCTGGCCTGGGTGGCAAACCGTTGCGGGTCGAAGCGCCCGTCCGGGGTGCGGCAACCGAAGTAGCCACTGCCCAGTTCCCATACCAGGTCGCCACCGTGTTCGCGGTGGTAGGGGCTGATGCTGCCCTCGCCGGTGTCGTGGTGGAAGTTGCCCAGTTTGGCGCCTTGGTTCAGGGCGCGGATGGCATTGGCGCTGAGCGAGCCGAAGCTCATGGCCGAAATGTTGAAGATGGACGCTGAATAGGGCTGGGTGCACTGGGGGCCACCGATGTCGATGCGAAAGCTCGCCGGGTCAGCCAGGGGGGCGGGGCGCATGGAATGGCCGATGAACTCGAAGCCCGAGGCGTACACGTCGATCAGCGTGCCGAACGGTTTGTCCGACGCTTCGTTCTTCGCCCGTGAATACACCAGCGACCGCTGTGCGCGGGAAAACGGCAGGGCGTCGCTGTCGGCTTCCAGCAGGTACTGGCGGATCTCCGGGCGTATGCCTTCCACCAGGTAACGGATGTTGCCCAGGATCGGGTAGTTACGGCGCACCGCATGACGCTTCTGCAGCAAGTCGAACAGCCCGATCAGGCTGAGCACCGCCGTGGTGAGGGTGAAGGGCCACAACCATTCGTGGTGCATGAATGGCAGGCTGGCCAGGGTGAACAGTACGCAGGCGGCAAACACGGCATAGCGGCTGAGAAGTGACAGGCTCATACAGGGTCCTTGTGATGGCGCGGTCAGGCTCAGGGCCTGGGTTCAGCACCGACCATAGCCAACTTGCCCGCCGCTGCAAAGGGCATGTCGCGCAGCAGCAACTGCCGCCAACCTTCCTGCTGCGCTGCCGGCGCGTCGACCAGGCAGGTGTAGCGCTTGCCCACACGCACCGCCACGGGCACCCCGTCGCGGTACAAAAGTCGGTTGCCGCCCACGGCCGGTACCTTGGCGCCGGGCAACAGCGACCCGATCAGGTTCAGCGGGTCACTGGCGCTCACCACCTGCAACGTACCCTGGGCCTCGCGCCGCCGTACATGGCGCAGCACTGCCACTGCCTCGGGCAGGGCAAACTGTTCGCCCGCCAGCCCGGCGATAAAACGCCCGCCACGGATCTCGCCACGTGCCTCCAGGCGGTGATAGCAACGCAGCAACTCACGCCAGGGCGGCAGCACATCGCTTTCGCGCTCCAGCAGCCGCCAGCAGATCACCCCATAGCGTTGCAGCAGGGCGCGCGCGATGCTCTCCAGGCGTTGCTGCTGATCGGGCAGGGCATCGCTTCGACGCAGCAGTGCCCAGCGCCCGGCATAGGCCATGCTGGTAGAAACTGGCACGTGGCCGAAACGGGGGCGTCGAGCGCTGCGCCTGGCGGTGGGGGTGATAAGGCTGCGCAGGCCGGTGAAGCTATCAGCGCCCACCAGGCCGGCACCCACCAGTTCCTGCAGCGCTGCTTCCAGTTCGCTGGGCAGTAGGCGCGCCTCTTGGCTGAGTTCGTCGAAAAACAGTGCGCCGTGGGCTTTCAGTGCACCATGCACCTTCTGCGCCCGTAGCCCCAGGTCATCGACGGCGACGGTGGGCGCAAGACTGCGCCAGGTGTTCACCTGCTCGCGCGGCAGCAACACCAATGGCGTGCTGGCAAGGGTGCTGCCCGACACCGTCGCGGCCAACCGGCTCCAGGCAAACTGGCCGCTGCGGCAGGCATCGTCGAGCCAGTGCGGGGTGTAATCCTGGATGCGGGCGGGCAGCACATCGGCTTCCCAGGCTGCAGCGGCACTGGGGAACCCCTGCAGTTGAGCCAGTACCTGGGTGACTGCCTGCGGGCCGCGCAGCCGCTGTTCCGGTGCCAGGTGCTGCCAGTCGAACAGAAAGCGCATGAAGTCCTGCAGGCTGACCGGTTCTATTTCCCGCCGCAGGCGCTTGACCGTGTAGCGGTGGATACGGGCCAGCAGGTGGCGTTCGCACCACTGCATGTCATCGGCACCTGGGCTGAAATGCCCACGCAGCACATAGCCTTCGCTCTCCAGGCGGGCCAGCGCCTGCTCCATGTCGCCCGCCGGCTTGCCCAGCGGCGCAGCCAGTTGCGTTGCGGTGCTCGGGCCGTGGCCGCTCAAGCGGGCGCGCAGCAGCTCGCTGAGTGCCTGCTCCGGTGCTACCGGTTCATCGAAACCCGGCAGCACATCGGGTGCAGGAGTGGGTTGGCAGCCTGGGTAGACCGCTCGCAACAGGGCCAGACGCTCGCGGGCCAACCACAGTGATTGGCCTTCCAGATACAGGGCGCGCCCGGCTTTGGCCAGCTGTGCCAGCAGTGTGCGCCAGCGGGGCTCAGCCTGGGCTTCATCGCGGTGAATGGCACCCAGGCTCATCAGCGCCTCGTGCATTTCATCGGCATTGCCTGGCTGCGGCCAGGCCTCGGCGGCGACTGCGGCGATGGCATCGGCGTCCAGCGCGCCCAGGTCGTGCGCGCTGGTCACATCGCTCCAGCGCCGGTTGAGCACGGCCTGGGTGCGTCGCTCCTCCAGTGGGGCGTCATCCAGAAACGCGTAGGGCCGGGCATTGAGGATGGCCGCTGCCAACGGTGACGGGGCGGGCAAGTCGCAGCTCAAAAGGCGCACGGCGCCTTGCTCCATGCGCTGCAACAGCGCCAGCCAGCCGTCACTGTCCATGGCCTCGTGCAGGCAGTCGTCCAGGGTTTGCTCGACCAATGGGTGGTCAGGCACCTGCCGCTCACCGGCCAGGTTTTCCAGGCAGGCGAGCTGGTCGGGGAACACGGCCGCGATCAAGTCCTCGCTCTTCATGCGCTGGACCTGCGGCGCCACCTTGCGCCCCCCTGCAAAGCGCGGGAGCGCCATGGCCACCCCGGCATTCCAGCGCCAGCGCACGCCGAACAGCGGGGCATCGAGCACGGCCTGCACCAGCAGTTGCTCGGCACTGCGGCTGTTGAGGTAGCACCATACATCGGCCAACTCGAAACTGTGGCCGGCAGACAACGACAGCACAATGGCGTCCTCGCTGGCGGCAGCCTGCAGTTCGAAGTTGAAGGTGCGGCAGAACCGCTTGCGCAGCGCCAGCCCCCAGGCCCGGTTGATGCGGCTGCCGTAGGGCGAGTGGATGATCAGTTGGGTGCCGCCAGACTCGTCAAAAAAGCGCTCCATGATCAGCGTGTCGCGCGATGGCAACGCCCCGAGCACGTCCCAGGTACGGCCCAGGTAATCCAGTAACTGCTGCGCACAGGCCTCTTCCAGTTCGAAGGTGCGTTGCAGCCACGCCTGTACAACGAGCGTATCGCCTTCAGCACGCTGCAATTGCTCGTCGATCTGCCCTTGCAGCCTGGCCACCGCTGCGGACAGTTCGTTGCTGCGCCCCGGCGCTTCGCCCAGCCAGAAAGGGATGGTCGGTGGCAAGCCATGGGCATCCTCCACCCTCACGCGCCCGGCCTCGACGCGCAGGATGCGATAGGACGCATTGCCCAGCTGGAAGATATCGCCGGCGATGCTCTCGACCGCAAAGTCTTCGTTGACGCTGCCGATGTTCAGCGCCTGGGGTTCGAGCAGCACCGCGTAGTCAGCGTTATCAGGGATGGTGCCGCCGCTGGTCAGTGCAGTCAGCTGGCTGCCGCGCCGCCCCCGCAGCATGCCGCTGACCGCGTCACGGTGCAGGTAGGCACTGCGTACCCCCTGGCGACCGTTGTAGCCCTCGGCCAGCATGCGCAACAGCGCTTGATAGTGGTCGTGGTCAAGGGTGGCGAACGGCATCGCCTGGCGCAGGCAGTCGAACAGGGCCTGCTCATGCCACGCCTGGTTGCTGACTTCGGCAACGATCTGCTGGGCCACCACGTCCAGCGGCGCACGGGGCACATGCAGCTCGTCCAGTTCGCCCCGGCGCACGCAGTCGAGCAGGGCTACGCATTCAATCAGGTCGTCGCGTGAAGTAGCGAACAGGCGGCCCTTGGGCACGCCATCCACCTGGTGGCCCGCACGGCCAACCCGCTGCAGAAACGCGGCGATCGAGCCCGGTGAGGCAATCTGGCAGACCAGGTCGATGTCGCCGATGTCGATGCCCAGTTCCAGCGAGGCAGTGGCGACCAGTACTTGCAGTTGGCCAGCCTTGAGGCGCTGTTCGGCGTCCAGGCGCAGCTCCTTGGACAAGCTGCCATGGTGGGCGGCCACTGCATCCTTGCCCAGCCGGTCGCTGAGGTGGCGGGTGATGCGCTCTGCCAGCCGGCGGGTGTTGACGAACACCAGCGTGGTGCGGTGCTCGCTCGCCAGCGCAGCCAGGCGATCATAGACCAGGCCCCAGGCATCGTTAGCCAGCACGGCACCCAACAGTACCGGCGGGATCTCGATGGCCAGGTCGCGCTGGCGCGCATGGCCCACATCGACGATGGCGCAGGTCCGTTGGCTGCCCACCAGAAATTGCGCCACCCGTTCAACCGGGCGCTGGGTGGCGGACAGGCCAATGCGGCGCAAGGGGCGGTTGCACAGGGCCTGCAGGCGTTCCAGGGTAAGCGCCAAGTGGCACCCGCGCTTGTTGCCGGCCAGGGCGTGGATTTCGTCGACAATCACCGTGTGCACGCTACGCAGCCCCTCGCGGCCCGATGTCGACCCCATCAGCACGTACAGCGATTCGGGGGTGGTCACCAGAATGTGCGGCGCCAGCCGGCGCATGGCCGCGCGCGCTTTCTGCGGGGTATCGCCGGTGCGTACCGCCGTGGTGATGTGCGGCGGTTGCAGGCCTTGTTCTTCCAGCGCCTGGCGAATGCCTTCCAGAGGCATCTGCAGGTTCAGGCGAATATCGTTGGACAGCGCCTTGAGGGGCGACACGTACACCACTTGGGTACGGGCAGGCAGTTGGCCCTGGTGTTCCAGCCCCTCGCGGAACAGCCCGTCGAGCACTGCCAGAAACGCACTCAAGGTCTTGCCCGAGCCGGTGGGGGCGGCGAGCAGGGTCGACTGCCCGGCGTGGATCAGCGGCCAGGCCTGGGCCTGGGCGCCCGTGACCGTGGCGAACTGGCGACGGAACCAGGTGGCGACAGCCGGGTGGAACAGCTCGAGCGCGGGGTGTTGATGGGCGGGCAGGTTCATAGCGTGGTTATGGCGGGTCGGCGGTCGCTTGGCAAGTAGCCGTTCGTCTGCCCAGCCGGCCTTGTATGGCTCGGTCACCCATGGGATGCTCCCCCGCCATTTCCACGGAGCCTACCCGCATGCCCAATGTGATCCGCATCGCCGCCGCCCTGCTCATCGACCCCCAGGGCCGTACCTTGCTGGTGCGCAAACGGGGCACGGAGGCCTTCATGCAACCCGGTGGCAAGATCGATGCCGGTGAGACGCCGGTGCAGGCGCTGGTGCGTGAACTGTTCGAGGAGCTGGGCCTGCGCATCGACCCTTCCCAGGCCTTGCACCTGGGCAGGTTCAGCGCACCGGCGGCCAACGAGCCGGGCTTCGAGGTGCAGGCGGAGCTGTTTCGGGTCAATAGCGCTGCACCGGTAGCGCCGGCCGCCGAAATCGAAGAAGTGGTCTGGCTGGGCGCCGAACAGGCCCCGGCCATGGCGTTGGCGCCGCTGACCCGGGACCTGATCCTGCCGCTGTACCGTCAGGCGGTCAGCGCACCGCGCTGACCCCGTCCAGGGTGGCGAACGAGGTGTCCTTGGCCGTCAGCAAAAAGTCGCGCATGTAGGGTGCATCGAGCATGTCGGTGCGCACTGCGGCGTACAGCGTGGCGAACAGGCCTTTTTCACCCAGCCGCTTGCCCTTCACGTAGCCCCGCGAGCTGTACTCGTGCAGCGCCCAGTGCGGCATACCGCAGACACCACGGCCGCTGGCCACCAACTGCATCATCATGACCGTCAGCTCTGAGGTGCGCACGGCGGCCGGCTCGATGTCTGCCGGTTCCAGGAACCGGGTAAAGATATCCAGGCGGTCACGCTCGACCGGGTAGGTGATCAAGGTCTGGTCGGTAAGGTCGTGTGGCACGATGTAGGGCTTGCTCGCCAGCGGGTGCTGGTTGGCGACCGCCAGCATGGCTTCGTAGGTGAACAGGGGCACGTAGGTGATACCGGCCAGGTCCAGTGGGTCGGAGGTGACGACCAAGTCCAGGTCGCCCCGTGCCAAAGCCGGCAGGGGTGCGAAGGCAAAACCCGAGGCCAGGTCCAGCTCCACCTCGGGCCAGGCATCGCGAAACTGGTCGATGGTAGGCATCAGCCACTGGAAGCAGCTGTGGCATTCGATAGCCATGTGCAGGCGCCCGGCCGTGCCGCCTGCCAGGCGTGCGATGTCTCGTTCCGCACCGCGCAGCAGCGGCAGGGTGGCATCGGCCAGTTGCAGCAGGCGCAGCCCGGCGCTGGTGAAGCGGATGGGCTTGGTCTTGCGCACGAACAGTGCCATCCCCAGGCGTTCTTCAAGCTCCTTGAACTGGTGCGACAACGCCGACTGCGTCAGGTGCAGCCGCTCGGCGGCCTCTACCAGGCTGTCAGATTCGCGCAGGGCATGAAGGGTTTTCAGGTGACGGATCTCCAGCACACATAACTCCGGTGTATGGATTGAAAGGGGCGGGCAATGGAGTTGAGTTTCCCTCATGTTGCTCCCTGTGTCGACTGCTCACAGGTGCTACCGTTTGGCACTGGTCATGAAACTGTCACTGAACTGTGGCAGCGCGCCGCTACGAAATTCATCAGACTCGCGCTTCAGTGGGGATTTGCATTCTGGTGTTTCTTTCATGCGGGCTTTTTGGATTTTTCTTCTCTTCGTTTTCAGTGTTCCAGCCAGCTTTGCCGCACCGCGTTGTGACGCACAGGTGCCGGTGCAGCGCGCCGAGCTGGGCGCGGTCAGCCTGGTCTACCAAAGTGTGGGGGCACCCCGTGACCCGGCCTTGCTGTTGGTCATGGGCCTGGGCGGGCAACTGATTCATTGGCCCGATGATGTGGTCGAGGCGTTGTGCCGCCAGGGCTTTCGGGTGATTCGGTATGACAACCGTGACGTGGGCCTGTCGCGCTGGAACCAGCTACCGCCGTCGGCAAACCTGACGGTTGAACTGTTGCGCTACAAACTGGGCCTGCCGGTGGCCGCGCCCTATACGCTGACCGATATGGCAGATGATGGCTTGCGCCTGATGGACGCCCTGGGTGTGCGTGAGTTTCATGTGCTGGGTGTGAGCATGGGCGGCATGATCGCCCAACATCTGGCTGCGATGGCCCCCGAGCGTGTACGCAGCCTGACGCTGGTCATGTCCAGCTCGGGCGCCGCCGGGCTGCCGGGGCCCGACCCAGCGCTGGTGCAGTTGTTGGCCCGGCGCAGCGCGCCAAGTCGGGCAGTGGCCATTGAACAGCAGGCTGACCTGCTGGCGGCGCTGGGTAGCCCCGAGGTACGTGACGACCGTGCGGTGCTGTTGCACCAGGCCGCGTTGGCCTATGACCGTGCATTCAACCCGGACGGGGCCAAGCGCCAGATCATGGCAATACTGGCCGAGCCGAGCCGCGTGGAATTACTGAACCGGCTTCGGGTACCAACGCTGGTGGTGCATGGTACGGCGGACCGGCTGTTGCCGGTGATGCACGGGGTGCACCTGGCGGCGCACATACAGGGCAGCCAGTTGCGCCTTATTCCCGGGCTGGCGCACCGCTTTCAGGAGCCCTTCAAGGCGCCGCTACTGGGTGCGGTACTGCCGTATCTGCGAGCGCACCGTCAGGATGTGACGCATATCGCCGGGTTGTGAACCCGGTAAGAGGCGGTCGTCGGCCATGTTCAGTGCATCCGCACCCACAGCGTGACCAGTACCGTAGCGGCCATCAGCCAGGCCACGGTCGCCAGTGCCAGCGAAGCTTCCAGCCGCAGCCGGTCGACCAGTACATACAAGGTGGCCAGGTACACGAAATACGGAATGATCGACCACATGCCAAACAGGATGGTGGTCTTCAGGTCGGCGATGCTGCGGCCTTTGCCGACGATGTAATGGGCAATCAGGGCAAAGGTCGGAAACAGCGGCACCAACCCGGCAATGTAGTAATTACGGGTTTTCGACAGCATCGCCAGCAGCACGACCACGCCAGCCCCCAGCGCAGCTTTGAATACCAGGTCCACGTTGTATTTCCTGATCGGGTAGAAGGTCAGCCGAGGCCGTATTTTTTCACTTTGTCGAACAGCGTGGTCTTTGCCATGCCCAGCTCCTGGCTGGCCTGGCTCAGGTTGCCCCCGGTGCGTTGCAAGGCATCGCTGAGCAGGTTGCGTTCGAACGCCTCCACCGCCTCGGCAAAACCCAGGCCCTGGCTGGCGCCACCGCTCGGGCCCTTCTTGAATGCCGGAAGCCCCAGCGCGTACCGCTCCGCCACGTTGCGCAGCTCCCGCACATTGCCCGGCCAGTCATGGGACATCAAGCGTGACAGGGTCTGGCTGTCCAGTACGGGTGTTTCACGGTCGAAGCGCAGTGCCGATTGATGAAGGAAGTGCTCGAACAACTGCAGGATGTCCTCACGGCGCTCACGCAAGGGTGGCAGCTCGAGGGTCACCACGTTCAGCCGGTAGTACAGGTCGCTGCGAAATTGCCCGCTCTGCCCCAAGGTGTCGAGGTCGGCCTTGGTGGCGGCGATTACGCGGCAATCCACGGCAATGCTCTGGTTCGACCCCAACCGCTCCAGGGTGCGCTCCTGCAACACGCGCAGCAGTTTGATCTGCAAATTGATCGGCATGCTCTCCACTTCATCGAGGAACAGCGTGCCGCCGTTGGCGTGTTCAATCTTGCCGATGCGGCGTTTGCCGGCACCGGTGAAGGCATTGGCCTCATGGCCGAAGATCTCGCTTTCGAACAAGTTCTCCGGCAGGCCTCCACAGTTCAGGGCGACGAACGGCTGGCCCTGGCGGCGGCTGAAGTCGTGCAGGCAGCGGGCGACCAGCTCTTTGCCAGTGCCCGTTTCGCCCTCGATCAGCACATTTGCCGAGGTGTCGGCGACGTTGGCGATCAGCTCGCGCAGGTGCTCCATGGCCGGCGAGCGGCCGATGATGCGGCCCTCCAGGCTGCTTTGGCCGGCCAGTTGGCGGCGCAAGGCCGATACCTCGCGGGACAGGCCGCGCTGCTCCAGCGCGCGGCGTACCACGCCCACCAGCCGCTCCGGTGAAAAGGGTTTTTCCATGAAGTCATAGGCGCCATTGCGCATGGCGCCGACAGCCATGTCGATATCACCGTGCCCGGTGATCAGCACCACGGGCAGGCTGCGGTCGCGCGCTTTCAGGCGGTTGAGCAATTCCAGGCCATCGATACCCGGCAGGCGGATGTCACTGACCACGATGCCGGCAAAGTCATCACCGATGCGCTCCAGTGCCTGCTCGGCGCTGCCCACGCCCTCGCAGGCGATGTCCTCCAGCGCCAGGGCCTGTTGGCAGCCAAGCAGCACATGCGGGTCGTCTTCGACGATCAGGACGGAAAGAGGTGCTGGGTTCATGTGTGCTCTGCCAATTCGCTGGGGGGAGAAGCCAATGGCAGGGTCAGCACGAATGCCGTGCCGCCAGTGGCGGGGTGCTCGACGTTGAGGCTGCCTTTGGCCGCGGCGGCAAGGCTTGCTGATAAGGTCAGGCCCAGGCCCAGGCCATGTTCGCCTGGTTTTGTGGTGAAGAAGGGTTCGAACAGGTGCTTGCGGGCTTCGGCGTCGATGCCGTGGCCATTGTCACGCACCTGCAGGCGGTATTTGTCGCCCTGCAGTTCACCGTCCAGCCACAGCGCCGGCAGCGGCTGGGCGGCCATTGCATCCAGGGCATTGCCAATCAGGTTCACCAGAATCTGCTCAAGGCGGGTCTGGTCGATCGCCAGCAGTGTATCCTCGAACTGCCGATGCAACTGCAAGTGGCAATTGCTGATGCGGTCGGCCAGCACTTGCAGGCTGGCATCGACAGCGCTGGCCAGGGACGCGGGGCCATTGTCATCGGCGCGCCGGGCGAACGAGCGCAGGCTGGCAGTGATGCGCCCCATGCGGTCAACCAGGTCATTGATGGTGCGCAAATTGGCACTGGCAGTTTCCAGCGCGCCGCGTTCGATGAAGCGCACCGTGTTGCCAGACAACGTGCGCAGCGCTGCCAGGGGCTGGTTGAGCTCGTGGGCGATGCTGGTGGACATCTGCCCGATCGCCGCCAGCTTGCCGGCCTGCACCAGTTCGTCCTGGGCATGGCGCAGGGTCTGTTCGGCGTGCCGGCGTTCGCGTATCTGCCCCTTGAGGCGCTCGTTGCTGGCGCGCAGGTCGGCGGTGCGTTCGGCGATGCGCCTTTCCAGTTGGCTGTTGGCTTCTTCAAGCGCCTCGCGGGCGGCCAGGCGGGTGGCGATGACCTTGCGCCGTTCGTTCCAGGCGATGCCCAGAATGGCCAGCAGGGCAAACGCGACAGCCACCAGTATGCCCTGCACCATGGACTCGCGGCGCAGGTCCTGCAAAGGGGTCAACAGGGTGAAGTGCCAGGGGGTGTCCGCCAGGCGCCTTGTCTGGGCCAGGTATGCCACTTCGTGAGGCTTGCCCTGAGCGGTTTCGCTGTTGGCCGGGAAGGTGAGTTTTTCTACGCCATCGGCCAGGGTTTCACGGCCCAGCGGTTGCAGCTCGTTCAGCGGCCACCAGTAATATTGCAGGCTGCGGGCCAGACGCTCCTTGATCTGGGGCGTCAGTGGGCGCACCGACTTCAAGCGCCGCGCCGGGTCGCTAGACAAGATGATGATGCCGTTCTCGTCACTGACGAACGCCTCCAGGCGGGCCCGTTGCCAGCGTTCTTCGAGGGTATCCAGGCGCACCTTGATCACGGCCACGCCAATGACCTTGCCGTGCTCTTCCAGCCCATGCGCCAGGTAGTAACCGGCTTCACCGGTGGTGCTGCCGATGCCATAGAAGCGCCCGGGCTCCCCGCGCACAGCAGTCTGGAAATAGGCGCGGAACGACAGGTCTTCGCCAAGGAACGAGTCGGCGTCGCGCCAGTTGCTGGTGGCCTGTACCCGGCCATTGGTGTCCAGGACGAAGATCGCCCGGCTGCGGCTACGCCGGTTCAGGCCTTCGAGGTACTCGTTGACGGTTTGCCGCGATTCGCCGTCAGGGTCGGTCAGCAGGTGCGACACGCTGTCTTCCAGCTCCAGCAGGCTCGGCAGGTAGGTGTACTTGCTGATCTCGCTTTCCACGGTGCGCGCGTGCAGCTCCAGCTGGCGCTCGCCGGTTTCGCTGAGGGTGCGGATGCCGTTGTTTTCGCTGATCACAAAACCAGCCATCCCCAAGCCGACCATCAGCAGGATGATCAGGGGCGGCAGCAGCAGTTGACGAAGAAGACGGGCGTTCACGGCAGGCTTGGCAGGGAGAAGAAGCGAGGGGTCGCATTTCATCACAGTGGCCCTGTCACGGCCAGCACCGCTGCCCGAATGCGCAGCGGTGCCGGCCGGTTCGATGGGGCAAAATCAGTGTTGCAGGATCTTGCTGAGGAAGTGCTGGGTACGTTCGTGGCGGCCGCTTGGGTTACCGAAGAAGTCTTCCTTCTGGCAATCCTCGATGATGTGGCCTTTGTCCATGAAGATGACGCGGTTTGCCACTTTGCGGGCGAAGCCCATTTCGTGGGTCACGCACATCATGGTCATGCCTTCGTGGGCCAGTTCCACCATCACATCCAGCACTTCGTTGACCATCTCTGGGTCCAGTGCGGAGGTCGGTTCGTCGAACAGCATGACGATAGGGTCCATCGACAGCGCACGGGCGATGGCTACACGCTGCTGCTGGCCACCAGACAACTGCCCCGGGTGCTTCTTGGCGTGGGCGCTGAGGCCTACGCGCTCGAGCAGCGCCAGGCCCTTCTTGGTGGCCTCCGCCTCGCTGCGGCCCAGTACCTTGCGCTGGGCAATGGTGAGGTTTTCAGTGATGGTCAGGTGAGGGAACAGCTCGAAGTGCTGGAACACCATGCCCACCCGGGAGCGCAGTTTGGGCAGGTTGGTCTTGGAGTCGGCGATTGAAGTGCCATCCACCACGATGTCGCCCTTCTGGAACGGCTCCAGGGCGTTGACGCACTTGATCAGGGTGGACTTGCCCGAGCCGGACGGCCCGCAGACCACGACCACTTCACCTTTCTTGACGTCGGTGCTGCAGTCGGTCAGTACCTGGAAGTCCCCGTACCACTTGTTGACGTTCTTGATGGAAATCATACGGTGATCCTTTTTTGCAGGCGCTTGACCAGCCACGAAGCGGAGAAGCTGATGATGAAGTACACGACACCGGCGAAGATCAGGAACTCATGGGAGCGCCCGATGATGTCGCCGTTGGAGCGTGCCGAGTTGAGGAAGTCCACCAGGCCCACGGTGTAGACCAGCGAGGTGTCCTGGAACAGGATGATGCTCTGTTGCAGCAGCAGCGGGGTCATCTTGCGAAACGCCTGGGGCAGGATGATCAGCCGCATGGTCTGGCTGTAGGTCATGCCCAGCGCCTGCGCGGCACCCATCTGGCCCTTGGAGATCGACTGCACGCCAGCCCGGACGATTTCACAGAAGTACGCGGCCTCGAACATCATGAAGGCGACCACGCAGGAGGTGAATGCACCGATCGGGGTGTCTTCGCCGGTGATCCAGCGCAGCACGAACGGTACCGCCAGGTAGAACCAGGTGATCACCAGCAGCAGCGGGATGGAGCGGAAGTAGTTGACGTAGGCCCCGGCCACGTTGGCCAGCAGCTTGTTGGACGACAGGCGCATCAGGGCCAGCAGGGTGCCCAGCACGATACCGCCTACAACGCCCATGACCATCAGTTCGAGGGTCATGGCCATGCCGTCCCACAGGGCAGGCAGGGCAGGGATGATGCCGCTGAAATCCATGTCCATTTATTTACCCCCCACGGAGATCAGGCCAGGCACGGCGACTTTCTTCTCGACCAGACGCATCAGCAGCATCAGGCCCATGTTCAAGGTGAAGTAGATCAGGGTGGCCAGGGTGAACGCTTCGAACAGGTTGGCCGAGAACTCGGCGGTTTGTTTGGTCTGCGCCAGCAGCTCCATCAGGCCGATCAGCGAGGCCACGGAAGAGTTCTTGAACACGTTCAGGAATTCCGAAGTGAGCGGCGGGATGATGATGCGGAAGGCCTGGGGCAGCAATACATTGGTGTAGATCTGCGACAGGCTGAAACCCATGGCCCGGGCTGCGGACTCCTGGCCCCGTGGCAAGGCCTGGATACCCGTGCGAACCTGCTCGCACACCCGCGCGGCGGTGAACAGGCCCAGGCACACGATCACGCTGATGAGCGCGGAGGTGGTGGGGTTAAGGTCCTGCTTGAACCATTCCTGCAAGCCCTCGGGCAGCAGGTCGGGTACCAGGAAGTACCAGATGAACAGCTGCACCAGCAAAGGCACGTTGCGGAACAGCTCGACATAGGCGGTGGCAATGCCGGATACCAGGCGGTTCGGCACGGTACGCATGACACCCAGCACCGCCCCCAGCAGCAAGGCGATGATCCAGGCGGAAATGGCGATGGCGATGGTCCACCCCAGGCCGGTGATGTACCAGTCCAGGTAGGTTTCGCTGCCCACGCCGGTGGACTTGAAGAATACGCCCCAGTCCCAGTTGTAATTCATCGGGATTTCCCCTCAGACGGTTGTTTCACGGGCACCTTCCAGCATCCGAGAGCGCAGGGCCCTCGGATGAAAGGTTAGACACTAACGGGAGGCCTGCAGGGTTAATTGGCGCTGTGCAGCGCTGCAGGCCCCGGGCTGGGGGTCAGGACTGTTTGTCGTCGGCCGCTTTGTCAGTAGGCTCGGCGATCAGTTTTTTCAGCTCATCGCTCATCGGGAACTGCAGGTTCAGGCCCTTCGGCGGGATCGGCTGTTGGAACCACTTGTCGTAGCTCTTGTTGACTTCGCCCGACTCGAAGTAACCCACGATGGCGTCATCGACGGCTTTCTTGAAGGCCGCGTCATCCTTGCGCACCATGCAGCCGTAGATTTCGTACGACTGCGGGGTACCGGTGATCACCCAGTCTTTAGGATTGCGGGCCTTTGCCATTTCACCGGCAAGCAGGGCGTCGTCCATCATGAAGGCCACCGCACGGCCGCTTTCGAGCATGTTGAAGGCTTCACCGTGGTCCTTGGCGGAAATCACGTTCATCTTCATCTGCTTGTCGGCGTTCATGGCCTTGAGCAGGCGCTCGGACGTGGTGCCAGCGGTGGTCACCACGTTCTTGCCCGCCAGGTCAGGGAAGTCTTTGTACGCAGGTTGACCGTCTTTCACCTTGGTCAGCAGGCGCGTGCCCACTTCGAAGATGCCCACGGTAAAGCCGACTTGCTGCTGGCGTTCGACGTTGTTGGTGGTGGAGCCGCATTCCAGGTCGACGGTGCCGTTCTGCACCAGCGGGATACGGGTCTGGGAGGTGACCAGGTTGTACTTGACCTTGATGTCCGTACCCAGTTGCTTTTTCAGGGCATCGACAACGGCCAGCTGGATGTCATGGGAATAGCCCACCGGCTCGGGCTTGCCAGCCAGGTAGGAAAACGGGATGGAGGAGTCGCGGTGGCCCAGGGTGATGGTGCCCGAATCCTTGATCTTCTTCAGGGTGCCGGTCAGCTCCTCAGCCATGGCTGGCGAAGCGATCACAGCGGCCGCGATGGCGGCGCCCAGCAATTGACGAACGATACGCATCAAATTTTCCTCGACGTGTTTGTTTTTTTTATGGAGCCGTTGGCAGACTCTTTCGTTCAACGAATACAGCAGCTGCGCGTGCATCCGGTGAACAGAACAGAGCATGAGTCGTGCCAAGCCCCCCAACTGATGGTAGCCCCGCGAAAACGCTGGGCGTAACCCCCATAGGCAGGTTTTCTGCTGACAAAGGTTGATCGGTAATTCGAATGGCTACCCCGTTTTGCGTTCGGTAACCCGAACGAATGCCTGGGTGTCATGCGTGTTCAGTACCCAGCCATAAGTAACACCTGGTGGTGACAACTGCATGTTGTGCTCGGCGTTTTTCTGCGAGGAGCTAACGCCGTGGCCGATACCCTGATCCCTTCCGACTCTGTCGATGCCCTGGTGGCGCGCCAATTGCCCTCGTGGCTGCGCGGTGTCGATATCGACCTGCTACTGACCTTCCAACGTGCACTGCGCTACCAGCAGGCTGCAGCGGATAGCGTGCGCAAACGGCTCGACGGCCTGCCTGGGCTGGACGCATTTGCCCAGCCGCTGCTGGAGGCGGCCCTGAGCGCACAGGGGTTGCCCGGGATCGATGTGCTGGCTGCCCGCGTGGTCATCGAGCAGAAAGTGGCGTTGCCCAGCGCGGCTCCACGCCTGCATGAGCCCCTGCAGACGCTGCACAGTAGCCAGTCACTGCTGGCGGCTGCGCTGCACAACTTTCACGAAAGTGAAACCTTTGCCGCGTTGCACCGCCGTGCGCACCTGCTCGATGCCCAGGGCCAGGTGCTGGCGCTGCCCTTCGAGACGTTCGCACGCCTGTGCCGGCAGCTTGACCTGGGTGGCCAGTATCAGCAACTGCTGCGGGCGCGGTTGTTCCCTAAAAGTCGACCCCCCGCCTCTGCAGACTTCGCTCAGGCGGCGGTCCGCCGGTCATTCGAAGAGTATCAGCGGGCCGGCTTGGAGGTGGCCGTGCGAATGGCCAGGATCAGGGGCCAGCTGGATGAAGCGCCGTACCTGCGCCTGCTACCGCTGATCGCCCGGCAACCCGTCACTGCTGCGGGGCCAGGGACTGTGATGCCGCGCCAGTTGTACCTGCTGGGCAAGTGCGTGGAAGGGGGGCTTGTACTGGAGCTGCGCGAAACGGCCGAAGGCCCTCTGCAGAACCTGGTCTGCTGGCTGCCGGCAGACCCGGTGCGGGCGATAACCCAGCACACCTGCTGGGACGCGTTGTTCGATGATATGGGCGTGCGCCTGCGCAAGCCAGGGTATGCCCGCTATTTCGCGCGCTTCATTACCGAGCGGGACCGACCTGCATTCACCACCCAGTTGGAGCGCTTGATCAAGACGGGCAACAGCCACCAGCCGCTTGAGCTCGACGGGCGGCACTTTGCAATCGAGGAGCCCGTCTTCGCCTACCTGCGGGGGCGGCTGATGCAGAAAATGCTGGACGATGCCCGTGTGCTGGCTGTGCCTACCGAGGATCAGACCATTCTGGAGCGGCATCAGCGCCTCGAAGCCCTCAAAGGCGCAGGGCTTGAGCTCGTCAACCTGGCAGCGCTGTTCATCCCCGGGCTGGGCGAAGCGATGCTGGTTGCGGCGGCTGCGGACATCGCCGGTGAGGTATATGGCGGCTATGAGGCCTGGCGGCTTGGTGATCGGCAAGGGGCGCTGGACCACTTGTTCAATGTGGCGCAGACCTTCGCCATCGGCGCGTTGCAGGGGGTGGGCCAGGCTGGGGCGGGGTACGCCCTCGAGCGCTTCGGTTTCGTTGATGCCTTGACCCCGGTGTACGAAGGCCAGTGCCGTTTTCGCTTGCGACAGCTGCCCGAGTCGCCCCATTACCTGGATGATGCAGGCGTTCTGGTTCGCAAGTTCGCAGGCGCACTGGCCGACACCTCCGACGATGCCGCCAATGCGTTGCTGCACATCACCGGCCTGACGTGCGAGGGGTTGAGGGGCCTGCACCTGCAGGGCGAGCCGGCACCCGCCCGGTTGGTTGATGCCCATGCACGCAACCAGCTTCACTCCCTTGAACCCCTGCTGCGGCCCGCCGCCGTTGAGCGTGCCCTGATGGCGCAGACGCAAGCGCCCAGCCCTGCGGCTGCGCAGTTGATGCACACGTTCACCGGGCTGACGGTGCAGGTTGCCGAAGAGATCCTGCACCATGCCACCGGCGAGCAAGTTGCCACGCTGGGCAGCGGCAAGGTGCCGCTCGCCTTGGCCGAGCGGGCCCGCTGGGCGGTGCGGGAAAGCCGGCTGGACCGCGCGCTCATGGGGCTCCAACACGCTACGGCCGTCAATGAGGACACCCTGCGCCTGGCGCTGGCGCTGCTGGATCAGATCGCCCCGTGGATGGAAAGCGTGCGGGTGGAAGTGCGCCAAGGCGAGCCCCAAGGGCGTGTGCTGGCATGCAGAGGGGCGCCGGGTAGCCTGCCCACGTGGGTGATCGTACGGACCAGCGACGGCTTCCATCTTGAAGGGGGAGGTCCCCAGGCCACGGACCAGACCTTGTTGGACTGCCTGCTGATGACGCTGGACGGCCCTCAGAAAAACGCCTTTGGTGGCGCCCAGGCAACTGCGGGCGACCTGGGGGATGGTTTGCTGCGCCAGGCCTCGGTAGACCGGGCCGCGGCTGCACAGGCGATGGGGCTGGCTGCCTTTGGCGGACGTTTCAGGCCACCCCGGCGGCTGCAGGACGGGCGTGTGGGTTATCCGTTGAGCGGCAGGGGGGAGAGCAGCCGACAAGCCCTGCGCTACGGTATCCGTGCCATTTATCCAATGCTCAGCGATGCTCAGCTGGATGCTTACATCCAGCGGCTTATCGATCAGGGGGTTGGCTTGTGGGATCATCTTGGTGAGTTGGAGCTGCGTCTTCATGGCTTGCGGCAGGCCCTGGAAGCTTGGGAACGTCAGCGCATCAGCTTTCTCGATGGGCGCCGCCGCCGTCGAGTTGCCACACAGATTCGACGGGCCTGGCGACGCAAGACCGGGGAGGGCGAGCGCGGGGACTACGTGCTGCATGTGGTGGACGAACGCGTAGGCAGCCTGCCCAGTTTGCCCGCAGATATCGACTTTCAGCACGTTCGCCGCCTGACGCTACGCAACCTTGGGCTGGAGCAGATTCGCGCGGAGTTTCTGTTGCGCTTCCCCCAGTTGCACGAGCTCGACTTGCGCGAGAATCAGCTCACCCAGTTACCTGCGGGCCTCGAACTGCTCGGGCAGTTGCGCGTTCTGCGGTTGGGGCGCAATCGCATCGCACTAGGCCCCCGTGCCACTGAGACGCTGGGCAGGCTAGCCCAGCTGGAAGTCCTGGACCTCAGTAGCAACCCCTTGGGTTTGATGCCCGACTTGTCCGGTTTGCGCGGCCTGCGGGAAGTGTAGTTGCGCGGCACTGGGCTGCAGGACCTGGGCGACGGTGCACAGTTGCCGTGGCGCGGGCTGGCGGACTTCCGGGAAAACCAGATCCGTGAGGTCAGCGCGCAGCTACAGACGCTGGGTGGCCGGCTGCAGCAACTGTATTTGCATGACAACCCGCTGGATGAGGTCAGCCGACGGTTGCTCAATGAAGCCAGCGGTATGGGGGAGGGTGCCGGTCGCGCGTCACCGGTGCACATGATCGCTGACAACGAACTGCGTGATCGCTGGATCGGCCAAGCCACGGCCGAGGTGAGCAGTCGGTATAGGCAGATCTGGGCAGATTTGATCGAGGAACGCGAATCTGCAGACCTGTTCAGGTTCCTCGCCGATTTTGCCGAGTCCGAAGATTTCAACGAACGCGCGCATTACTACCGCGCCAGGATCTGGCGCATCCTCGAGTTGTGCAGCGAAAACACCGATGTGCGTGAGGCCGTGTTCCTGCAGGTGCAGGGCCCACAAACCTGCGATGATCGCTTGCTGTTACTGCTGAGCCAGCTCGAGCTGAGATTGCACATTGCCCTGCACACGGCGGGTATCGGCGAAGCGCAGACTGAATCTGCGCTGGTGCGCTTGGGGCGTTCACTTTACAGGCTGGATGAAGTTGACCGTATCGCTGCGGTGCATATCCGGCAGATGCGCCGGGACCCCTACGCCTTGGTGGATGATATTGAAGTCTACCTCGCCTATCGGGTAAACCTGGCCCAGCGCCTTGGCCTTCCCGTACAACCGGCTTACATGAATTTTCCCGAGTTCAGTGGCGTCAGCAGCCGGCAAATCCGCCTGGCCGGTGACACGGTGCTGGCGGGGGAAAGCCGCGCAGCGCTCAGTGCTTCGCTGGCGCACCGAGAGTTCTGGCAGGCGTTCGTCCGCAGCCGTTATCGGGAACGTTTCGAGGCGCTCGCGGCGCCCTTTCACGAGAGGCTTGAGGCCAGTGAGCAAGAAACAGCACAAACGGGCGAACAGGCCTATCTGGACCAGGCCGCGGCCATGATGGCTGAACTCAATGCCCAGGAGCAGGCGCTGTACCTTGCTCTGGCCACCGAGGCGAACGAGCGGGGTTAAAGCAAGGGCGGCCGCGACCGGGCCGCCCGAGGCGTCAGGCTGCGTTGCTGTGCAGCTTGACCTGCTGAAGGTAGTCCGCCAGGGCATGCTGTTCAGCCTGGGTGGTGAACAGGCCAAGCTTGGTACGGCGCCAGAGGATGTCATCTGCGCTGCTGGCCCACTCGTGTTCGCGCAGGTAATCCACCTCACGGGTAAACAACCCTGCACCAATCGGCTGGCCCAGGTCCTGCGGCCCTTCGGCGCCCTCCAGCAGCGACCAGGCACGGCTGCCATAGGTCAGCGCCCAACGTTTGGCAATGGCCGGAGCCAGCCAGCCGTGCCGGGCCAGCAACGCTTGCTCCAGTGCGTGCGGGGTGGTCATGCTTTCACCGCCTGGCAAGGTAGCACTGGCGGTCCAGCTGCCGCGCATGGCACTGAAGAAAGGCTTGAGTTCGGCCATGGCCGATTCGGCCAGCTTGCGGTAGGTAGTGAGCTTGCCGCCGAACACGGACAACAACGGGGCTTCGCCGGCGGTTCCCGACAGGGCCAAGGTGTAGTCCCGGGTCACGGCCGACGGGTTATCCGACTCGTCGTTGCACAGTGGCCTTACCCCAGCATAAGTGCTGTAGATGTCGCTACGGCTGAGCTGATGGTTGAAGTGGGCATTGACGACGTTCAGCAGGTAGTCGGTTTCCTGCTCGGTAATGGCGACTTTTGACGGGTCGCCGCTGTATTCCCGGTCGGTGGTGCCAATCAGCGTGAAACGGTCCAGGTAGGGGATGCAGAACACGATGCGCTTGTCTTCGTTCTGCAGAATGTAGGCCTGCTCGCCCTCGTACAGGCGGGGCACGATCAGGTGGCTGCCCTGGATCAGGCGAATGCCGTAGGGGGCATCCAGCTTGAGGTCGTTCTTGATGAACTTCGCGACCCACGGCCCTGCGGCATTCACCAGCGCTCGCGCACGCACCTTGTGCACGCTGCCGTCGGCATGCTGAACATCCACTTCCCACAAACCTTGTACACGCTTGGCACCCAGGCACAGGGTGCGGGTATGGATGTGTGCACCCTGCTCCCGAGCGGCCATGGCATTGAGTACCACCAAGCGGGCGTCGTCGACCCAGCAGTCGGCATATTCAAAGCCCCGCCTGATGGCTGGCTTCAACGGATAGCCAGGGCCAAAGCGCAGGCTGCGCGAAGCACCCAGGCGTTTGCGTTTACCCAGGTGGTCATACAGAAACAACCCGGCGCGGATCATCCAGGCGGGGCGCAGGTGCGGGCGGTGCGGCAGTACGAAGCGCATCGGCTTGACGATGTGGGGCGCCTTGGCCAGCAACACTTCGCGCTCGGCCAAGGCCTCGCGCACCAGGCGGAACTCGTAGTGTTCCAGATAGCGCAAGCCACCGTGAATGAGCTTGCTGCTGGCCGAGGAGGTGTGCTGGGCAAGGTCGTCCTTTTCGCAAAGGAACACCTTGAGGCCACGCCCGGCAGCGTCGGCGGCAATACCGACACCATTGATGCCGCCGCCGATCACAACCAGGTCATAGCAGTCGGGCAGCGAGGGGCGGGTCGAATCGGGCTGGGACACGGGCAAGGCCTCCTGAAGCAGTTTGCATCGAATATGAACATTAATGTTCGTTTCCGAAAATACTAGCGCAACCGCAGCGCACCCGCCAGTGAGTCTTTATAGAAAAAACTGATCGGATTACAAGAATATGAACATTTACGAACATGCACCGCCACGTGGCGCCGGGGAGGTTTGGCGCCACATTGGCGTGATCGCAGCACAACGGTCGGTGCTACACCACTTCGAGGCGTATCTTGTTCTGATTGAGTAGCTGGGTGAGGGCTGGGGTGGGCGGCTGGTCGGTGACCAGGCAATCCACCAGCCCGATCGAGCCCAGGCGCACCATGGCGTTGCGCCCGAACTTGCTGGAGTCGGCGGCCAGCACTACCTGGCGTGCGTTGGCGATGATCGCCTGGGAGACCCGCACCTCTTGGTAATCGAAGTCCAGCAGGCTGCCGTCTTCATCAATGCCGCTGATGCCCACCAGCGCAAAATCGACCTTGAACTGGTTGATGAAGTCGACGCTGGCCTGGCCGACCACGCCACCGTCGCGGCGTACCGTGCCACCGGCCACCAGCACTTCGAAATCGTCCTTCGCAGCCAGAATGGACGCCACGTGCAGGTTATTGGTGATGATCTTCAGGTGGTTATGGTTGAGCAGGGCGCGTGCAATCGATTCGGTGGTTGTACCGATATTGATGAACAGTGAGGCATGGTCGGGAATCTGCCGGGCCACTGCGTCGGCGATGCGCTGCTTTTCGTCACGCATCTGGTCGGCACGCATGGCGTAGGCGGTGTTTTCGATACTGGAATCGTAGGCCGCTCCGCCGTGGTAGCGCCGCAGCAGGTCGAGTTCGGCAAGCTGGTTGATGTCGCGGCGAATGGTCTGGGGGGTGACGACGAACAACTGCGCCATTTCTTCGATACTGACGTAACCGCGCTCGCGCACCAGTTCGAGGATTTGTTGTTGGCGGGGGGGCAGATTCATGGGCGGTCCTTTGGGGCTGCCTGACAAATGCTGCAATGATGCCGTAGGAAAGGGACGACAGCCAGCGGACTATCGGCAAGAGGATTCATCGAGGGTGTAAAGGGAGGGCGGCCACAGGCCGCCCCCGGTGCGAGGTCAGGCGTCGTGGTCTTCCCAGTCGCGGGTGCGGTCCACGGCTTTCTGCCAGCCGGCATACAGCTTTTCTTTCTGGGCTTCGTCCAGTTGGGGGCTGAACTCGCGTTCGATGATCGCCTTGTCGCGCAACTCGTCAAGGCCGCTCCAGAAGCCACAGGCCAGGCCAGCCAGGTAGGCCGCACCCAGGGCAGTGGTTTCACGCATTTTCGGCCGCTCCACGCAGGTGCCCAGAATGTCGGCCTGGAACTGCATGAGGAAGTTGTTGGCTACTGCGCCGCCATCCACCCGCAATTCAGACAGGCGCTTGCCGCTGTCCTGTTGCATGGCATCGAGCACGTCGCGGGTCTGGTAGGCGATGGATTCCAGTGCAGCGCGGATGATGTGGTCCACCTTGACCCCGCGGGTCAGGCCGAACAAGGCACCCCGTGCATACGGGTCCCAATAGGGGGCGCCCAGCCCGGTGAATGCCGGCACCAGGTACACGCCGTTGCTGTCCTTGACCTTGCTGGCGAAGTATTCGGTGTCCAGCGCGTCGTTGACGATCTTCAGTTCATCACGCAGCCATTGCACGGTGGAACCACCATTGAACACCGCACCCTCAAGTGCGTAAGCCACCTCGCCGCGTGGGCCGCAGGCGATGGTGGTGAGCAGGCCGTGGGATGACTTGACCGCCTGGTCACCGGTGTTCATCAGCAGGAAACACCCGGTGCCGTAGGTGTTCTTGGCCTGGCCCGGCTCCACGCACATTTGCCCGAACAGCGCCGATTGCTGGTCACCGGCAATGCCAGCGATGGCGATACCGCTCTTGGTATGGCCGTACACCTGCGACGACGGTTTGACCTGCGGCAGCATCTGGGCGGGGATACCCAGGATTTGCAGCAGTTTCTCGTCCCACTGCAGGGTATGGATGTTGAACATCAGCGTGCGCGAGGCGTTGGTGTAGTCGGTGACATGCACTTTGCCACCGGAGAACTTCCAGATCAGCCAGGTATCGATGGTGCCGAATAGCAGCTCACCGCGTTCGGCCCGCTCCCGCACGCCTTCGACGTTATCCAGGATCCATTTCAGCTTTGTGCCGGAGAAATAGGGGTCTGTGACCAGGCCGGTGGTGTCACGGATGTAGGCTTCGTGGCCGTCGCGTTTGAGCTGGGCGCAGATCTCTGTGCTGCGCCGGCACTGCCAGACGATGGCGTTATAGACCGGGCGCCCGGTTTCCTTGTCCCATACCACGGTGGTTTCACGCTGGTTGGTGATACCCAGTGCGGCCACCTGGGCGTGGCTGATGCCGGCCTGGGCCAAGGCTTCGACCATGGTCGCGCTCTGGGTGGCGAAGATTTCCATCGGGTCGTGCTCTACCCAGCCCGCTTGCGGGTAATGCTGGGCGAACTCGCGCTGTGAGGTACCTACCACGTTTGCATCGCGGTCGAAGATGATGGCGCGCGAACTGGTGGTGCCCTGGTCCAGGGCGATGATGTAGTGCTTGTCCTGGGTATCTGTCATGGTCTTAGGCCTTGCAAAAATAGGGGTCTGGGCTGGAAGCCGCCATCAATTGACTTGGGTATCGCCTTGGCGATCATCGCCCGTGCGGGTGGTGGCAGCAGGTACGTCCGGCAGGTGGCGGGCAATGAGCCCGCGATACGCCGCAGCACCCAGGCAGGCGCCGATGATAGGCCCGAATACCGGCACCAGGAAGTAAGGCACATCACGGCCGCCGGTAAAGGCGATTTCGCCCCAGCCTGCGAGGAAGGTCATCACCTTGGGCCCCAGGTCCCGGGCCGGGTTCATGGCAAAGCCGGTCAGTGGGCCCATGGCACTGCCAATCACGGCGATCAGCAGCCCGATCAGCAGCGGTGCCATGGCGCCACGGGGCAGGCCGTTGTTGTCATCGGTCAGTGCCATGATCACGGCCATCAGGATGGCTGTGATGATCACCTCCACCAACAGCGCTTGGCCGGTGGACAGCGCCGGGTGCGGGTAGGTGGAGAACACTGCGGCCAGCTCCAGGCTGGCTTCGCTACCGCGCAGCATGGCGTGCGCCTGTTCGAAATCGAAGAACAGGGCGCTGTACAAGGTGTATACCAATGCAGCGCCGCAAAAGGCGCCGCACACCTGGGCCAGCATGTAGAAGGGCAGCTTGCGTTTGTCGAAGCCTGCGAACAGGGCAAGGGCGATGCTCACGGCCGGGTTCAGGTGCGCACCTGATATGCCGGCGGTGAGGTAGATACTCATGCTGACGCCTACGCCCCAGATGATGCTGATTTCCCACAGCCCGAAGCTGGCGCCCGCCACCTTGAGCGCGGCAACGCAGCCGGTCCCGAAAAAGATCAGCAACGCAGTGCCGAGAAACTCGGCCAGGCATTGGCTGGGCAGGGTGGGTTGGCCTTGAGCAATTGTCATGTATGACCTCATTGTTTTTGTTGTGAGTCGCGTGGCGCTCGACAGCAAAAGCCCGGCGCCTATCCCCATCGACCCCGGGCACCTCTATGAAATGCACCGTAAAAGTGCACCCTTTATTCAGAAACGAAAAAATATAGACAAGAAACGCTGATGTCAAAGGTCGAAAGTGAACGATCAGTCACGTTTTGGGCAGTTAATTCGGGCGCGACTGCGCGAGCTAGAGCGGCGCCATTGCGCCGTGCTGGCTGGGATGTGTGAATTGTCCTAAAGTAGCCGCCGATTCGTCTTACACCGGAGCCCCTGCATGACACCTGCCCTGGACCTGTTGAAGAAGCACCGCGCCGAGCACCGTGTGCACAGTTACGAACACGACCCCAAATCGGCGTCATATGGGCTCGAGGCTGCAGAGAAGCTGGGGCTGGACCCGCAACAGGTGTTCAAGACCTTGCTGGCCAGTAGCGAGAAGGGCGAGTTGCTGGTCGCGGTAGTGCCGGTGGTGGGTTCACTGGACCTCAAGGCCCTGGCGCATGCTGCCGGGGTGAAGAAGTGCGAAATGGCAGACCCTGCCCAGGCGCAAAGGGCTACAGGCTACCTGGTGGGGGGGATCAGCCCGCTGGGGCAGAAAAAGCGGCTGCGCACTTTTATCGACGACTCATCGCAGAATTTTGCCAGCATCCATGTCAGTGCCGGGCGCAGGGGGCTGGAAGTGGAGTTGGCGGCAGCGGTGCTGGCCGAATATACCCAAGGCATATTTGCGCCGATCGGCAGGGGGTAGGGAGGCCGCCAGGCGACCTCCTGCAGCGTCCTCAGTGCGCGGAGCTGTGACGGCGCACGCCGCTGTGCTGCTGCAACGCCTGTGCTGCCACGCTGCCGGGGACAGCGAACAGCACCAGGTGATCGGCTTTCACTGCAATGCCTACGTCCGCCCCAAGCTGATGATCGACATGGCTCGGGAAGATTGCCTCCAGTTGGCTGCCGGTGGGCAGTTGCAGGCGATATAAGGTGGAGGCCCCCAGGAAACTCTTGCCCACGATGCTGGCCCGCAACGGGCTGTCGGGTGCGTGCACGATATCATCGGGGCGTAGCAGCACATCCACCGAGCTGCCCGAGGTCATGGTGTAGGCACGGTTGCCACGCAGCTCACCCAGTTCGGTACTGACCGCTTCGTGGCTGATCATCTGCCCGCGAATGAAGTACCCCTGGCCGATGAAGCTGGCCACGAAAGGGGTCTGCGGTTCGTGGTAAAGGTTGTAGGGGGTGTCCCACTGCTCCAGCCGGCCTTCCTTGAACACGCCCACCTGGTCGCTGACCGCAAAGGCCTCTTCCTGGTCATGGGTGACCAGGATGGCGCTGGTGCCACGGCTTTTTAGGATGTCCCGCACCTCATGGCTCAGGCGCCTGCGCAGCTCCACATCCAGGTTGGAGAACGGCTCGTCGAGCAACAGCAACTGAGGTTCAGGTGCCAGCGCCCGGGCCAGGGCTACACGTTGCTGCTGGCCGCCAGACAGCTCGTGCGGGTATCGCCCGCCCAGGCCGCCAAGCTTGACCAGCTCCAGCATTTCTTCGATCACCGCCGCCTGGCGGGGATGCTTGGCAATGCCGAAGGCAATGTTCTGCGCAACGGTCAGGTGCGGAAACAGGGCGTAGTCCTGAAACACCATGCCAATACGGCGCTTTTCCGGCGCCAAGGTGAAGCCGGCCCGGGAGATGACCTCGCCTGCAAGCTGGATTTCACCGTCATGCACCGGTTCGAAACCCGCGATGGCGCGCAGGGTGGTGGTTTTGCCGCAACCGGACGCACCCAGCAGGCAACCGATGTCGCCGGCATTGAGGTGCAGGTTGAGGTTCTGGACGATGCGCTGATCGCCATAGCCGCAGGCGAGGTTGCGCAGGTTGAGCAGTAGAGGTTGACTCATGCGTGGTGGTAAGCCGGTTCGACAAGGAATTCGAGAAGGGCCTTCTGTGCATGCAGGCGGTTTTCAGCCTGGTCCCAGGCGACCGAACGTGGGTCGTCAAGCAGGTCATGGCTGATTTCCTCGCCACGGTGGGCAGGCAGGCAATGCATGAACAGGGCGTCGGGTGCCGCCAGGTCAAGCATTTGCCGCGTGACCTGGTAGGGCGCGAAATGCGCCAGGCGGCGAGCAGTTTCCTCTTCCTGGCCCATGGAAGTCCAGACATCTGTGGTAACCAGATGAGCACCCTGCACGGCCAGCAGCGGGTCGCGCACGATCTGCACGTGGTCGCCGCCGATAGCCATGAAACGCGGATCGGGCTCGTAACCTTCGGGGCAGGCGATGCGCAGCTGGAAGCCGAACTGGCGCGCCGCTTCGATGTAGGAGTTGCACATGTTGAAGCCGTCACCGATCCAGGCAACCGTCTTGCCCTGGATGGACCCACGGTGCTCCAGGAAGGTCTGCATGTCGGCCAGCAATTGGCACGGGTGGGATTCGTCCGACAGCGCATTGATGACCGGCACGCGGGACTTGGCGGCGAACTCGGTGAGCGTGCTGTGGGCGTGGGTGCGGATCATCACCACGTCGAGCATGCTCGACAACACAATGGCACTGTCGCCAATGGGCTCGCCACGGCCCAGTTGCGTGTCACGCGGGGACAGGAAGATCGCCTGGCCGCCGAGCTGGATCATGCCGGCCTCGAACGAGACCCGGGTGCGGGTGGAGGACTTTTCGAAGATCATCCCCAGCACGCGGTTTTTCAGGGGCTCGAACAGCACGCCTCGCTTGCGCAGGTCCTTCAGCTCGATGCCGCGGCGGATCACCCCGAGCAATTCGTCGGTGGTGAAGTCCAGCAGGGAGAGAAAGTGCCTAGCGCTCATGATTGACTACCTTATCTGCAACAGTATGCAGGCCCACCGTGTGGTTTTTTTTAACAACGGGAGTGACCTGCGGCGTAAGCCGCACGGGGCGGACGAAATGGGGAAAGGCGCAATACTATAATTAAATGTCGCCTGAAACCAAGGGGGGGAAACAACGGCCACCTGCACAGGGTGTTGCAAAGGGTGTCGGCGTTGCCCCTGTAGCTGTTTTTTATTTGCTACAGGGGTTTTGTACACGGCTTGCTGGCGATTTGGCAAACCACTGTCGTGAATCGTGCGCCTGATGTCGCTGGATTCACGCCACGAAGCACGCTGGCCCGGGCGGCAAGGCGGCGCCATAGTCTTGGCTTCTTTCCTGACCCAGGCAAAAGCGGCCATGAACAAGACCTTGCACCACCGTGCCTGCCACCTGTGTGAAGCCATTTGCGGCTTGAGCATCGAATTGAGCCACGGCGCTGATGGCACGGCGCAGATCAGTTCGATCAAGGGCGACCCGCTGGACCCCTTCAGCCGCGGCCACATATGCCCCAAGGCAGTGGCCTTGCAGGACATCCAGAACGACCCTGATCGGCTGCGCCAGCCCCACCGCAGGGTTGGGGAGCAGTGGCAGGCGATCAGTTGGGAGGAAGCCTTCGCCCTGGCAGCCGAGCGCCTCTGGGCGGTGCAGCAGGCTCACGGGCGCAATGCCGTGGCGGTGTATCAGGGTAACCCGAGCGTGCATAACTATGGCTTGATGACCCACAGCAACTACTTTCTTGGCCTGCTCAAAACCCGTAACCGGTTTTCTGCCACCTCGGTAGATCAATTGCCCCAGCACCTGGTCAGCCACCTGATGTACGGCCACGGGCTGCTGCTGCCGGTTCCCGACATCGACCATACCGACTTCATGCTGATTCTCGGTGGCAACCCGCTGGCCTCCAACGGCAGCATCATGACCGTGCCGGATGTGGAAAAGCGCTTCAAGGCCCTGCGCGCACGGGGAGGGCGCCTGGTGGTGGTGGACCCGCGGCGCAGTGAAACGGCGGCGATAGCCGACACCCATCTGTTCATTCGCCCCGGCGGCGACGCCGCGCTGTTGTGCGGCCTGCTCAACACCCTGTTCGAAGAAGGCCTGGCCAGAGGCACACACCTGCCCGTGAGCGGCGTGCCGGCCGTGCAGGCGGCGATAGCCCCTATGACGGCCGAGGCCATGAGCCCGCTTTGTGGCATCCCTGCAGCAGGCATCCGCCAGCTCGCACGTGACTTCGCGGCTGCCGACAAGGCCGTTTGCTATGGCCGCATGGGCGTTTCCACCCAAGTGTTCGGCACGCTCTGCCACTGGCTGGTGCAGTTGATCAACCTGGTCACTGGTAACCTCGACCGCCCAGGCGGCGCATTGTGCACCGAGCCTGCCGTCGACCTGGTGGCGGCCACCTCGGGTGGTCACTTCAATGCCTGGCAAAGCCGGGTGTCGAGGCTGCCCGAATATGGCGGCGAGTTGCCGGTTGCCGCCTTGGCCGAGGAGATGCTCACGCCGGGTGAGGGGCAGGTGCGCGCACTGGTGACGGTGGCCGGCAACCCGGTACTGTCAACGCCTAACGGTCGGCAACTAGACGGCGCTTTGGCGGGGCTGGAGTTCATGCTCAGCATCGACCTGTACATCAACGAAACCACGCGCCATGCCGACCTGATCCTGCCGTCGACGTCGGCGCTGGAAAACGACCATTACGACAGCACGTTCAACCTGCTGGCCGTCCGCAACGTCACCCGCTTCAACCGCGCCATTCTGCCCAAGCCCGAAGGGGCGCTGCACGACTGGGAAATCTTCGTAGGCCTTGCCCAGGCATTTGCCGCACGTGCACAGCAGCCGCTGAAACCCACCGTGCCGCCCGCGCACATGATCGACCTGGCGTTGCGCAGCGGCCGCTATGGCCATGACACGCCCTGGAAGCTGTCACTGGAGGCGCTGGATTCCCACCCTCATGGCCTCGACCTCGGCCCGCTGCAGCGCAACCTGGGCGCGCGCCTGGCGACAGCCGAAAACACCGTCCAGGCGGCACCCCAGGTGTTGCTACAGGACTTGCAGCGCCTGGCCCTGCAGGCCCTTCCGGCGCCAGGCCAACTGCTGCTGATCGGCCGTCGGCATGTGCGCAGCAACAATTCGTGGATGCACAACTTCCATAGGCTGGTCAAAGGCAAGCCACGGCACCAGTTGCTGATGCACCCTGATGACATGCAGCACAGGTGCTTGCAGGATGGCCAGCAGGTTCGGGTGAGTTCCCGCACCGGCACCGTGGAAGTTGAGGTGCGGGGTTGCCACAACATGATGCCCGGCGTGGTCAGCCTGCCACACGGTTATGGTCATGGGTTGAAGGGTGTGCACATGCAGGTAGCCCAGCGCCAGCCAGGTGCCAGCGCCAACGACCTGACCGACGAACGCCTGCGTGACCCGGTGTCGGGCAACGCAGCGCTCAATGGCGTCCCCGTGCAGGTAGAGGCCGCCTGAGGGCACGAGCATGCCGCTCGGCTTTCCGTTACAATGCCTCACCGTGCCGACGACGACGTCGCAAAGTTAAGCCGAGGTGCTACATGGATATCATCGAAACGATCAAAGAGCAGATTGCCAACAACACCATTCTGCTTTACATGAAGGGCTCGCCGAATGCACCGCAATGCGGTTTTTCTGCGCGTGCTTCCCAGGCAGTCATGGGTTGCGGCGAGAAGTTCGCCTACGTCGACATCCTGCAGAACCCGGAAATCCGCGCCAACCTGCCTAAATATGCCAACTGGCCAACCTTCCCCCAGCTCTGGGTGGGTGGCGAGCTGGTTGGCGGCAGCGACATCGTGCTGGAAATGTTCGAAAACGGTGAGCTGCAGACGCTCATCAAGGATGCCGCCGCCAAGGCCAAGGCTGCCGAAGCCTGATAGGCAGCGAGCCATAAAAAAACCCGCCAATGGCGGGTTTTTTTATGGCGTTGGGATCATTCCTCGCCCATCTGCGACTGCAGGTAGTTCTCAATGCCGATCTTGTCGATGAGGCTCAGCTGGGTTTCCAGCCAGTCGATGTGCTCTTCCTCGGATTCGAGGATGTCTTCGAGCATGTCACGCGAACCGAAGTCCCCGGCCGTTTCGCAGTGGGCGATGGCGGCTTTCAGGTCCAGCAGGCCTTTCTGCTCGATCTTCAGGTCGCATTCGAGCATTTCCTTGGTGTGCTCGCCGATCAGCAACTTGCCCAGGTCCTGAACGTTGGGAATGCCTTCGAGGAACAGAATACGCTTGATCAGTTTGTCAGCGTGCTTCATCTCGTCGATGGATTCTTTGTACTCGTGCTTGCCGAGTTTGTTCAGGCCCCAGTCTTCATACATGCGGGCATGCAGGAAGTACTGGTTGATGGCGACCAGCTCGTTTCCGAGGATCTTGTTGAGATGCTGGATGACGCTGATGTCGCCTTTCATGGGTGTTCCTGCCCTGTCGAAGTGTGCCAATACGGCGAAGTTTGAGCTGGATGCCCGGGCCTGTCAAACCTAAGTTATTGAATAATAAATGAAAATTAATAGGAATAAGAATGTTTGTGAACCGCGTTGGAGCCCTAACTTATTGAATTATGAGCATAAAAAAACCGGACACGAGGTCCGGTTTCGGGAAACGGTGGTATTCAGGCAGTGGTAAATTCCACGGGGTAGGGCAGCGCCGCCTGGCTGACCTGGAGGTCGGTCAGCGTTTCGCGCACCACCTGCTTGGCCAGGCACGCACATTTGCCACATTGGCTGGCGACATTGGTCGCGGCACGGACTTCCTTGTAGCTGCAGCATCCTTCATAGATCGCATCGCGGATCTGTCCGTCGGTGACGCCGACACAAAGACACACATACATAAGGGCTGACCATCGCTGGCGGGATCGATGGGGTGGAGCTTAATGTGAATGAGAATGCTTGTCAAAGTTGTTTCAGAAGGCATTTGCCGAAGGCGACCGACGGTCGCTCATCACCGGAGTCGGCCTGTCATGAGAAGCCGTGTATGATGGTCAACCTTTGCTGGATGTCGGGCAGGGCCCGGCAACAGGTTATTCACCCTCATCAGGAGATTACAATGAGCGTACTCGTTGGCAAGAAAGCCCCCGATTTCACTGTACCGGCCGTGCTGGGCAATGGCGAAATCGTCGATAGCTTCAACCTGGCCTCGGCCATCAAGGGCAAGTACGGCCTGGTGTTCTTCTACCCGCTGGACTTCACCTTTGTCTGCCCGTCCGAGCTGATCGCGCTGGACAACCGCATCCCAGACTTCCAGGCCCGCAACGTGGAAGTGATCGGCGTCTCGATCGACTCGCACTTCACCCACAATGCCTGGCGTAACACCCCGGTCAACAATGGCGGTATCGGCCAGGTGAAGTACACCCTGGCTGCCGACATGACCCACGAAATCTGCAAGGCCTACGACGTTGAGTCCGAAGGCGGCGTGGCGTTCCGTGGCGCGTTCCTGATCGACACCAACGGTGTGGTTCGCTCGCAGATCATCAACGACCTGCCGCTGGGCCGTAACATGGACGAGCTGCTGCGTCTGGTCGATGCCCTGCAGTTCCACGAAGAGCACGGCGAAGTCTGCCCTGCCAACTGGAAAAAAGGCGACAAGGGCATGAACGCTTCGCCAGAAGGCGTTGCTGCCTACCTGAGCGAGAACGCCGGCAAGCTGTAATGCCAGCCATTTGCCCAAGGGCTTGAACCTGCCCTGGGGGCACAAAAAAACCGATGCTCGCAAATGGGCATCGGTTTTTTTTTGCCGCAGGGTCGGCGGTACCGGGTATCAACCCTGGCGCCAGCCGCCCATGTCCTTCCAGCGGTTGACGATGCCGCAGAACAGTTCGGCGGTTTTCTCCGTGTCATAGCGGGCCGAGTGGGCCTCGCGACCGTCGAAATCGATGTCGGCGCTTTGGCAGGCACGGGCCAGCACCGTTTGACCGTAGGCCAGGCCCGCCAGGGTGGCGGTATCGAAGCTGGAGAAGGGGTGGAACGGGTTGCGCTTGAGGTCGTTGCGCGCTACTGCAGCGTTAAGGAAGCCCAGGTCGAAGCTGCTGTTGTGGCCGACCAGAATGGCACGCTTGCAACCGTTGGCCTTCAGCGCCTTGCGGATGCCGCGGAAGATGTCGGTGAGTGCCGCTTCTTCGCTGACCGCCATGCGCAATGGGTGGTCCAGTTTGATGCCGGTGAACTCGAGGGCCGCTGCCTCGATGTTGGCACCCTCGAACGGTTCCACGCGGTGGAAGTAGGTGTGCTCCGGGAACAGGAAGCCTTTTTCGTCCATGCCGATGGTGACGGCTGCAATTTCCAGCAGGGCGTCGGTGGCGCTGTTGAAGCCGCCTGTTTCCACATCCACCACCACGGGCAGGTAACCGCGGAAGCGCTCGGCCATGGGGTGGCGTGAGCCCGTGTTGCCCTGGGTGTCCAGGTCGTCTTCGTACAGGTCTTCGCTCACGCGCGTTCCTCCAGCAGGCGCCAGCGCAGCTTTTCTCCGGCGCGTAGCGGAATCACGGTCTGCTCGCCAAACGGCAGGCTGTCAGGGGCGGTCCATTCGTCACGCACCAGGGTGATGGTGTCGGTGTTCGCCGGCAGGCCATAGAACGCCGGGCCATGAAGGCTGGCAAAGCCTTCGAGCTTGTCCAGTGCGTTGCGCTGCTCGAACGCCTCGGCATACAGCTCGATGGCGGCATAAGCGGTGTAGCAGCCAGCACAACCGCAGGCGGCTTCCTTGGCGTGGCGGGCATGGGGCGCCGAGTCGGTACCCAGGAAGAACTTTGGGTTGCCGCTGGTTGCAGCATCCAGCAACGCCACCTGGTGGGTGTTGCGCTTGAGGATGGGCAGGCAGTAGAAGTGCGGGCGGATACCGCCAACCAGCATGTGGTTGCGGTTGTACAGCAAATGCTGCGCGGTGATGGTGGCGCCGACGTTGGCCGAGGCCTCGGTGACGAACTGGGCGGCATCCGCGGTGGTGATGTGCTCGAACACCACCTTCAAGGTAGGGAAGCGCTCGACCAGACGGCGCATGTGCTCGTCGATGAAACGCTTCTCGCGGTCGAACACGTCAATTTCGCTGCGGGTGACTTCACCGTGCACCAGCAGCGGCATGCCGACGTCTGCCAGCGCCTCGATGGCCGGGAAGATGTTGTCGATGCTGGTCACGCCCGAATCGGAGTTGGTGGTGGCGCCTGCCGGGTACAGCTTGGCCGCATGCACGAAGCCGCTGGCCTTGGCGGCCCGGATGTCCTCGGGGCTGGTGCGGTCGGTGAGGTACAGCACCATCAGGGGCTCGAACCGGCTGCCGGCCGGCCGCGCCGCCAGGATGCGTTCACGGTAGGCTTGGGCTTCAGTGGCATTGCGCACCGGTGGTACCAGGTTGGGCATGATGATGGCGCGGGCGAAGGTACGCGCCACATCACCAACGGTGTGGGGCAGGACGGCACCATCACGCAGATGGATGTGCCAGTCGTCGGGGCGCAGGAGGGTCAGGCGATCGGACATTGAGGATTCCAGGCGGGTCGAACTCAAGGCGCAATGCTACCGGAAAACCCCCGGGCGAGCACGGGTATCAAGTTTTCCGCGTGCTGTCCGATAGCCTGAAAGTAAGTTGTCGAACTCTGTGGAGCCACCCGTGCGCCAGCGTTACCTAGCCCTGTTCACCTTGTGCGCCAGCCTGCCGGCCGGCGCGCTGACATTCCAGACGCGCATGGAGAATATCGCCTGGAAGGTCGAAGGTGACCTGTTCGAATGCCGGCTCATCCAGCCCATCGAGGGTTTCGGCAGTGGCGAGTTCGTGCGCCGTGCCGGCGAACAACCGGTCTTCCAGTTGCGCTCGGACACCAACGCATTGGGCGCCGGCGGCGCCAGCCTGCTGGCAGCGGCGGCGCCGTGGCAGCCCGGGCGGGGTGACATCAACCTGGGCAATGTGCGGCTGGCGCGCACGGGGCTGTTGTTCAGCTCGTCCCAAGGCCAGGCCAGCCGCTTGATAAACGGCCTGCTGGACGGGCGCAGCACCGTGGTGCGCAACTTTACCGGCGAGGCCGGCAGGCCGATGGAGGTGCGCGTGTTGCCGGTCAGTTTCGCCAAGGCCTATGGCGATTACCAGGTGTGTGCGGCCAAGCTGCTGCCGGTCAATTACGACCAGGTGCGCCAGACCCAGGTCGGCTTCCCAGGCGGGGGTATCGACCTGGACCAGAACGCCAAGGCGCGCCTGGACGTGATCCTGGACTATATGAAGGCCGACCCCACGGTCAACCAGGTGGAACTCAATGGCCACTCGGACAACAGCGGCAACCGCCTGACCAACCGCGACCTGTCGCGCCGTCGTGCCTTGGCCGTGGCGGATTACCTGATTGCTCACGGCGTGCCGGAGGAACACATCACGGTGCGCTTCCACGGCGAACGTTATCCGCTGGCGAAGAACTCCACGGCCGCGAACCGAGCACGCAATCGACGCGTCAGTATCGAACTGGAGCGCGTTGCCGTGGCTGAAAAGCCGGCTGAGAAACCCGCGCAGCAGGCGGCACCTGCCGTGGCACCTGCTGCGACGGGCGCTGGCGCTGCAGCACCTGCCCAGGCACCGGCTGCCAAGGCACCCTGAGGCCTGAAACTCCGTCGCGCCGCCATAATTTCTTGTCGCTTTGTCGTCAGAAGCTGTCGCGCCACTGTAAATCCGCACGCAACGCCGTTAGAATCGGGCCTTTTCCGTACAACCCCGTGGAGTGATGGCATGGCGGACGTAAAAAAGGTCGTACTGGCGTATTCCGGCGGCCTTGATACTTCGGTGATTCTCAAGTGGCTGCAAGATACCTACAACTGCGAAGTGGTGACCTTCACCGCTGACCTGGGGCAGGGCGAAGAGGTCGAGCCGGCGCGCGCCAAAGCTCAGGCGATGGGCGTCAAGGAGATCTACATCGACGACCTGCGCGAAGAGTTCGTTCGCGACTTCGTGTTCCCGATGTTCCGTGCCAACACCGTCTACGAGGGTGAGTACCTGCTGGGTACTTCCATCGCCCGTCCGCTGATCGCCAAGCGCCTGATCGAGATCGCCAACGAAACCGGCGCCGATGCCATTTCCCACGGTGCTACCGGCAAAGGCAACGACCAGGTTCGCTTCGAACTGGGTGCCTATGCTCTCAAGCCAGGCGTGAAGGTGATTGCGCCATGGCGTGAGTGGGACCTGCTGTCCCGCGAGAAGCTGATGGACTACGCCGAAAAGCACGGCATCCCGATCGAGCGCCATGGCAAGAAGAAGTCGCCTTACTCGATGGACGCCAACCTGCTGCACATCTCCTATGAGGGCGGTGTGCTGGAAGACACCTGGACCGAGCACGAAGAAGACATGTGGCGCTGGAGCGTGTCCCCGGAAAGTGCCCCGGACCAGGCGACCTACATCGAACTCACCTACCGCAACGGTGACATCGTCGCCATCGACGGTGTAGAGAAAACCCCTGCGACCGTGCTGGCCGACCTCAACCGCATCGGCGGCGCCAACGGTATCGGCCGTCTGGATATCGTCGAGAACCGCTACGTGGGCATGAAGTCGCGCGGCTGCTACGAGACTCCTGGCGGCACCATCATGCTCAAGGCACACCGTGCCATCGAGTCGATCACCCTGGACCGTGAAGTGGCTCACCTGAAGGATGAGCTGATGCCCAAGTACGCCAGCCTGATCTACACCGGCTACTGGTGGAGCCCAGAGCGCCTGATGCTGCAGAAAATGATCGATGCTTCGCAGGTGAACGTGAATGGCGTGGTTCGCCTGAAGCTGTACAAGGGCAACGTGACCGTGGTTGGCCGCAAATCGGACGACTCGCTGTTCGATGCCAACATCGCGACGTTCGAAGAAGACGGGGGCGCCTACAACCAGGAGGACGCTGCCGGCTTCATCAAGCTCAATGCCCTGCGCATGCGCATTGCGGCGAACAAAGGTCGCTCGATGCTCTAAGCCTCAACGGCTGCCTGAAGGACCCCCGCCCTGTGCGGGGGTTTTTTTATGCGTGAAAGCGCGCTCAGCTCGCCACAGCGGGGCTCGGCGTGTTCATCGGGCTGATGGAAAGGCGAATGCGTTGGCATGTTTGCAGGTTGCAGAATTGCCAGGTGCGTGCCGGTTCCGCGGGCTCGGCCAACGTGAGCAGCAGTTGCTTTTCCAGTAATTGGCAGGCATCTGGCCCGGAAAACATGAAGGTCACCTGCTCGGCGTTTATCGGTTCATTGTTCAGCGCTGCCGTTTTTGAATCCGTATCGCGTGTGGGTGCCCCATCAACCGAGACCGCCCGGGGAAGGGCGGGGCTGTAGAACGACTTGTAATTGAAGTTCAGCGTCAAGAAGAACAATGCCGTTAAAAAAAACGGGAAGCCGACCAGGAACCACGTGTAGAGCTTTTGGCTGGCCTCGCTCAAGAACGGCAGTGTGGCGAGCGCGGAGGCTTCGATAATGCCGGCGAAGATGGCGATGATGGTCAGCGGGGCAACTGGTTGTGCTTGGGGCATGGGCCGTCTCCTGCGGAGTGGACCCATGATTACCCTATACGGCTGTTCACGTAGAAGCCTGCACTGTTTCCCCGGCTGGGAAATATCGCCAGATTTGCCCGATGAACCTCATTTTCGGCTTGATAGTTTCCACTGTCGCCCAAGCCATTGTTACTTATTCCAATCGTATCGAGTGGGTGGCGCTGTTACGCTAACTTACAGGTCTAGATAATAGTCTTGTTACAACTATAATTATTAGTTGTAGGAAATTTCTGTAAGTGCTGTAAGGCCCTTCTGTTCATCTATTTCCAAGATAAAACCCCGCGCCATCCTTACTTCTGTCGGTTATCGTGGCGCACTAACGCAACAGCAATGAATGGATATCGCATGAACAAAGTGCTTATCGTGGACGATCATCCGGTGATACGTCTGGCCGTACGCATGCTGATGGAGCGACATGGGTATGACGTCGTCGCAGAGACCGACAACGGGGTGGCGGCCCTGCAGCTCACCCGGCAGCATCTCCCGGACATCGTGGTACTGGACATTGGTATCCCCAAGCTCGATGGCCTTGAGGTAATCGCGCGCATGGCCAGCTCCAGCCCGGGCAGCAAGGTGCTGGTGCTGACCTCCCAGGCGCCGGGTAACTTCTCCATGCGCTGCATGCAGGCGGGGGCGGCAGGCTATGTGTGCAAGCAGCAGGAACTCACCGAGTTGCTCAGCGCCATCAAGGCTGTACTGTCGGGCTACAGCTATTTCCCCAACCAGGCACTGCATGCCTCGCGTGGCAGGGGCGGGGGTAGCGAAACAGAGATGGTCAACCGCCTCTCGGCGCGCGAGATGACGGTATTGCAGCAACTGGCAAGGGGGCGGTCCAACAAGGAAATAGCCGACAGCATGTACCTGAGCAACAAAACGGTCAGCACTTACAAGTCTCGCCTGTTGCTCAAGCTCAATGCACGTTCCCTGGTGGACCTTATCGAACTGGCGCAGCGGCAGGGGCTGAACTGACCCCCATGGGTAAAGCCTCCTGCAGGGAGGCTTTACCAAGGCTAGAAGTCGTAGTCGAAATCAGCCAACTGCTTCTGCAGGCGGCGTTCCTCAAGCAGGTTATCGATGGTGCGACGTTTGCTCAGGTTGGTCTTTGCCGGTTCCACTTGAGGCTCTGCATCATCTTCAGTGGCAACAAAATCATCTTCGATCGACAGGTCGTCTTTGTCGGTACTCATGCGTCGCTCCAAGCCAAGGGGCCGATGGCCGACCTTATAACCAGAAAGCGCACACTGGTAAAAAAGATTTTTTCAATCGAGACGGGCTGTTTTCAGCTATCGGCTCAATCGTCGCCGGTTTTGTGCTTGTATTCGCACAAGTCTTCGATACGGCAGCTTCCACAACGCGGCTTGCGGGCCTGGCAGACGTAACGCCCGTGCAGGATCAACCAGTGGTGGGCGTCGAGCAGGTAGTCCTTGGGCACGAACTTGACCAGTTTCTTTTCCACTTCCAGTACGGTCTTGCCCGGTGCGATGCCGGTGCGGTTGCTGACCCGGAAGATGTGGGTGTCCACGGCCATCGTGGGCTGGCGGAAGGCCGTGTTGAGTACCACGTTGGCCGTCTTGCGCCCGACACCGGGCAGGGCCTCCAAGGCTTCGCGGGTTTCTGGCACGTGGCCGCCATGACGCTCGATCAACAGGCGGCACGCCTCGATCACATTCTTGGCCTTGCTGTTGTACAAGCCGATGGTCTTGATGTACTGGCTAAGGCCTTCAACGCCGAGGGCATGGATGGCCTCGGGGGTGTTGGCCACTGGAAACAGGCGCGCGGTGGCCTTGTTGACCCCCACGTCGGTGGACTGGGCCGACAGGGTTACCGCCACCAGCAGCTCGAACGGCGTGGTGTAGGCGAGCTCTGTCTTGGGGTCGGGGTTGTCTTCGTGCAGCCGGCGGAAAATTTCCAGGCGTTTGGCGGCATTCATGGTGTCGAGGTGTTCCTGGAAGGCGTTGATGGGCAGATGAGCCAGGCATCAGCCACGTAATGCGTGATGGCGGCCAGCGCCCCTGGCCACTGCCCGCTGTTTGAGAGTGGGGCCGCATCAGCGGCCCCGGTCGACAGTTACTTGATGCGCTGGCCTGGCTTGGCGCCGCTGTCGGGGCTCAGCAGGTAGATCTCTTCACCGCCAGGGCCGGCAGCCATGACCATGCCTTCAGACACCCCAAAGCGCATTTTGCGGGGTTTGAGGTTGGCCACCATCATGGTCAGGCGGCCTTCGAGCTTGGACGGGTCTGGGTAAGCCGACTTGATACCCGAGAACACGTTGCGGCGCTCGTCGCCGATATCCAGGGTCAGTTGCAGCAGCTTGTCGGCGCCGGCAACCGCCTCGGCTTTGACGATGAGCGCCACGCGCAGGTCGACGGCGGCAAAGGTATCGAATTCGATCTCGGCGGCAACGGGTCCTTGGCCAGCTCGCCATTACCGACCGTAACCTTGGCCTCGGCGGCCAGCAGGTCTTCCTTGCTGGCTGCGACCATGGCTTCGACCTTGGCAGGTTCGATGCGGCTCATCAGCGCCTTGAACGGGTTCAGTGTGTGGTTTTCCAGGCGCGTGGCATGGTCGCCCCAGGCCAGAGGTGGCACGTTGAGGAAGGCCTCGGCGTCCGCCGCCAGCACCGGCAGTACCGGTTTCAGGAAAATCACCAGCTGGCGGAACAGGTTCACGCCCTGGGCGCAAATAGCCTGCACTTCGTCCTGCTTGCCTTCCTGCTTGGCCAGCGACCAGGGGGCCTTGTCGGCGATCCAGGCGTTGGCGCGGTCGGCCAGGGCCATGATTTCGCGCATGGCGCGGCCGAAGTCGCGGCCCTCGTAGGCTTCGGCGATGGACGGGGCTGCCGCCAGGAAGGCCTGCGTGAGCTCGGGCGCCGCATCGCCGGCCACCATCACACCGGCGTTGCCTTTGTGAATGAACCCGGCGCAGCGGCTGGCAATGTTGACCACCTTGCCCACCAGGTCGGAGTTCACCTTCTGCACGAAGTCTTCGAGGTTGAGGTCCAGGTCGTCGACGCCACGGCCCAGCTTGGCTGCGTAGTAGTAGCGCAGGTACTCGGGCTGCAGGTGATCGAGGTAGGTACGGGCCTTGATGAAGGTACCGCGCGACTTGGACATCTTGGCGCCGTTGACGGTGAGGTAGCCATGCACGTTCACTGCCGTGGGCTTGCGCAGGCCCGCACCCTCAAGCATGGCTGGCCAGAACAGGGCGTGGAAGTTGACGATGTCCTTGCCGATGAAGTGGTACAGCTCGGCCTTGGAGCCCTGGCTCCAGAACGCGTCGAAATCCAGCTCCGGGCGGCGGGCGCACAGGTTCTTGAAGCTGGCCATGTAGCCGATCGGTGCGTCCAGCCACACGTAGAAGTACTTGCCTGGCTCCCCTGGGATCTCGAAGCCGAAATACGGCGCGTCACGGGAGATATCCCACTCCTGCAAGCCGGCATCCAGCCACTCGGCCAGTTTGTTGGCGACGGCGTCCTGCAGTGTGCCGCTGCGGGTCCACTGCTGCAGCATGGCCTGGAAATCAGGCAGCTTGAAGAAGAAATGCTGGGAATCGCGCAGCACCGGGGTGGCCCCGGAAATAGCAGATTTAGGGTCTTTCAGTTCGGTAGGCGCATAGGTAGCGCCGCACTTTTCACAGTTGTCGCCGTACTGGTCCTCGGCCGCACATTTGGGGCAGGTGCCCTTGATGAAGCGGTCGGCCAGGAACATGCCTTTTTCTGGGTCGAAGTACTGGGTCACCGAACGGGTGGCAATGTGACCGGCTTCGCGCAGGCGGGTGTAGATCAGGCTCGACAGCTCGCGATTCTCTTCGCTGTGGGTCGAGTGGAAGTTGTCGAAATCCACCAGGAAGTCGGCAAAATCGGCGCTGTGCTCGGCCTGCACATTGGCGATCAACTGCTCCGGGGTAATGCCTTCCTTTTCGGCACGCAGCATGATTGCCGAGCCGTGGGCATCGTCAGCGCAGACGTAGATGCACTGGTTGCCGCGCATTTTCTGGAAGCGAACCCACATGTCTGTCTGGATGTACTCGAGCATATGGCCAAGGTGGATCGATCCATTGGCATAGGGCAAGGCGCTGGTGACGAGAATCTGACGTGGCTCGGACATGGTGGCTCGGCTACTTTCCTGGCGACGGGGTGAAAATGAGGATGATCGGCCACTATAAAGGGCTGGCGAAGATATTTCACCCCGCGCACGCATCTGTTGACGATTGACGGGTTAGGATAGGCGCCTGTTTTACATTCAGTTTGCCAATGGGAGTGTTCATGAGTGCCGTCACCCGCGCCGCCGTCGAAGGCGTGCTTCGCCAGTACACCGACCCCTACCTCAACCAGGACCCGGTCAGCGCCGGCTGTGTGCGTGCCATCGAGATCGACGGCGGGCAGGTCAACGTGCAGTTGCAACTGGGCTACGCCGCCGGGCTGTTCAAGCAGGGCTGGGCTCAGGTGCTGCAGACCGCCATCGGCAACCTTGAGGGGGTTGCCGGCGCCCAGGTTGCCATCGATTGCGTGATCGCCCCGCACAAGGGCCAGGCCCAGGTGCCCGCGATGGCCAACGTCAAGAACATCATTGCCGTTGCGTCGGGCAAGGGGGGGGTGGGCAAGTCCACCACAGCGGCCAACCTTGCCTTGGCGCTGGCCCGCGAAGGCGCGCGCGTGGGTATTCTGGATGCCGATATCTACGGCCCCAGCCAGGGTGTGATGTTCGGCATCGCCGAGGGCACCCGCCCACAGATTCGCGAGCAGAAGTGGTTCGTGCCGATCAAGGCCCATGGCGTCGAAGTGATGTCCATGGCCTTCCTGACCGATGACAACACGCCCATGGTGTGGCGTGGCCCGATGGTGTCGGGCGCGCTGTTGCAACTGGTCACGCAGACCGCCTGGGACGACCTGGACTACCTGGTCATCGACATGCCACCGGGCACCGGCGACATTCAGCTGACGCTGGCGCAGAAGGTGCCGGTGGCAGGTTCGGTGATCGTCACTACCCCGCAGGACCTGGCACTGCTGGATGCGCGTAAAGGTGTGGAGATGTTCCGCAAGGTCAACATCCCGGTGCTGGGTGTGGTCGAGAACATGGCTGTGCACATCTGCTCGAACTGTGGCCATGCCGAGCACCTGTTCGGTGAGGGCGGCGGTGAAAAACTGGCAGCCCAGTACGGCGTCGACCTGCTGGCTTCGTTGCCCTTGTCGATGCTGATTCGCGAGCAGGCTGACAACGGCAAGCCGACGGCGATTGCCGAGCCGGACAGCCAGATCGCCATGATCTACCAGGAACTGGCCCGGCAGGTGGGTGCGCGCATCGTGCTGCGTGAAGCCACAGCCCCTGCCATGCCGAGCATCACCGTTAGCGACGACTGAGCCACCTGCGCCGCGCCAGCGGCGCCACACCCTCAAATGCCAGGCATGAAAAAACCCGCCATGAGGCGGGTTTTTTTGAAAGCCGGGAAGCTAGATCGACTTAGGCGATCTGAACTTCTTCAGCCTGCATGCCTTTCTGGCCGCGGGTAGCGACGAAAGTAACAGCCTGGCCTTCTTTCAGGGTTTTGAAGCCGTCAGCTTGGATGGCTTTGAAGTGCACGAACAGGTCGTCGCCCGACTGAGGGGTGATGAAGCCGTAGCCTTTCTCATCGTTGAACCACTTGACAACACCGGATTGACGGTTGGACATTTTTCTGTCTCCTTGGACAATTTGATTACGGTCAGGAAAAACCCTGCCCGGGACTGAGCGCAAAGAGAGCAGAAAATTCAGCGATGGGCCGATCAGGATCGTGCATCAAACTAGAGATTCTCGGTGTCACGTGCAGCACAGTGGCGCCACCTTACCCCACTTTCTGCAACCTGCCAATGGTCAGAAGCGGCTTTACCCAAATTCAGATCGGTGGCAGCTGCAAGCCCCGGCCTGCGTGGATTGCAGCCCTGATACGGATGAAACTTTGAAGACCGGGCCAGGACCGGTAAGATGCGCGTCTGTATTTTTACCTTGCACCTTCTTTCAGGACAGCCCGCCATGAGCATCAAATCGGACAAGTGGATTCGCCGCATGGCGCAGGAACACGGCATGATCGAGCCGTTCGTCGAACGCCAGGTCCGCGGTGAGCAAGACAGCCGGGTCATCTCCTTCGGCGTGTCCAGCTACGGCTACGACGTTCGCTGCGCCGACGAATTCAAGGTGTTCACCAACATCAACTCGGCCACCGTCGACCCGAAGAATTTCGATGAGGGCAGCTTCGTCGACATCAAGAGCGACGTGTGCATCATCCCCCCCAACTCGTTCGCCCTGGCCCGCACCGTGGAGTACTTCCGCATCCCCCGCGACGTGCTGACCATCTGCCTGGGCAAGAGCACCTATGCCCGGTGCGGCATCATCGTCAACGTGACGCCGCTCGAACCCGAGTGGGAAGGCCACGTGACCCTGGAGTTCTCCAACACCACCACGCTCCCGGCGAAGATCTACGCCAACGAAGGCGTGGCCCAGATGCTGTTCCTGCAGTCGGACGAAGAGTGCGAAGTGTCCTACAAAGACCGCGGCGGCAAGTACCAGGGCCAGCGCGGTGTGACACTGCCGCGCACCTGACCCGACCGGCGCGGGGAATTTCACGCGCCTTTGGCACTCCAACCTGTAACCGTGCCGGTATGCATGACGCTTATCGGCTGATGTCAGGAGGTGCCAATGAAACTCCATCCCACCATCAGTGCAAAGCTGGCAGGCCTGCAGCCCAATCACATCGGATTGCTGTCGTGGTCGCTGCTGGCTCAGCCCTTGCCCATGCATGCCGGGGGCGTGCCGGGTCAGCCCGACCCGGATACACCCCAGCCGGGTCAGCCTGGCGATACGCCGCCCATGGAACCCGGCGAGCCAACCTTGCCGGATGAGGCGCCACCCGCCCCCGTGGCCTGACGGCTGCTACAGCGGCCAGACGCGCCCTGCGCCAGCCAGATAAATACGGCTGGCCTGGGTAGGCTCAATTTCCCAGCCCCCGGTAAACTCGCCGAAGGCCGGCAGCAGGCACACCTCGTTGTCGATCACGAAACAGGGCAGGCGCAGGCGCTGGCGCGCTTTGCCACGCAGTACGAATGCGGGGTGCACGTGGCCTGCCAGCACGGTATGCGTAGGGTGCGCTTCGGGCTCGTGTTGCAGCGCAAAGGGCCCCATTATCCAAGGCTCATCAACCACATCGATCCCCAGTGAAACGGGTGGGTCCCCAGCATGGCGGTCGTGGTTGCCGCGGATCAGCACGATGCTTAGCTGTGGATGGCGTTCTCGCCACGCCTGCACCAGCGCCAGCGTGGCAGGCGCGCGCGCCGTACGCGCATGCAGAAAGTCCCCTAACACGATGAGCAGCTCGCATTCATGCTCAGCCAGCAAGGTATCGAGCCTGGCCAGGGTGGCCTGGGTGGTGCCCCGTGGCACGGGTTGGTGCAGGGCGCGATAACTGGCGGCCTTGCCGATATGCACGTCGGCTACCAACAGCGCCCGGCGGGCGGGCCAGTAAATCGCCTTGTCCGGCAGCAACCAAAGTTTCTGGCCGCACAACTCGATTGCACAATGGGTGGTCATGGCCGCCTCCTTGGCCGCCGGCCCGTGTACGTCACAGACCGTAGAACCCGACACCGCGTGATATTCGTCAATTGCCTCAACCTGCTGCACTCTCCAGTTCGGCGACCATCCGCGCGATGCGGTCCGCCAGCTTTTCGGTAGAAAGGGTTTCGCGCATGCCTTCCACCAGCAACGCGAAGGCCAGCGGCCCGGTGCGTTTCAGTACCTGCAGGTCCAGCTTCAGGCCTGCCATCTTCAACAACTGGCGATTCAGCCGCTCGATTTCCAGTTCCTCATTGAGCACCTCGTCACGCGCTTGCCCCAGCAGCAGGTTGCCCGCGTCGTGCTTGCGAAATACTTCGTAAAACAGCCCACTGGAGGCCTGTATCTGGCGCATGCTCTTCTGCGCTGCAGGGTACCCGCCGAAGACCAGCCCAGAGATCTGGGCAATTTCGCGGAAGCGGCGCAGCGCCATTTCGCCGGCATTGAGGCTGGCCAGTACGTCATCCAGCAGATGCTCCGGGCTGAGCGCGCGGGGCAGGTAGGTTGCCCAGTCCACCTGGCCGGGGCTGAGCAGCTCGAAGCCATAGTCATTGACGGCGATGGACACCGACAAGGGCTGCTCACGGCTCACGCGCCAGGCGATCAGGTTGGCCAGCCCCATGTTGGCCATGCGACCAGCGAACGGGTACATGAACAGGTGCCAGCCCTGGCGGGATTTGAACGTCTCAGCCAGCAGCGTTGTACACGTCGGCAATGACGACCAATGGGCTTGCAGCGCCAGCAATGGCCGTACTGCGCGCATCTCTGGGCCGTCGTAGCGGCCATGGGCGGCGGCATCCAGCTGTTGCACCAGTGCGTCGGCCAGCTCGCTCGAAAGCGGCATGCGCCCGCCATTCCAGCGTGCCACTGCAGCCTTGCGCGCCGTGCTGCGCCGTACATACGCTGTCATGTTCTCGACGCGCACCAGTTCCAGCACGCGCCCGGCGAACACGAAGGTGTCACCTGGCCGCAAGCGTGCAATGAAGGCTTCCTCGACGCTGCCCAGCCCCTTGCCACCGCCGCCTTTGCTCCAGTATTTGAGGTGCAGGCTGGCATCGCTGACGATGGTGCCGATACTCATGCGATGGCGACGCGCCAGCCGTTCGCTGGCAACCTTGTACACACCGTCTGGCTGTGCTTCGACCCGCTGATAATCAGGGTAGGCCGTGAGCGAGCTGCCGCCATGGCAGACGAAGTCCAGTGCCCACTGCCACTGGCTGTCACGCAGTTCGGCAAACGCCCAGGTACTGCGTACTTCCGCCAACAGTGCCTGGGCATCGAAGCCACTGCCCAGGGCCATGCTGACCAAATGCTGCACCAGAACGTCCATGCACAACCGCGGCGAACGGCGGGCTTCGATATGGCCTTCGGCCAATGCCTGGCGAGCGGCGGCGGCTTCGACCAGCTCCAGGCTATGGGTGGGCACCAGGGTAATCCGTGAACGGCGCCCTGGCGCATGCCCCGAGCGCCCGGCCCGTTGCATGAGGCGGGCAATGCCTTTGGCCGAGCCGATTTGCAGCACCCGCTCGACCGGCAGAAAATCCACCCCCAGGTCCAGGCTGGACGTGCAGATCACCGCTTTCAGGCCACCCTGCTTGAGGCTGCGTTCTACCCAGTCGCGGGTTTCACGGGCCATGCTGGCGTGGTGCAGGGCGATCAGGCCGGCCCAGTCGGGGCGCAATTCGAGCAGGGCCTGGTACCAGATTTCGGCCTGTGCACGGGTATTGGTGAACACCAGGCAACTGCTGCTGGTGTCGATCTCCTCGGCCACTTGGCCGAGCATCTTCAGGCCCATGTGCCCGGCCCACGGAAAGCGCTCGATCGAGGCGGGCAGCAGGGTATCGACCAGCAAGGCCTTGTCCTGGCGCCCGCGTACCAGCTGGCCGCCCTGGGGCAGCAGCACATCCAGCGCGTGCTGCAGGTTGCCCAGGGTGGCCGACAGCCCCCAGGTGGGCAGCCCAGGGTGCCAGTGACGCAGGCGCGCCAAGGCCAGTTGCAACTGCACACCGCGCTTGTTGCCCAGCAGCTCATGCCATTCGTCCACCACCACCATGCGCAGGGTGGCGAAGTCGGCGCTGGCCTGCGCGCGGGTCAGCAGCAGTGTCAGGCTCTCGGGGGTGGTCACCAGCACACTGGGCATACGCCGGGCTTGGCGGGCGCGCTCGGCACTGCCCGTGTCGCCGCTACGCACGCCTACGCTCCAAGGCAGGCCCATTTCATCCAGGGGCGCCTGCAGGGCGCGGGCGGTGTCTGCCGCCAGGGCCCGCATGGGGGTGACCCAGATCACCTGCAACGGTGCAGCATGGCGCCCCTGGCCCTGGGCTTTGAACGCCCGCAGTGCGGCCAGCCACACGGCGTACGTCTTGCCCGCGCCCGTGTTGGCATGGAGCAGCCCCGATTCGCCCCGCTCGACGGCGGCCCAGACCCGCCGCTGGAACGCGAACGGCTTCCAGCCGCGTTGGGCAAACCAGGCGTTGGCAAGATCGGTGGTGGCGGGCATCGTACAGGTGGCCCCTCGAAGGCTGTGTTTCTACAGACCACCCGCAAGGTGCATTGGTTTTACCCGGTCAGTTACCCAGCAGGTAGCCGCTGCGGCATACCTGCTCACCGGCCACATGGGCGATGACCATACCGGCGGTAGCCATGCGCCGAGTGCTGCGCGCATACATCAGCCCCGGCTGGGTATTACGCAGCGCGGTTACCCGGTCGCTGAGCGGGTCGATCACCTCGGCAATCAACTGGTCAGCTGCCAGGTAATCGCCTGGTTTGGCGTGGTACACCAGCAACCCGCCCAGTGCAGCGGTAACCGGCTCCACCGCTGCCAGCGGCGTGGCAGGCCTGGGCAGGGCAGGCAGGGCGGGAGCGGCCCCTTCGATCACGGCTGCATGGGTGAGGTAGTTAAGGATCGCCTGGGCATCCTGACGCGCCAGGTCGTGGCTGACGTCGGCCTGGCCGCGCAGCTCCACGGTCACTGCGCAACACCCCAGCGCGATTGGGAAGCGCTTGCCGAAGCGTTGCTGCAGTTGCCACCACACCAGGCTGAAGCACTCGTCGAACGACTGCCCGCCCGAGTCGGTGGCCAGCAAGCTGGCCTGGGTGCCCAGGTAGCGGGCAAGCGGCTCAATCTGCGGCCAGGCATCCGGCGTGGTGTACAGGTGTTCGACGGCTTCGAAATCGCAGTGCAGGTCGATGACCAGCTCGGCATCGCAGGCCAGGCGCTGCAGGATAAGCCGCTGGGCCTGCAGAGGTGTATGCGCGGGGTGAACGTCCAGGCCACGGCGCAGGTACTCGCGTATCAGTGCAGTGTTGTGCGCCGGGTCCTGGTTCAGGTGCGCTTCGATCTGGTCACCGATGCTGTCGGACAGGTCGACGAAATTGCGGTTGAAGTTCTGCCCGCTCTGCAGCTCGAAGCGCCCCAAGGGGGCGTCCAGCAGCACCTGTTCAAGGCCTACCGGGTTGGCCACCGGCACCAGGATGATTTCGCACTGCAGGCGGCCTTGCTGTTCCAGTTCCACAAGGCGCTGCTTGAGGTGCCACGCCACCAGCATGCCGGGTAATTCATCGGCGTGGAGCGAGGCCTGTATATACACCTTGCGCCCACCGCGGGGGCCGAAATGGAAGCTGTGGATCTGGCGAGTGATACCCGGAACGGGTGAGAGCAAGTCGTGGGTAGAGTGGTGCATGTTGGTCCTGAGTGCATGGCGAGAACGTGCTGCGACACGGGTCGGCTTACAGATAGAAGCACAGTTTCACGGCATGTGCTTATCGGTTTTACGCGACGCGTAGCGCAGACGCGGCGGTTCAGACCAACAAGGCTTGCAGGGTGGCCAGGTCATCCGCTTCGTCCACGGGCTTGTCCTGGCGCCAGCGCAGCATGCGCGGGAAGCGCACGGCAATACCGCTTTTATGGCGCTTGGACAAGGCGATCCCCTCAAAACCCAGCTCGAATACCAGGGTTGGGGTGACGCTGCGTACCGGGCCGAAGGTTTCCTGGGTAGTCTTGCGCACGATCGCGTCGACCTTGCGCATTTCTTCGTCGGTAAGGCCCGAGTAGGCCTTGGCGAAGGGGATCAGGCTACGGCCGGGTGTGCCGGCCGGGGCATCCCAGACGGCGAAGGTGTAGTCGCTGTAAAGGCTTGCCCGGCGGCCATGGCCGCGCTGGGCATAGATCAGCACGGCATCCACGCTGAAAGGGTCGATCTTCCATTTCCACCAGGTGCCCATGTCCTTGGTGCGGCCCACGCCATACAGGGCTTCACGCTGCTTGAGCATCAGCCCCTCGACCCCCAGGCTGCGCGACTGCTCGCGCTGGCGGGCGAGGTCGGCCCAGTCAGGGCCCTCAAGCAGTGGCGAAAGCAGCACCGGGGCCAGTGGGCAGGCCTCCAGCACGTTTTCCAGCTGCTTGCGCCGTTCATGCTGCGGGCGGCTGCGCCAGTCTTCGCCTTGCCATTCCAGCAGGTCGTAGGCCTGTAGCACTACCGGGGCCTCGCTCAGCAGCTTCTTGCCCAGCGTCTTGCGGCCCAGCCGCTGTTGCAACAGGGCGAAGGGTTGCACCGCCAGGTCGGCATCCGTAGTGCCGGGCTTCCACACCAGAATCTCGCCATCGAGCACCACACCGTCGGGCAGGGTCTGTGCCAGGCTTTGCAGTTCGGGGAAGCGCTCGGTGACCAGTTCCTCGCCCCGCGACCACACCCACAGCTGGCCGTCACGCTTGACCACTTGGGCGCGGATACCGTCCCACTTCCACTCGATCTGCCAGTCGCCTGGCGGCCCGAGCAGCGCCTCGAACTGCTCGGTAGGGGCTTGCAGCGGGTGCGCCAGGAAGAACGGATACGGCTGGCCACCGCGCTGGCTGTGCTCGTCGGCAGACTCGGGGGCAATCAACTGCTGGTAGCTGGCAGCGGTCGGGCGGTGGCTGATGTCGGTGTAGCCTACCAGCCGCTGGGCCACCCGTTTGGCATCCAGCTCCGCCAGTTGCGCCAGGGCACGGGTGACCAGCAGCTTCGAGACGCCCACACGAAAACTGCCCGTAATGAGCTTCAGGCACAGCATCAGGCTGGGGCGGTCCAGGCGTGCCCAGAGCGGCGGCAGGCGCTGCTGGATGTCTTCAGGTGGCAGGCCGCGCAATGGCAGCAGGTGGTTTTCAACCCAGTGAGCCAGGCCTTCCTGGTCTTGCTGGTGGCTTTCTGGCAATAGCAGGGAGATGGTTTCGGCAAGGTCGCCCACTGCCTGGTAGCTTTCTTCGAACAGCCAGTCAGGCAACCCGGCCAAGGCCCTGGCCAGCTCGCGCAGCACCCGGGTGGGCACCAGCTGACGCGGCCGGCCGCCTGCCAGAAAATACACAGCCCAGGCGGCATCCTCGGCGGGTGCGGTGGCGAAATAGCCCCGCAAGGCCTCGAGCTTGGCATTGCTCGAGGTGGTGCTGTCCAGGCGCAGATACAGTTCGGCGAACGCTTTCATGTGCCGGTCTCCGTGGTGGCTGCATCGTCTTCCTCGCCGTACTCGGTGACGAAGGCGCGGGCGTCCAGGCCCTGTTCCATCAGGTAGCGCACCAGCACGCTGACCGAGCCGTGGGTCACCATCACCCGCTCGGCCCCTGTCTGCCCGATGGCCCACAGCAGCCCTGGCCAGTCGGCATGGTCAGACAACACGAAGCCGCGGTCGACGCCGCGCCGGCGCCGTGTGCCCCGCAGCAGCATCCAGCCACTGGCAAAGGCATCGCTGTAGTCGCCGAAACGGCGCATCCAGCTGCTGCCCCCGGCTGAAGGGGGGGCCAGCACCAGCGCTTTGCGCAGCAACGGGTCGTTGCGCGCAATGTCACCGGCGTAGCGGGTTTCGGGCAGGTACACGCCGGCTTCGCGGTACACGCGGTTGAGCGGCTCGACGGCGCCGTGCACCAGGATAGGGCCGATGCTGGGGTCTAGCCCATGGAGAATCCGTTGGGCTTTGCCGAAGGCATAGCAGAACAACACACTGGCCTTGCCCTGTTCGCTGTTGGCCCGCCACCAGGTATTGATGCCGGCAAAGATATCGGCCTGGGTGGGCCAGCGGTAGATGGGCAGGCCAAAGGTGGACTCGGTGATGAAGGTATGGCAACGCACCGGCTCGAACGGCGTGCAGGTGCCGTCGGGTTCGACCTTGTAGTCACCGGACGCTACCCATACCTCGCCCTGGTACTCCAGGCGTACCTGCGCCGACCCCAGCACATGCCCTGCCGGGTGCAGGCTCAGGGTTACGCCGTGGTGTAGCAGGCGTTCGCCGTAGGGCAGGGTCTGCAGGTTGATGTCCTTGCCCAGGCGGCTTCGCAGAATGCCGGCGCCAGGTTCGGCGGTAAGGTAGTGGAGGTTGCCGGAGCGGGAATGGTCGCCATGGCCATGGGTGATGACGGCTCTGTCCACCGGCCGCCACGGGTCGATATAGAAATCACCGGGCGGGCAATACAGGCCTTCTGGGCGGGCAATGACAAGGTCCATGGCACGTACGCTGGTTGGGAGTTACCAGTTAGGAGCCACGGCAGCGAAGGGAAGTTCGACCGGTGGTATCACCGCCCCCGCTGCACAGCCCGCACGCGCGCCGTACCGCTTATTTGCCCGGCACCAAGGTGAGGCGCTGGTTGCCGTAGGCCCGGGCGAAGTTCTGCTGCTGCAGCGGCAACACCATGAAGCGCCCCTTGAACCAGGCGTCCAGGCCGTCACTGTAATGGGCGCTGGCCGGGTTGCCAGACTGCCCGCTGCTGGTCAGTACCTGGAGGGGTTCGGCCTGGCCGAAGTCGACCACCATGCGCGCTGAAGCGGGCAGGTGGGTGTCGAAACCGCTGCCCCAAGCGTACGGGGTCAGCGCCAGGGTGCTGAAGTCGCCACCGGCGGCTTGTGGTGGGCGGCTGATGGCATCCCCCAGGCCATGGTAGGCAGGCGCAGGCCAGCGGTACTGGTGCAGCTTGCCCCACTGCCAGGCGCGGCGGTCTGCGCCCAGTTGCGCGGTGCCTGCATCCACCGCCGCCGCGAGGCTGCGGGCAAGGATGGTGGGTTTGTCTTCTTTCTGTGGCGTGGTGCGGTCGTCCCAGAATGGGCTGTCATCGCGGCCAAGCAAGTGGTCGGCCTGGGCCGAGTACGACAGGCGGGCATTGCTGACAAAGGCTTGCCAGGCAGCGCCGGACTCTGGCCCCAGTTCGTCCAGGAAGGTTTCACGGGCAAATGCCTGCAGGAACAGCGCATACAGCGCCGCATCGGCGGACACCGGGCTCATGCGCTCGTCGAAGGCCTTGAGCCGGGCCAGCGCATCGCGTGCCTTGTCACGCTGTGCGGCGGGCAGGGCGTCGATGGCCTGTTTCAGGGGCTGGGCCATGCCGGGGGCTTCGAACATCTGCTTGAGTTTGCCGGCCAACAAGGTCACCTGGTCGTTCTGCAGGGCCATCAGGCTGCGGCTGTCGTGGCGGCCGTTGCCCGCCAGTTGGCCCAGGCGCTCGGCCCGTTCCGGGTAGTACCAGGTGCTGGACAGCTGCATGCCGTAGCCTTTGGGCAGGCTGCGCTGGTTGGCATGGCCGATCCAGCCGGCGGTCGGGTCCTGGTCGTAGGGGTGCAGCATGGTATCGGCATAGCCGTCCCAGTCGTAGCGCCCGTCCCAGCCCGGCGAGGGCAGCAGGCCCTGGCCTTCGCGGCGGTTGGGGTAACGCCCGCTGACTTGCCAGGCGATATGGCCGGGCTCGGCGAACACGAAATTCAGCGCAGCCGCCGTGACCTCGCGTGTACTGTCGAAGGCACGCTCCACGGTCTTGGCACGGGTCAGGTCGAACAGCGCATCCAGGCTGCGATCACCCTTGGATTGCGGCAGGTTCAGGGCAAGGCCAAGGCTGGCGCCGGGCGGTTGGGCCAGCAGGGTGCCGTGGCGGGTTTCGTACATCACTTCGCGTTGAGGGCGCTGGCCGCGCACCAGGAATGTTTCGGTGCGGGCGCGGGCGGGCAGCCACTTGCCATCGGCCAGGTAGCTGAGCTGGTTGCCCTGGCGGCGCAATTGCTCGAGGAACAGGTCCTGGTTGTCAGCCATCACCGCGCTGCTGCTCCAGGCCAGTTGGCCGTTGTAACCCGACAGCACGATGGGCAGGCCGGGCAGCGACAAGCCTGCCACCTGGTACTTGCCGGTTTGGATCTGGACCGGGCTCAGGGCCCAGATGGCACGGCTGTCACTGGCCAGCAGGCTCTTGCCGCTGCGGCTGTGTTGCGGGCCGATGGCCAGGTTGGCCGAACCCGGGCTGCCGAGCAGGTCCAGGTCCGCCAGCTTCTGGCTGGCCGCCGCCAGGGCTTGCAGGCCGGGCAGCTGGCTGGCCAGGTTGAGGCCCTTGAGCTTGTCGGTTTCCCCGGTGGCCAGGGGTTCGTCGGGTGCGCCGGGCAGCAGCCAGGCCACGTTGTCGCTGCCCACTTTTTGCGCCAACGTCAAGGCGCTGAGCTCTTCTTGCAGGTTCACCGACTGGCTGAATGCGTACAGGCTGAAAATCAGCGCCGAATCCTCAGGCTTCCAGTACTCCGGGCGGTAGCCACTGTCGGCCAGGCCAGCGGGCAGCTTGTCGCGATAGCGGAACAGGTAGGCGTTTACCCCCCGCGCATACACCTCGAAAAACCGCTTCAGGCGCGGCGAAGCGTCGGCGTATTGCTGGGCCGCGCTCTGCTTGAGGTTGGCCGCCCGCATCAGGCGGTCGATGTCCAGCGCGTCCGCACCGGCAAGTTCAGCCAGCCGCCCTTGGGCTAACAGGCGCATGGCAACCATCTGCTCGATCCGGTCACCGGCATGCACGTAACCCAGGCTGAACAAGGCGTCGTGGAAGCTGCTGCTTTCAATCAGCGCCGCGCCCATGGGGTTGCGCCGTACCGAGACGTTCTGCGCCAGGCCCTTGAGCGGTTGCACGCCCGTGGCCGATGGCACGCTGCCTTGCTGGGCGCCGGTCTGGCAACCGGCCAGGCCCAGGGTGCCGAGCAGCGTCAAAGCCGTTGCGAAGCGCAGGCGGAAAGGGGGGAAGGCGGGGGCGGCCATGGCAAGGGCTCCTGCAAGGCATTGCGGGTTTGGAAAGGCGCTAAAGGTAGTGAGCGCGCAGGCGTCGTGCAAGGTCAGCGGGCGGTTTATTTGCCGGCGTCCACCTACACCCTGAAAAGCTCGGCTACGCCGTCTGAAAAGTGCGTGCAGTTGATGCGCGTATAACGCTGGTAGTCACGTGTCACCGCAAATGCTTTGCCTGGCATCAGCAGTACCCGTTGCTGTTCCAGCCGGCGCATGAAGGCTTGCAGGTCGGCAATATCAGGGTGCGATACCCAGAGGAACATTCCGCCTTGGGCGCTTATGTCGAAATGCCAGCCGTGGTTGAGCAGCACGCGTTGGGTGTGCGCCTGCTGGTGGATCAGGCGCTGTTGCACATCATTCATGTGTCGGGCGTAGGTACCGTCGCTGAGAATGGTGTTGACGAAGCGTTCGCAAAACGCCGGCACTGCGACGCACGTCAACAGCTTCAGGCGCATCAGCGGCGCTACCAGGTGCGGCGGGCAGGCGATGTAACCCACCCGCAGCGATGCCGAAAGGCATTTGGAAAAACTGCCGATGTAGATGACCCGCTGCAGGTTGTCCAACTCGGCAAAGGTTTGCCGCACCCCCGGGCTGAAGTCGCCGTACACATCGTCCTCGACCACGAAGAAATCGTGTTCCACGGCCAGGCGCAGCACGCCGAACGCATTGTGGGGGCTGATGGTGCCGCCGGTCGGGTTGTGGAAGGTGCTGTTGCAGAAGAACGCCTTCACCGTGTGCCTGGCCAGGTGCTGTTTCATGTCTTCCAGGTCTGGCCCGTCGGCTGTGCGGCGGATGCCTACCACGTGGCCGCCGGCCAGCTGGATCAGCTTGATCAGGTTGCCATTGCCCGGCTCGTCCACGAACACGTGGTCCCCGGGGCTGATCAGCAGGCGTGCCACCAGGTCCAGCGCCTGGGTGGCCCCCAGGGTGGTGAGAAGCTGATGAGGGTGTGCCTCGATGCGGGTCAGCCGACCGAGGTGCATGCACAGCTGCTTGCGCATCGGCAGGTAACCCTGGATATCCCCGTATTCAGCCAGCGAGCTTTGTTCCAGCCGGGCGGTACGGCGGATCGCCTTGGCCAGCAATTCGGTATCACGCCAGGCAGGGGGCAGCCAGCCGCTGCCCAGCTTGGTGAAGTGCTGCCCACCTTGCAACAGCTTGAAAAGCGGGTCTTGCGCCATGTCGCCAGTGGGCTCGTCCGTTTCGGCGGGGCGGGTGCCAGTGGCCACAAAGTAGCCACGCCCGAGCACCGCCGTGAGCAGCCCTTCGCTGACCAGGCGGGCATAGCTGGAGACCACCTCGTGGTAGGTGGCACCCGTTGCCACGGTGAGTTTGCGAATGGACGGCATGCGTTGCCCGGGTAGCCATTCACCGGCTGTCAGGCGCTGCTTCAACTGTGTGAGTAGGTCGGGTTGCGGCACGGGGCTTTCCTGCGGGCGTTAGAAAAAACACCCTAACAGTTAGCCGTAAAGCACGTCGACTGTTTGCCGAAAATGTCGTCAACGGTGCGACGCTGTTGCTGTCACCCCTTTTACCCTCAGCGAGCCACCATGAGCACAACCCTTCCCGCACGCACGTACCTGTATTTTCTGGCCCAGTCGGTCAACCTCACCACTGCCGTGATGTCGGTGACCATGGCTGCCATTGCGGGGGCTGCGCTGGCCCCGGCAGCGGCCTGGTCGACTGTGCCGTACGGGTTCCAGTTTCTGTTCGTGATGCTGGCGACCTACCCGGTGTCCCGGCTCATGGCGCGTATTGGCCGCAAACGCGCGTTCATGCTGGGGGCATTGCCGCTGGCCGTGTCCGGCGTCTGCGGCTTCCTGGCGGTGGAGCATCAGCAGTTTGGCGCGTTGGTGGCCAGCCACTCGGCGTTGGGCGTGTACATCGCCTTTGCCAACTTCAACCGCTTTGCTGCCACTGACAACCTGGCGCAGCACCTCAAACCCAAGGCGCTTTCACTGGTGGTGGCGGGTGGGGTGATTGCCGCCGTTGTCGGGCCTGCCCTTACCGAATGGCTGCGCGATGCCGGTGGGTTCCCACTGTTTTCATTGTGCTACGCCGCCTTCACCGCCCTGGCCCTGGTGTCGCTGGTGATCGCCATTTGCTTGCCCGGTGATGGCCAGGTTGCGCCCGCTACCGCGCCCCAGGCACCGCTGAGCCCTTCCGGGCACGGCATCACGCCGGGCATTGCCGTGGCGATGGGGGTTGCGGCCTTGGGGTACGGCATCATGAACCTGTTGATGATCCAGGCATCCCTGCACATGAAGCATATGCATGAGGATTTTTCCGACGTTCGCCTGGCCATCCAGTGGCATGTGGTCGCCATGTTCGCGCCGTCGTTTTTCACCGGGGCGATCATCGAGCGTTTGGGTATCAGGGCCACGATCTGTGGGGGGCTGATGCTGCTGATCGCGTGCACTGCTCTGAACATGGGTTCAAGCAGCTATGCGGTGATGACGGTTTCACTGATTGCCCTGGGCCTTGGCTGGAACCTGACCTATGTGGGGGGCGGGGCGCTGCTGGCGCAGACGCTGCAGAACAGCCCGGGTGCCATGCAGATGCAGGGCAGGAACGATTTGGCGATAGCGGTGTGCGCGACTGTAGGTGCCTTCAGCCCATCGTTGCTGCTGGACTCGGTGGGTTGGGGGGGCACGAACGTGCTGTGCATGGCACTGTGCCTGGGTTTGCTGCTGGCCACTGCACTGCTGTTGCCGCGCAAGGTGGCCGGGCTCCACTACCGCTAGCGAAGCCCTGCGCGGCGCCTTGTATCAGGCGCCGTGGCACTTCTTGAATTTCTTCTCGCTGCCGCAGGGGCATGGGTCGTTGCGGCCGACGTCCTTCAGCGCGTTGCGCACCGGCTCCTGGTGGCCGTGGTTGCAGTGTGGGCCGTGCACATGGCCGTGATCGTGATGATGGTCATGATCGTGGTTGCAGTCGGGGCCATGAACGTGGGGTTGTTGGGACATTGCTGGGTTACTCCGGGTAGTGATCGCCGGGCATTATCTCACCACTGCGCGACAAGTGCAGGTCCCGATGGATGAGCAGGCCGGTGGCCAGTTCTGCCTGCAGGCTGTAGTGCAGGGGCCGCCCGCTTTTCAGCATTTTCGCCAGGGGCTTGAGGTGCTGCCACAGGTTGGTCCGGGCAGTGATCTTGAATGTACGCCGTTCATGGGGCCCCACGCTGCGCCATAGGCTGGCTTCATCCTGGGCGAGCACAACATCGTTCAGGCGCAGTGCGTATTCGACGGAGCGGATGAACAGGCGGCTGTCGTTGGGGTTTTCCACCCGTACATGCAACACGAATTCCTGTTGCAGCAGGCGGGCTTTTACCGTTTCCACCCTGACCAGGTGCACCTGAGGTTCGCGCCAGTCTGCGCCGCCCCAGCTGGCGCAGCCCCCCACTAGCAAGAGCAGGCCGCAGAGCAGCATGAAGCGGATGCGCGTCATCATGTTCAGCTACCCACGTAACTGGCGCAGCACTTCTTGAACTTCTGCCCGCTGGCGCACGGGCAGGGGTCGTTGCGCCCGGCCTTGAGCCCCACCGTGGGGTCGATGAAGTACCAGCGGCCGTCGTGCTGAACGAAGGCGGAGCATTCACGGTGCTGGTGGTCGCCGGCCTGGTCGTGCCAGCGCGCGGTGAAGGTGACGAACGCATGCTCGGGTTGGCCACCCAGCACCTCGGCGCTTTCCACTTCCAGCCCCAGCCAGGTGCTTTGTGCGCTCCAGGCTGCCATGGCCGCACGGTCCAGCCCGGCCTGCTGGGCGGGCAGGGTGGTGGCCACCAGGTACTCGACCAGGCCCAGCACATAAGCGCTATAGCGCGAGCGCATCAGCGCCTGGGCATCCGGTGCCGGCGTGCCAGCATGGTAATGACCGCAGCAGGCATCAAGCAGGTTGCCACTGCCGCATGGGCAGACCGAAACACTCATTATCACCACCAGTACTTGCCGAAATTTTCAGGGTTGGCCCAGAACCGTGCATTGAGCCAGTCCGGTACCTGCTTGTAATCGTGTAGATCATAGGTGAACAGGCTCAGCACCTGTTGCTCGCGGCAGAATTTCTCGCTGGCCGACAGGGCCAGGGCGAAGAAGTCGGTATCTTGCCAGCCGCAGGCGGCAAGGTCTGCCAGTACCGCCACACGGTTGGCGTTGAGATTGCGGATGCCGCCCAGCAGTTCCAGCCCGGTTCGCTTGGGCAGGTGCTCCAGGCAATCGACCAGCAGCGCCAGGTCGAAACGCTGGGCGGCCAGTGCGGCAGGCAGTTGGCCGGGCGTGGCCGTGGCCAGGGTGACCTCCGGGTGCGCCTGAAGAAAGGCGTCCAGGGCAGGGAACCGGGTGCCCACCAGCAGCAGGCGTTGCGGGGTAAAGCGCTCGAGCAGTGCGGCCAGGGCCTGTTGCGGCGTACGTTGCGAGAAACCGTCGGTCATTGCCAATCCTCTTTCATGTTGGCCAAGACTAGCGGGCCAGGGCGCGTCGGCAAAGGGTTGCATGCAAGCGCGATGGCGGATTGGTGGCAGGGTTGGCATGCACCGTCTTTACTCCCACAGGTCGGCGTTATGCCGGTTCCCACTAAGGAGAGGCGATGAGATGAGCATAGTACGCACAGCGGTACCCTTGATCCTGCTCACCAGCGTGCTGACGGGTTGCGCAGGGTTGCAGAAGACCGACTGGCCCAAGTGTGCGGCCGTCGGAGGCGTGGGCGGCGCAGCGCTGGGCGCCATCGAAAGCTCCAGCTGGGCCGGCTGGGGGGCACTGCTGGGCGGTGGCCTGGCAGCCGGCTATTGCTGGGCTCATGGTGACGGTGACGAAGACGGTGATGGTGTGCCTGACAGCCGCGACAAGTGCCCAGGCACACCGCGTGGCGTGCAGGTGGACGCCAACGGCTGCCCCCCACCGCCGCCGCAGCCTGAGGCGGTGGTGGTGGAAGAGGTGGTGGCCAAGGAAGAGGTCATCGTCATCCGCGACGTGCACTTCGAATTTGATTCTGCGCGCCTGACGCCGGCCGACAAGCAACGCCTCAACACCATCGCCACCCGCCTGAAGCAGGAAGCGCCTTCCGCTCGCCTGAGCGTCAGCGGCCACACCGACAGCGTGGGCAGGGACAGCTACAACCAGAAACTGTCGGAACGCCGGGCCCATTCGGTGACTGACTACCTGGTTGAAAGCGGCATACCGCGCAGCAGCTTCGTGTCGATCGTGGGGGCCGGTGAGTCGCAGCCGGTTGCGGACAACGCCACTGCCGAAGGGCGTGCCATGAACCGCCGTACCGAAATCAAGATCGAGCGCTAGCCCGTAGGCACCCGTGCCGCGTTCCGTGGCATGGGTGCCCGGTGTTGCGCCTGCTGGCGCGGCATTGGGGGTTGCAGTTAAGGTAGAGCCCTGGCGCGGTCGAGTCAGCCGTCCGGGGCTGACGCTCATCGATGGGGGCAAGGCATGAAGTTCTTCCTGGGCCTGGGCAAGGTCCTCACAATCGCCTTCTGGGGTGTGGTGCTGTTCAATCAGATGGCACCGCAGCCCTTGCCGCTGAACCTCTTGATCAACGCGGCGGGCGGCCTGCTGCTGTGCCTGCACGTGCTTGAGGTCCTCTTTTTCAACGGTAGCCTGCGCGGGCGCAGCCACCGCTGGTTCGACCGCCTGCAAATCCTGTTGACCGGTATATTCCACGTCATGTCCATTCCCCGTGCGCAGGAGACGCCACGAAATGCGTAATCTGATGTTGCTTGCCCTGCTGGCTACCCCTTTGGCGCAGGCCCAGAGCCTGGAGGTGGGCGCCAATTCCATGCTGCGCCTGCCGACCAAATCGGCCAGCGTTCACCTGGACCAGCTACGGGTGGGCGACGGCGCTACCCTGATGTTGCCCGCGACCCTGGCCGAGTTGAAAGTGGACAGGCTGGAGCTCGGGCGTGACGCACGCATCGCCATTGCGCCGTCAGACAGCCCGTTGCTGATCGAGGCTGCCAATGCAAGCCTTGGGGCCGGCAGCGAGTTCAGTGCGCCGGGGGCTGCGGGCAGCTACCAGCGTGCGGCACGTTCTGGCCGTGGCCTGGACCTGAAACTGGCCGAGGTGGAAGCAGAGCAGTTGGCCATCGACGCCCGCGGTGGCGCAGGTGCGCCTGGTTATGCGGGGCTCGATGGTGCCAATGGGCAAGCGGGTGGTTGCACATGGGGGCAGGCCAGCCGCGGTTTCAACGGCGACGATGGCGGTAACGGGCATGACGGGGCGCCTGGCGGGCGTGTGCGCCTGAGCGTGCCGCAAAGCTTCCCCCAGGAGCGCATCGTGGTGCGGCTCGATGGCGGTGCACCGGGCAAGGCCGGTGACGCTGGCAAGGCGGGCAAAGGCGGTGCCAGCAAAGGTTGCCTGGTCTACCGCACCGCGGCGGGCGCCAGCGGGCGGGCTGGGCAAGCGGGCCAGCCGGGCCTGGCTGGCGCCGCCGGGGAGCTGATCCTGCAGCGGCTGTAACCGGCGCCGCGCTCAGGGCATCAGGCGGGCGCTGGCCACTGCCACAACGGCGAGGCCCAGCAACAGGTTCACGCCCACCATCCGCCTGATCCGCCCCAGCACCGCTGCACCGGTGGCCCAGTCCTGGGCTTGCACAGCGGTTTTGAGCTCTGGCAGCAGCAGGGCCTGTATACGCAGAAACAGGGCGAACATGACGATGCCGCCGCCCATCATCGCTTGAATGTAGCGAGGGGCAGTTTCGAAGCCGTTGAAGCGCATGTGCAACATGCCGACACCTGTTATCGCCAAAACCACCACAGCCACCCAGACCCAGCCGAAGAAGCGTCGGAAAACTTCCACCCACAGGCGCAGCCGCGCAGGCCCTTCCAGGGCTGCAACCGTTGCGGGGCGCAGCACCAGCCAGGCGAAGAACATGCCACCGACCCATATCAGGGCAGCCAGAACATGCAATGTGTAGGGCAGGGCAAAGGCGGCCATCCGGATCTCCATGCGGCATAAAGGGCAAGAGCGGGGTATGATAGCCGCCCAATGCGCAACACTGAAAATATATCCAGCCCTCCGGGCGCCTGCAGACCATGATCAGCAACGAACTCAAAGCCACCATCCAGGGCGCCTATACGCGTTTTCTCGAAGCCAAGAGCCTCAAGCCACGCTACGGTCAGCGCCTGATGATCGCCGAAGTGGCCAAGGTCCTCGGCGACATCGCCTGCGACGATGAAGGTCGCCGTGCCGGCGAGCCTGCCGTCGTGGCCGTGGAAGCGGGTACCGGTACCGGCAAAACAGTTGCCTATAGCCTCGCGGCCATTCCGGCAGCCAAGGCGGCCGGCAAGCGCCTGGTCATCGCTACCGCCACCGTGGCGCTGCAGGAGCAGATCGTCTTCAAGGACCTGCCCGACCTCATGCGCAACAGCGGGCTGAACTTCAGCTTCGCCCTGGCCAAGGGGCGTGGTCGCTACCTGTGCCTGTCCAAGCTGGACATCCTGGTGCAAGAGGGCCACGCACAGACATCCCAGGCCCAGTTGCTCGAAGAAGAAGGCTTTCGTATCGACGTTGATGAGCGCAGTCTGAAGCTGTTCAACAGCATGATCGAGAAGCTGGCCGGCAACCGCTGGGATGGCGACCGCGACAGCTGGCCCGAAACCTTGGAAGACGAAGACTGGGCGCGGCTGACCACCGACCACAGCCAGTGCACCGGCCGCCACTGCCCCAATTTCCAGCAGTGCGTCTTCTACAAGGCGCGCGAGGGCATGGGCAAGGTGGATGTCATCGTCACCAACCATGACATGGTCCTGGCCGACCTGGCGCTGGGCGGCGGAGCGGTGCTACCTGCCCCGCGCGACACCCTGTACGTGTTCGACGAAGGCCACCACCTGCCCGATAAGGCCATTGGCCACTTTGCCCATTATTCGCGCCTGCGCTCCACCGCCGACTGGCTGGAACAGACGGCCAAGAACCTGACCAAGCTGCTGGCCCAGCACCCGCTGCCGGGCGACCTGGGCAAGTTGATCGAGCAGGTGCCCGAGCTTGCCCGGGAAATCCGCACCCAGCAGCAGTTCATGTTCACCCTGTGCGAACAGGTTGCCGACTTCCGCCCAGGCGAAGATAACGAAGGGCGCGAGCGCCCGCGTTATCGGTTCCCGGGTGGGGTGGTGCCGGAGCAGATCCGTGAGGTGGGGGTGGAGCTGAAAAAGGGCTTCAGCCGCCTCAACGACCTGTTCACTCGCCTGACTGACCTGCTCAAGGAAGGCATGGGGGGGGAGGTGAGCATCGGCATTGCCAGTCACCAGGCCGAAGAGTGGTACCCGCTGTTCGGCAGCCTGCAAACTCGTGCCCAGGGCAACTGGGAACTGTGGACGGCGTTCACCGCCGAAGACCCGGAGGACAGCCCGCCGATGGCGCGCTGGCTGACCCTGGCCGAAACCGGTGCGCTGTTCGATATCGAGGTCAACGCCAGCCCCATCCTGGCGGCCGAGATGCTGCGCCGCAACCTGTGGAACGTCGCCCATGGCGCACTGGTCACTTCGGCGACGCTGACTGCGCTGGGCAAGTTCGACCGCTTCCGCATGCGTTCCGGGTTGCCACGCGACGCCGTCAGTTGCGTGGTGCCCAGCCCGTTCGTGCATGGCGATGCCGGCCTGCTGCGGGTGCCGGACCTCAAGGCCGACCCCCGGGATGCCGCGGCCCACACCGCCGCCATCATCCGTGAACTGCCCAACATCGTCGAAGACGCGCGTGGGGCGCTGGTGCTGTTCTCTTCCCGCAAACAGATGCAGGACGTGTTCGATGGCCTGGACCGGGACTGGCGCAAGCTGGTACTCATCCAGGGCAACCTGTCCAAGCAGGAAACCCTCAACAAGCACAAGGCGCGGGTCGACGACGGCCAGCACAGCGTGCTATTCGGCCTGGCCAGCTTCGCCGAAGGGGTGGACTTGCCGGGCGCCTATTGCGAGCACGTGGTTATTGCCAAGATCCCGTTCGCTGTACCGGATGACCCGGTCGAGGCTGCCCTGGCGGAGTGGATCGAGGCCCGTGGCGGCAACCCGTTCATGGAAATCGCCGTACCCGATGCGTCGTTGCGCCTGATCCAGGCCTGCGGCCGGTTGCTGCGCACTGAACAGGACCGCGGCATCATCACCTTGCTTGACCGGCGCCTGGTTACCCAGCGCTATGGCAAGGCTATTCTCAATGCGCTGCCGCCGTTCAGGCGGGAGATTTGCTGACAGCTGGAGCACTTGCGCCGGCACGTTGTCCATTTACTCAGTCGTGGGCCATGAGGGCCCTGAAGGAGAGCCCCATCCCTATGGTCCGCCGCACCCTGCCTGCTGTTTTCGCCCTGTTGTTCAGTTCGCCTTTATTGGCGGGGCAGCAGACGCTGTTCAGTTTCGTGCGCCCGGCCTCGGTGGTGAATGTTGCGACGGTGGACGCCGGCCTGCCGCAGTACAACGCCGAGCAGACGGCGGGCGGTGAGGTGTTGCGGCGGGTGGTATTCAACCCGGCCGAGCGGCCGACCCTGCGCTTGAGCCCGCAGAGCGGCGTGTGGGACTGGTCCGCCGGGCGCTGGCTGACGTTGCGCCTGCAAAGTGGCATGGATTGGGCGCTGACTGTGGATGTGACCGTGCAGGGCAGCGATGGCCGTACGCTCACGAGCAGGGTTGACCTGCCCGCAGGGCCTGCGCAAACCGTGATGGTGCCGCTGGCCGCCAGCTCGCCATCGAGCCAGGGTATGCGCGCCGGCCCGCCCATGCCGTGGAGCTTTGGCGGCCAGCGCCTGCTGCTGGCCAGCAGTGCTGGCGCACTCGACCTCAAGCAGGTGGCGTCGGTCAGCCTGAGCATTCCCGGCCCCAAGGTGGCCCAGAGCCTGTTGATCGAGCGCGTCGGCATTCAGGATGACGACCAGGCGTATCAGGCAGCCTACCGTGACCTGATCGACAGCTATGGGCAGTCCACCCGCGCCAACTGGCCAGAAAAGGTCGCCAACGACGACCAGCTCAAGGCAGCCGATGGCCGTGAACAGCAGCAGTTGAAGGCATGGCTGGCAGAGCGTGGCAAGCAGCCACTGGATGATTTCGGCGGGCTGATGGCGGGGCAGGCGTTTGAGGCCAAAGGTTTTTTCCGCACTGAAAAACGCGATGGGCGCTGGTACCTGGTAACGCCGCAAGGCCACCCGTTCTATTCGCTGGGCGTCAACGCCGTGGCTGCGGACGGCGGGCGAACCTATGTGCAGGGCCGTGAGGGCATGTTCAAGGGCTTGCCTGAGGCCGGCAGCATGCTTGCCGCCTTCTATGGCGAAGGCAACAACGACGATGGCAATGCATCTTCAGCGGGGCGCAACTTCAAGAAAGGGCGCTGGTTCGACTTTTACGCGGCCAACCTGCAACGCACTTATGGCAAGCCGTGCCCGCCCACCGGGCCTGAGCAACCGGCCAACTGCCCACCCGCCGCACTGGATGCTGCCCGCTGGCAGGGCCATGCACTGGACCGGCTCCAGGCATGGGGCTTCAACACCCTGGGCAACTGGAGCGACCCGGCGTTGATCGAGGCCGAGCGCATGCCTTATACCCTGCCGCTGTCGATCGTCGGGGATTACGCCAGCATCAGCACCGGCATGGACTGGTGGGGCAGCATGCCGGACCCGTTCGACCCCCGTTTCGCCATGGCCACCGAGCGTGCGGTCGCCATCGCTGCGCGGGATCACCGCGACGACCCTTGGCTGGTCGGCTACTTCGCCGACAACGAGCTGGCCTGGGCAGCCCCCGGCGCCGACCCCAAAGCACGCTATGGGCTGGCCTACGGCACCTTGCGCCTGACCACCGACGTGCCGGCCAAGCGTGCGTTTCTCAAGCAGTTGCGCGACAAGTACCGCAACCAGGAGGGCCTGTCCAAGGCATGGGGCATTGAGTTGAGCGCCTGGGAACTGATGGAAGACCCGGGTTTCGAGGGGCCGTTGCCCAGCCCGGAGCACCCGGAAATCGAGCGTGACTACCAGTACTTCCAGCAGGTATTTGCCGAAACCTACTTCAAGACCATTTCCGACTCGTTGAAATGGCACGCGCCCAACCACCTGTTGCTGGGCGGCCGTTTTGCGGTGAGTACACCCGAGGCGGTGAAAGCCTGTGCCGAGTTTTGCGACGTGCTCAGCTTCAATTTCTATACGCTCCAGCCGCAGGATGGTTACGACTTCGCCCGCCTGGCCGAGCTGGACAAGCCGGTACTGGTCTCGGAATTCCAGTTCGGCTCGCGTGATCGCGGCCCATTCTGGCCAGGCCCGCTGGAGGTGGTACGCGAAGAGGACCGCGGTCCCGCCTACGGTCGTTTCCTCAAGGCCGCCCTCAGCCAGCCGATGATCGTGGGCGCACACTGGTTCCAGTACCTGGACCAGCCCGCCAGCGGGCGGCTGCTTGATGGTGAGAACGGTCATCTGGGGCTGGTCGCCATTACCGACGTGGCCTACCCGGGCTTTGTCGAGGCGGCGCGCAGGAGCAACCTGGAGGCCTTGGCCCAGTTGCGCGGGTACCTGGAGAAACCCAAGGCGCAGTGACCGGTTTGCAAAACGCCCAACTACTGAAACAATGCACGCCATTTTCGCAATGTGCCGTACGGAGAACAGCGGGTGCAGATCCAGGGTCACTATGAACTGAAGTTCGAAGCGGTACGCGAGGCGTTCGCCGCCCTGTTCGACGACCCCCAGGAGCGGGGCGCCGCGCTGTGCATCCAGGTGGGTGGCGAGACGGTCGTGGACCTGTGGGCGGGCACTGCCGACCGGGACGGGCAGCAGGCCTGGCACAGCGACACCATCGCCAACCTGTTTTCATGCACCAAGGCCTTCACCGCTGTCACGGCCTTGCAGTTGGTGGGCGAGGGCAAGCTCGACCTGGATGCACCGGTCGCCCATTACTGGCCTGAATTTGCCCAGGCTGGCAAGCAGGCGATTACCCTGCGCCAATTGCTCAGCCACCGGGCCGGGCTGCCTGCTATCCGTGAGGTGCTGCCTGCCGAGGCGCTGTACGACTGGCAGGCCATGGTCGATGTGCTGGCCAGAGAGGAGCCCTGGTGGGTGCCGGGTACTGAGCATGGCTATGCGGCCATTACCTACGGGTGGCTGATCGGTGAACTGATCCGCCGCGCAGACGGGCGCGCACCGGGTGATTCGATCGTGGCGCGCACGGCTCGCCCCCTGGGCCTGGATTTCCATGTTGGCCTGGATGACCAGGAATTCGAGCGGGTGGCCCACATCGCCCGAGGCAAGGGCAACCCGGGCGACGAAGCGGCGCAGCGGCTGCTGCAGGTGACCCTGCGCGAACCCCACGCGTTGTCGACCCGCGCCTTTACCAACCCCCCGGCCATCCTTACCAGTACCAACAAGCCGGAATGGCGGCGCATGCAGCAGCCGGCCGCCAACGGCCACGGTAACGCACGAAGCCTTGCCGGGTTCTATGCAGGCTTGCTGGACAGCAGCCTGCTGGAGTCCGAGTTGCTTGACGAGCTTACCCGCCAGCACAGCCTGGGCCAGGACCGCACCCTGCTGACCCAGACGCGCTTTGGCCTGGGCTGCATGCTCGATCAGCCCCAGGTGGCCAACGCCACCTTCGGCCTGGGTGCCCGCGCCTTTGGCCACCCGGGTGCCGGCGGCTCGGTGGGGTTTGCCGACCCTGAATATGATGTAGCCTTCGGGTTCGTCGTCAACACCCTGGGGCCCTACGTGTTGATGGACCCGCGGGCGCAGAAACTGGTGCGGGTACTTGCGCAATGCCTTTGATCGGGTAATGCGAGTATTGCCCAGGCTCTTTGACTATCCTCAATGCCAATGCCTGAAGAGTGTGGGCAAAATTTCTTTCTAATTCATGGTGTATCGCTGATGTCTTCACATAAAACCTTAGCACTCGCCCTGTGCCTGGCCGCTGTTACCGGCTGCGCCAGCCAATCCCAGGGCACCGCCAAAAGTGCCAGTTCGAGCTGGTGGCCGTTCGGTTCGGACAAGGTCGCCGACCAGGAAGTGAAGCAGGCGGTCACCGAGAATGTGGCCAAGGCTGACGCCAAGTCCAGCAGCGGCAGCCGTTGGTGGTGGCCGTTTGGCAACGAAGAAAAACAGGCAGAGGGCCCGGTGGTGCCGAAGATCGACCAGAAGGCCACCCAGGCCTGGCTGGACGAGTACGAGCCCAAACTGCGCGAGGCGATCAAGGACAGCAAGCTGGAGCTGGAGCGGCGCGACAACGTGCTGGCCGTGACGCTGCCGGTGGACGGCTCCTACAACCCGGACCGCCCGAACATGCTGCTGCCTATGACCCTGGGGCCGATCACCCGCGTGGCCAAGACGGTGGAAGGTGACCCCAAGACAGCCGTACTGGTCCTGGGCCATGCCGATACCAGCGGTGTGCCAGTAGCCAACCAGAAGCTCAGCCTGGAACGCGCTGCTTCCGTGTCTGCCATCTTCCGCCTCAGCGGGTTGCAGCGTGATCGGTTGATTCTCAAGGGCATGGGTTCGGTGATGCCGCGTGCCGCCAACGACAGTGCAGAAGGCCGCGCCCTCAACCGCCGTGTGGAAATGCTGCTTACCCCGCAAAACACCATGGTCGCACTGCTGACCAAATATCAGCAGGCAACCCCGGCACCGGCGCCGGCGTCCATGGTCGCGGCGCAGGATGCCAAGGCCCCGGTTAGCAAGGCGGCCGAGAGCAAGCCTGCGGCCAAGAGCGCAACCAAGGCCGCGGCCAAGAAGCCAGCAGCCAAGGCCAAGGCGTCTGCCAAAGCACCCGCCAAGAAAAAAGCCGCCCCGGCCAAGCCGGTGGCCAAAAAAGCTACCACCGACAAGAAAGTAGCTGCCAACAGCCCTGCGAAGACCAACTGATCGTCAAGGAACGCAGCAATGACCCAAACCCTGGCCGATATGCGCCGCGACTACACCCGTGATGGCCTGGCCGAGGCCCAGGCCCCCGCGGAGCCTTTTGCCTTGTTTCACCAATGGTTCGGCGATGCGGTAAAGACCGAACAGGCGCCTGTCGAGGCCAATGCCATGACCCTGGCCACGGTGGACGGTGAGGGGCGCCCGCATTGCCGGGTGTTGCTGTTGAAAGGGCTGGACGAGCGCGGTTTTACCTTCTTCACCAACTACGACAGTGCCAAGGGGCAGCAACTGCGGCAAAACCCCTTTGCCGCGATGACCTTCTTCTGGCCGGCGCTGGAGCGCCAGGTGCGTATTGAAGGCCGGGTGGAGAAGGTAACGGCCAAGGAGTCCGACGACTATTACCAGGTGCGCCCGCTGGGCAGTCGCCTGGGCGCCTGGGCCTCGCCTCAGAGCCAGGTCATTGCTGGCCGTGAGGCTCTGGAGGCCCTGGTCAAGGCCACCGAAGCGCGCTTTTCCGACACCCAGCCCCATTGCCCGGAACACTGGGGCGGGTACCGCCTTCTGCCGGAGCGAATCGAGTTCTGGCAAGGGCGTGCAAGCCGATTGCACGACCGCTTGAACTACCGCAGTGTCGACGGGCAATGGCTGCGGGAGCGCCTGGCCCCCTGATGCCCAGGGCTGCATGGCGGCCCCTCGTCAGCTCAGCCGGGGTAGGCGGCCGCCTCACGTTCCAGCCACCCGGCCAGCTGCTTGCGCTTCACCTTCTCCACGCGTGCCTGCTGCAACCTTTGCAGCATGTACGCCTGCTTTTGCGGGTCCGTGCCGGCCAGCGACAACGCCAGGTCGCGGTCCATCCAGCGGCGCATGCGCACGTACAACCACCCATGGAAATACAGCCCCGCAACGGTGGCGACCACGACGATGAAGTAATCCATGGCTATCCTTGGTCTGAATTGAAGGCTGCATGCAGCGGCGCGTCTGTACGCCAGCTGAATGAAAACAATTTTATGACGTTTGCGTCGTGACAGCCGTCAACGTGCAGCGTCTAATGAACACCTGACCTCTGGAGATTGTACCCATGCGTAAATCCGCTTTGCTGTTGGCGACCTTTACCACCATGTCGTTGCTGCTGGGTGGCTGTGCCTCAAGCCTGAGCGGTGACAGCTATTCGCGCGACGAAGCCCGCCGTGTTCAAACCGTACGTTTAGGCACCATCGAATCGCTGCGCCCCGTCAAGATCGAAGGCACCAAGACCCCAATCGGCGGCGGCGCCGGCGCGGTTGTCGGTGGCCTGGCCGGCAGCGCCGTGGGCGGCGGGCGCGGCAGTATCGTAGCGGCCGTTATCGGTGCTGTGGCGGGTGGCCTTGCGGGCTCTGCCGCTGAAGAAGGCATCACGCGCACCCAGGGTGTCGAAATCACCGTGCGTGAAGACGACGGCAGCATGCGTGCCTATGTACAGGCCGTGCAGGAAAACGAAATCTTCCGTGTGGGTGACCGGGTACGCATCATGACCGTTGATGGCACCAGCCGCGTATCCCACTGACGAGCGGCACGTAATAAAAACCCCGAACTGGCATGAGCCAGTCGGGGTTTTTTTATGCCTGCTAGAGGGCAGCCGCGCGCGAAACCTTGTTAGAGGCCAAGCATATCCCGGGCAACTGCCTCGGCAATACGAATCCCGTCGACGCCTGCCGACAGAATGCCGCCCGCGTAACCTGCGCCTTCACCTGCCGGGAACAGCCCCTTCATGTTCAGGCTCTGGAAGCGTTCGTCACGGGTGATGCGCAGCGGTGATGAGGTCCGCGTCTCGATACCGGTGAGCACGGCGTCGTGCAGGTTGTAGCCTTTGATCTGCCGGTCGAACGCCGGCAACGCCTCGCGGATAGCCTCGATGGCAAACGCTGGCAGGCTGGGGGCAAGGTCGCCCAATGTGACACCCGGCTTATAGGACGGCTCTACGCTGCCCAACGCGGTCGATGGGCGGCCTGCGACAAAGTCACCCACCAACTGCGCCGGGGCCTGGTAGTTGCTGCCGCCCATCACATAGGCGTGGGCTTCCAGGCGCTCCTGCAGTTCGATACCGGCCAGGGGGCCGCCCGGGTAATCGCGCTCGGGGTCGATGCCCACGACGATACCCGAGTTGGCATTGCGCTCGTTACGCGAGTACTGGCTCATGCCGTTGGTGACCACGCGGCCCGGTTCGCTGGTGGCCGCTACCACGGTGCCGCCCGGGCACATGCAGAAGCTGTAGACAGAACGGCCATTCTTGGCGTGGTACACCAGCTTGTAGTCGGCTGCGCCCAGCTTCGGGTGGCCGGCATACTTGCCCAACCGAGCCTTGTCGATCAGGGTTTGCGGGTGCTCGATACGAAAGCCTACCGAGAACGGCTTGGCTTCCATGAACACGCCCTTGGCGTGCAGCATGCGGAACGTGTCGCGCGCACTGTGGCCCAGTGCCAGAACGACATGGCGGGCGTGCAGCTGCTCACCGCTTTCCAGTACCACGCCGGTCAGCTGGTCGCCTTCGCTAAGCAGGTCGGTGACCTTCTGTTCGAAGCGTACTTCGGCACCCAGCGCGATCATTTCCTGACGCATCTGCTCGACCATGCCGGTGAGCCGGAACGTGCCGATGTGGGGCTTGTTGATGTACAGGATCTCGTCCGGTGCACCGGCTTTGACGAACTCTTCCAGCACCTTGCGGCCGTGGTGCTGCGGGTCTTTGATCTGGCTGTACAGCTTGCCGTCGGAGAAGGTACCGGCGCCGCCTTCGCCGAATTGCACGTTGGACTCCGGGTTGAGCACACTTTTACGCCAAAGGCCCCAGGTGTCCTTGGTGCGCTGGCGCACTTCCTTGCCACGCTCGAGAATGATCGGCTTGAAGCCCATCTGTGCCAGCAGCAGGCCCGCGAAAATGCCGCAGGGGCCAAACCCGACCACGATTGGGCGTTGCGGCAGGTTGGCCGGCGCCTGGCCCACGTACTTGTAGGTGACGTCGGGTGCGACAGTGATGTTGCGATCGTCAGCGAACCTGGCCAGCAGTTCGTCTTCGTTGCTGGCGTGCAGGTCGATGGTGTAGATGAACAGCAGCTCGCTGTTCTTCTTACGTGCATCGTAGCTGCGCTTGAACAGGTTGAAGCTGAGCAACTGCGCGTCGGCAATGCCCAGGCGCTGGACAATGGCCTCGCGCAGCGCTTCGTCGGGGTGGTCCAGGGGCAGCTTCAGTTCGGTGATTCGTAGCATGGCAGGGTCCAGTATCCCGGCCATTGGGCGGCCGGCGGCTTAACACAAACCGCCAAGTATAAGCTGTTAGCCGCCCTGACTGGCAGGTTTAAAGCACCCGGTCATCAGTCGTCGCGCGCGCCGCCATAGTAACCGCAGCCTTGCAGGGTGGTGCCATCGACACGCAGTTCGGCCCGCAGATGGTTGACGGTGCCGGTGGCCGGGTCTACGCAGCGCTGTGGCGCAACCCACAGTTCTACCTGTTGCCCATTGGCCTCGCTGGTCAGGGTCAGGCCGCCGCCGGGTACCTGTTCTTCCAGAAAGGGCAAGGGCAGGGGGGGCTGGCCCGCGCGGTTCAGCACCATGCCACGGCCGCTGGCCTTAAGGTCCCAGTCAGGTGTGTGCCCGCTGGCGCGCAAGGTGAGTTGCTTGAAATTCGGGTCTGCACAGGCGCCGGCAGTGGACTCCACTCGGTACAGGCGTCGTACATCCAGTTGGCCATCGGTATTGGCCTGCTTGCTGCCGGTCAGGCGCCCCCGCACGTCGGCGAACAAGGTGTCGTTGGCGCTTTTGGCAAGGTTGGCGGCTTCTTGCAGGATACCGGTAGCCGCGGCATCGTTGACGATGAACGAACGGCTTTCGTTGCACGGCTTGAACAGCAGGTGGCCGCCGGCGGCGCGCAGTTCACCTTGCATGCGGGTAGTGCCTACATTGGGGTCGGCAGGGGCTTCACCCATGAGTTGGCAGCCGGCGAACAGGGGCAGCAGTGCCGTGATGAGCAGGGTGGGGGTGAGGCGCATGGTGCGGGCTCCGCAGAATCGTGGCCAAAGAGCCGGTCACGTTACCCAGGCTGGTGGTGGATCTCAAGTTAATGGTTGGGTGTCAGGGGATTGGGGGCCGCAGCGCAGCCCCCAACGTTTAATCAACCGCCCAGGTAGGCGTCGCGCACTTTCGGGTCGGTCAACAGGCCTTCGCCGGTGCCTTGCATCACCACCCGGCCGTTTTCCAGCACATAGGCGCGGTCAGCGATCTTCAGCGCCTGGTTGGCGTTCTGCTCCACCAGGAACACGGTGACGCCATCGCGGCGCAACTGTTCGATGATGTCGAAAATCTGCTGGATGATGATCGGTGCCAGGCCCAGCGAGGGTTCGTCCAGCAACAACAGCTTGGGCTTGCTCATCAAGGCCCTGCCAATGGCCAGCATTTGCTGCTCGCCACCGGACATGGTGCCACCGCGTTGGGTGTAGCGTTCTTTCAGGCGCGGAAACAGCTGCAGCACCTTGTCCAGTTGCGCCTGGTAGTCGCCCTTGTCGGTGAAAAAGCCGCCCATCGCCAGGTTTTCCTCGACAGTCAGGCGCGCGAACACGCGGCGGCCTTCCGGCACCACCGCAATGCTCTTGCGCATGATCTGCGAAGAGGGCTGACCCACCAGTTCCTCTCCCAGGTACTTGATGCTGCCGCTGTGCGCCTGGGGCGAGCCGCAGAGGGTCATCAACAGGGTCGACTTGCCGGCGCCGTTGGCGCCGATCAAGGTCACGATTTCGCCCTGGTTGATCTCTACGTTCACGCTGTGCAGGGCCTGGATCTTGCCGTAGAAGGTGGAGACGTTTTCAAACTTCAGCATTTACGCTTCCCCCAGGTAGGCTTTGATCACTTCAGGGTTGTCGCGGATTTCCTGGGGGGTGCCGTGGGCCAGGGGGGTGCCCTGGTTGATCACCACGATATGGTCGGAGATGCTCATCACCAGCTTCATGTCGTGCTCGATCAACAGCACGGTCACGTTGTGCGACTCGCGCAGGTAGGCGATCAGCGCTTTGAGGTCTTCGGTTTCCTTGGGGTTGAGCCCCGCGGCCGGTTCGTCGAGCATGATGATGCGCGGGCGGGTCATCATGCAGCGGGCGATTTCCAGGCGGCGTTGCTGGCCATAGGCGAGGGTGCCGGCGGTACGGTTGGCGAACTCGGTCAGGTTGACCTTCTCCAGCCAATACTGCGCGCGCTCCATGGCTTCCTTTTCGCTGCGACGGAAGCCCGGCGTTTTGAACAACCCCGCAAAAAAGTTGGTGTTCAAGTGCCGGTGCTGGGCAATCAGCAGGTTTTCCAGCGCGGTCATTTCCTTGAACAGGCGCACGTTCTGGAACGTGCGCACCACGCCCCTGCGGGCGATCAGGTGACCGGCAAGGCCCTGGATCGGCTGGCCGTCGAGCAGGATGCTACCGCCACTGGGCCGGTAGAAACCGGTGAGGCAGTTGAATACCGTGGTCTTGCCGGCACCGTTCGGGCCGATCAGCGCCACCACTTGTTTTTCTTTGACGGTCAGGGCTACGCCGTTCACCGCCAACAAGCCGCCGAAGCGCATGCTCAGGCCGCTGACTTGCAGAATTTCGCGGCTCATCGACGCAGCTCCATGTGGGGGCGTTGCATCGGCAGCAAGCCTTGCGGACGCCAGATCATCATCAACACCATCAGGGCACCGAACATCAGCATGCGGTACTCACTGAACTCACGCATCAGCTCGGGCAGCAGGATCATCACGATGGCCGCCAGGATCACACCCAGTTGCGAGCCCATGCCGCCCAGCACCACGATGGCGAGGATGATCGCCGACTCGATGAAGGTGAAGGACTCCGGGGTGACCAGGCCTTGGCGGGCGGCGAAGAAGCTGCCGGCAAAGCCCGCGAAGCAGGCGCCCAGGGTGAAGGCCGAGAGTTTGATCACGGTTGGGTTGAGCCCCAGTGCGCGGCAGGCAATCTCGTCTTCGCGCAGCGCTTCCCACGCACGGCCGATGGGCATGCGCAGCAGGCGGTTGATGACGAACAGTGCCAGCAAGGCAAGCAACAGCGCCACCAGGTACAGGAAGATCACCTTGTTGATGGAGTTGTATTGCAACCCGAAGAATTCGTGGAAGGTCTGCATGCCTTCAGCCGCGCGGCGTTCGAAGGTCAAACCGAAGAACTCGGGTTTGGGGATGTTGCTGATGCCGTTGGGGCCGCCTGTCCAGTCGGTGAGGTTACGCAGGAACAGGCGGATGATCTCGCCAAAGCCCAGGGTCACGATCGCCAGGTAGTCACCGCGCAGGCGCAGCACCGGGAAACCGAGCAGGAAACCGAACGTGGCGGCCATCAGGCCGGCGATCGGCAGGCATACCCAGAAGCCCCAGCCCATGTAGTGCGACAGCATGGCATAGGTGTAGGCGCCTACGGCATAGAAGCCGACATACCCCAGGTCGAGCAGCCCGGCAAGGCCCACCACGATGTTCAGGCCCAGGCCCAGCAACACGTAGATGAGGATGAGCGTGGCGATGTCCACCGCACCGCGGGAGCCGAAGAAGGGCCACACCAGCGCAGCCACGATCAGGCCCATGATCACCCAACGTTGGGTCTTGGGCAGCGTCAGGTAGTTGCTGACGGCCGGCGGGATCAGCTTGCGATCCGAGCGGCGGCCCATCACCGAGCTCCACTGCTTGTCGAACAGCACCCGTAGGAACATCAGCACCGAACACACGGCAATGATGGTGAGGGTGAACGAGCCCTGGCTGTGCACGGCCAGGCTGATGCCGTCGATGCTCAGTTTCAGGCCCAGTACCGGGAAGGCCACGGCCCACACCAGCAAGGCGCTGAAGAACGCCTGTTTGAGATTTCTGCTCATACTTTTTCAACCTCCGGGCGGCCCAGAATGCCGGTCGGCCGGAACAACAGGACAAGAACCAACAGGCCGAACGCAACCACGTCCTTGTATTGGTCGCCGAAGATGTCGGCGCCGAACGCTTCGGCCACACCCAGCACCAGCCCACCGAGCATGGCGCCCGGAATGCTGCCGATGCCGCCCAGTACCGCTGCCGTGAAGGCCTTCAGGCCCACCAGGAAACCGGCGTTGGGGTTGATCACCCCATACTGCATGCTCAGCAGTACAGCCGCCACGGCGGCCAGGGCGGCGCCAATGACGAAGGTGAGGGCGATGATGTTGTTGGTGTTGATGCCCAGCAAGTTGGCCATCTTGATGTCCTCGGCACAGGCGCGGCAGGCGCGGCCCAGGCGGGAACGGGAGATGAACAGGGTCAGGCAGGTCATGGCCACGAGGGTAACCACGAACACCAGGATCTGCATGTAGGACACCAGGACTTCTTCCGCGCCCCCTGGCCCGAACGAGAAGCTGCCGGGGATCAGGTTGGGGATGGACTTGTCCTTGGAGTCTTGCGAAAGCAACACGGTGTTCTGCAGGAAAATCGACATACCGATGGCAGAAATCAGCGGGATCAGCCGGTTGCTGTTGCGCAATGGGCGGTAGGCAACCCGTTCGATGCTGTAGCCATAGGCACTGGTGACGCAGATCGTCGCGACGAAGGCCACGGTCATCAGGATCGGCAGCGAATGGATACCCATCATGGCCAGGCCCGCCAGGGCCATGAAGGCCACGTAGGAACCAATCATGTAAACCTCGCCGTGGGCGAAGTTGATCATGCCAATGATGCCGTACACCATCGTGTAGCCGATGGCGATCAAGGCATAGGTGCTGCCGATGGTCAATCCATTAACCAGTTGTTGGAAGAAATGGTAGATCTCAGGCATTACAGCGCTCCTAAAAACCTGATTTGCATTTCGCTGGCCGGGGTATGGCCAGGAAACCGCGGGTGACGGTTTTAAGATTTTCAGGTGAGCCCGCCCCCGGATCGCGGGGGCGGGCCCATGAACCTCGTAAAACAAAGCCCACTGCTCGCACAGTGGGCTTCTACGGTCAGCTATTAGTCACGCGTGTTACTGAGGGGAGACTTCGGTCTTCGGTTTGCCGAAGTGCCATTCGTAGACCACGAACTTGAAGTCTTTGAGGTCGCCTTTGGCGTCGTAGGACAGCTCGCCAGTCGGGGTCTTGAAGGTACCGGCGTGGATGGCGGCTGCCACCTTGTCGGTATCTTCGGAGCCGGCTTTCTTGATGCCCTGGGCGATCAGCTCAACTGCGGAGTAGGACGGGAACACGAACGGGCCGCTTGGGTCTTTGCCGTCAGCCTTGATGGCGTCGACGATCTTCTTGTTCTCCGGGTCGGCGTCGAACGACTTCGGCAGGGTGACCAGCAGGCCTTCGGAGGCATTCTGGGCGATCTGCGAGATGGAGTCGTTGCCCACGCCTTCCGGGCCCATGAACTTGGCTTTCAGGCCTTTTTCCTGCGCTTGGCGCAGGATCAGGCCCAGCTCTGGGTGGTAGCCACCGTAGTAGACGAAGTCGACATTGTTCTGCTTGAGTTTCTGGATGATGGACGAGAAGTCCTTGTCACCGGCGTTCAGGCCCTCAAACACGGCAACTTTGACGCCTTTGCCTTCCAGGGTTTGCTTGACCGCAGTGGCGATGCCTTCACCGTATTGCTGTTTGTCGTGCAGCACGGCCACGACCTTGGGCTTGACGTGGTCGGCGATGTAGTTGCCTGCCGCCGGGCCCTGAGCGCTGTCCAGGCCGATGGTGCGGAAAATCATCTTGTAACCGCGAGCGGTAATTTCCGGCGACGTTGCGGCCGGGGTGATCATGATGATGCCTTCGTCTTCATAAACGTCGGAGGCTGGCTGGGTAGAGCTGGAGCACAGGTGGCCGATGACGAACTTGACACCATCGTTTACCACACGGTTGGCGACCGCCACGGCCTGTTTAGGGTCGCACGCATCGTCGTATTCCTTGGCTTCGAGCATCTTGCCGTCGACACCGCCTGCAGCGTTGATGTCCTTGATGGCCTGCTTGGCGCCGATGAACTGCATGTCGCCGTACTGGGTCACAGGGCCAGTCTTGGGCCCGGCGATCCCGATCTTGATGGTATCGGCGGCAAACGAATGGCTGGCTACCCCGGCCAGAACCATTGCGGCGAACAGCTTGGAAATCTTGATCATAGTGCTCCACTCATTCTGTTGTAATTCTTATAGTCCTGGCGGCCAGGGCTACAGACCGGGCGGGATTTGCGGCGCGGTCATGCCAACGCGCAAGCCCACCTTCCCCGGAACATGTCCCGGAACTGTACCGGTACAGTGTAGAGCGCTGCCCGAGCGCTTGAAAAGCGGTCGAAAAGTGCCTATTTCGCGGGTTGTCGCTTGGTTGACACAAAAGTACAGAAAGGCGCCATTAAAAAGCCTGATTCTGCAGCCAGGCCCCACCCATGCGGGGCCAATCGACCAAATTGCATATTTGAAACCGGGTTTTTCTGCAAAAATGCCGGCCTTTGTTATTGGCTATTTTTGCGGATACCACCCATGACGGATGAAACAAGCACCCTCTATGCCAAATTGCTGGGTGAGACGGCAATCATTGAGTGGAAAGCGCTGGAGCGCTTCTGGGCCAAGGGTGACCTGATTTGGGTCGACCCTGCTCTCGACCTGATCGCTGTGGCCGAAGCAATGGCTGAAAACCGCAGCGATCTGTTCGCCAAATGGCGCAGTGATGGCACTGTGGGGCCAGTCTCTGCCGACCAAGCGCTTGACCTGCAAACCCGCGACCCAGAGATCTGGGCGGTGGTGGTGTCGCCGTTCATCGTGATACAGGTCAAAGGCGCAGCGTACGCGTGATCGTTTTTGGTGCGCGCAAATTCGCAGTCGCACCGTTGCAGTGCTCGTTTATGCTCAAGGTGGGTAGAGGTAAGTAACAATTCGGCGTGGCGGTAACAGTTTACGGCATGCGTAAAGCGGCGGTGGCTGGCCCGGGATTGGGCATTCGAGATAGGCTGCCGAGATGTAAGCCACTGCCAGGAGTCATGATGAGCACTGATCTTCCCTCGTTGGCCTTTGCCGGTATCGGTTTGATGGGGCTGCCCATGTGCCGGCGCCTGCTGGCTGCCGGGTACCCGTTGACGGTGTGGAACCGCAGCCCCGACAAGTGCGACGCGCTGGTCGCCGCCGGGGCACGGCGCGCCGCCAGCCCTGCCGAGCTGAGCCGTGATGCCGATATGGTACTGCTGTGCCTGGCGGACACCACGGTGGTACGCGAGGTGGTGTTTGGCGAGGCCGGTATCGCGCTGGGCGGGCGCAGTGGCCAGTTGCTGATCGACCTTTCCAGCCTGGAACCCGGTGCCACGCGTGAGATGGCTGCCGAGCTGGCAGCGCTGTGCGGCATGGCCTGGCTGGATGCCCCCGTATCCGGCGGCACCCCTGGTGCCGAAGCCGGTACGTTGGCGATCATGGTGGGCGGTGACGTGCACGACCTGCACCGCGCCCAGCCGGTGCTGCAGGTATTGGGGCAGCGGGTCACGCATATGGGCGCAGTGGGGGCTGGGCAGGTCACCAAGGCCTGCAACCAGATGATCGTGGCCTGCAACGCCCTGGTGATTGCCGAGGTAATTGCTCTGGCTGAACGTTCAGGTGTTGATACCCGGTTATTGGCTGAAGCACTGGCGGGTGGTTTCGCCGACTCCAAGCCGCTGCAGATACTCGCCCCGCAGATGGCAGCGAGCACCTACCAACCGGTTAAATGGCACGTTCGCACATTGCTCAAGGACCTGGACAACGCGGTGAAGCTGTCCCGCGAGCAGGGCGCTGCAACCCCGATCAGTGGCCTCGCCGCGCAGTTGATGCGCCTGCACGCAAGCCAGGGTTTTCTGGACCAGGATCCGTCGACCTTGGTGGAGCAGTACCGGAGCAAGCCGTAAGGGTCACCGCCGGTGGGCGCAGGCGTAGCAACAGCGGGCGCAGCTCGGCCAGTGCAGCCGGCCGGCCGAGCAGGTAACCCTGCAGGCAGTCACAGCCGTGATCCTGTAGAAACGCCTGCTGTTCGGCCTTTTCCACCCCCTCGCTTACCACCTGCAGGTGCAGGGTGTGGGCCATCGCGATAATCGCCTGGACGATCTGGCAATCTTTGAGGCTGTGCGGTACGTCTTGCAGGAATGTTCGGTCGATCTTCAGCACATCCAGCGGCAGGCGCTTGAGGTAGGCCAATGACGAGTAGCCGGTGCCGAAGTCGTCAATGGAAAGCGTCACGCCCAGTGCGCGTATACACTTGAGCACGTTGACGGTGCGCTGCATGTCGCCCATCAGGGCGTTTTCAGTTACTTCCAGCTCGAGCAGTGTGGCAGCAAGGCCTGTTTCGGCCAGCACCCGCTCCACTTCATTGGGCAGGGCATCGTGGCTGAGGGTCACGGCCGAGCAGTTGACCGTGACCTTGAAGCCACTAACCCCCTGGCGCTGCAGCAGGGCAAGGTCGGTGCAGGCACGGCGCAGCACCCACAGGTCCAGGTCGATGATCAGGCCGTTGGTTTCGGCAATGCCGATGAAACGGTCAGGCCCCAGCCACCCGTGTTGCGGGTGTTGCCAGCGAACCAGGGCTTCAAGTTTGGCCACCAGGCCAGTACGGGCATCAAAAATGGGTTGGTAGTGCACAGTCAGCCCGCGCTCTTCGAGCAACGCCAGGCGCAGTTCCTCTTCCAGCTGCAGCGCGAGGGTGGCCTGGGTCTTGAGGCTGTCGTCGAAAAAATGCCAGCCGTTGCGGCCATTGGCCTTGCACTGGTAAAGGGCCAGGTCGGCATTTTTCATCAGTTCTTCGGCGCTGGTGCCATCGTCTGGAAACAGGCTGATGCCAATGCTGGTGGTCATCACCATGCGCCGGCCACCGAGGTCGATGGGGTCCTTCATGCGCTGCAGGATACGCTGTGCCAGGTGTTGTGCCTCCTCGCGCCCGCTCAGACTGGTGACCACGCAGAACTCGTCGCCCCCCAGGCGCGCGACCAGGTCCTGGCTACGGGTGGCGGCCTTGATGTGGCTGGCGATCACGGTCAGCAACCGGTCGCCGGCCGGGTGACCTAAGCTGTCATTGATACGTTTGAAATGGTCGACATCCAGGCACATGACCGCCATGCGGCCTTCGCAAGCCTGATGCTCGGCAAGGCGCTCGGCAAAGACCTGGTTGAAGCCTCGTCGGTTGACCAAGCTGGTCAGTGCGTCGTAGTGCGCAGCCTGTTGCAGGGAGGCGCGGGCCTGGTCCAGTTGGCCAAGTAGCACACTGACCCGGCGCAGGTCATGCTCCTTGCTCTGCAGCTTTTTGTCAGCCAGCGCCGCACTGATGCTGGCGCCGCTGATCAGCAGGGTAATGAAGCCCACGCCCAGCCCCAGTTGCAGGCTGTTGTCAGCAGACGGCAGGCGGATTGCCATGTCCGTTGGGATCACCAGTGTCATGGCCGACATGGCGGTGAAATGGGTAGCAACGATGCCCCCCGCCATCACCAGGCTGGCAGCGTATTTCATCGACTGGTGCAGCCTGCCGCTGCCTTTGCGGAAGTAGCGGGCCAGCCACAAGGCCGACAGGCTTGTGAACAATGCGATCACGGCGCATACCAGCAGCAAGTCGGTGCGGTAATACTGAACAGCGCCGGTTTGCATGGCCGCCATGCCTACAAAATGCATGATCACGATGCCCAGGCCGATCAGCGCTGCGCTCTGCACGTAGTGCCGGGTGTGCATTTGGTGCCGGCCAAAACTGTACATTGCCCAGCAGGCAACTATCAGCGCAATCAGCAACGAAAGCGCGGTGAGTGTCACGTCGTAATGAACTTCCAGCGGCACCTGGAAGGCGAGCATGCTGATGAAGTGCATGGCCCAGATGCCGCCTGCCAGGCAACAGGCGCCCAGTAACGCCCAGCGTCGATAGGCTGCGGTGTTTTCGCTGCTGCACTGGCGTTCGGCCATGTCCAGGGTGGCAAAGCAGCCGGCCCAGGCCACCAGGTAAGCCAGTAGCACCAGAACGGGTTCGTGTCGGCAGTCCATCACCACATGGCCAGTGGCGGGAAGGTCAGCAAACAGTCTTAGCTCAATCCACTCCATGGAACGCCCCGTTATCGTGTATCCGCACGCACGATCGGTGCAGACCATCCGAGGAGTATAGGGAACGGGGCTCAGGCCATCATCGAGTAATGGCACATTGACTACAACGATTTGGATATCGGAGGTATAGCACGGGGGAATATGCGGGGTATGGAAAGGTTCAGGAGCGGCCAGCCACGGGCCGCTCCTGTTTCAACTTAGGCTAGCCGGCTACCAGTACGCGAATTGCCTCAAGACGCAAGGCCGCCTTTTCCAGCATGGCCAGGCCTTGTTCCCGTTGCTTGCGAAGGGCTTCGACTTCGCTTTCGCGCACGCTCGGGTTGACCGCCTGCAGTGCTACCAGGCGCGCCAGTTCCTCATCTGCCTCAGCCGCCAGACGGCGTTGGGCTTCGGCTACGCGCTCAACGTGGCTGGGTAGCACTTTCTCTTCGCCGCTGCTGATGCGTTTGGCCAGTACGTCACGTTGCGCTTGCACGAACTTGTTGGCGCTGGCGCGCGGCACGCTCTCGAGCTGATCGTTCAGGGTTTCGAAGGCCACGCGGGTGGCCAGGTCGTTGCCATTGGCGTCCAGCAGGCAGCGCAGGGCGGCGGGTGGCAGGTAGCGGCCCAACTGCAGGCTGCGCGGAGCCACCACCTCGCTGACGAACAGCAGTTCGAGCAACACCGTGCCGGGCTTGAGGGCCTTGTTCTTGATCAGCGCCACGGCGGTGTTGCCCATCGAGCCGGACAGCACCAGGTCCATGCCGCCCTGTACCATCGGGTGCTCCCAGGTAAGAAACTGCATGTCTTCGCGCGACAGGGCCTGGGCGCGGTCGTAGGTGATGGTGACACCCTCGTCGTCCCCCAGCGGGAAGCTGGCGTCGAGCATTTTTTCGCTCGGCTTGAGAATCAGTGCATTTTCGGAATGGTCTTCGCTGTCGATGCCGAACGCATCGAACAAGGTTTCCATGTAGATAGGCAGGGCGAACTGGTCGTCCTGTTCCAGAATTGCTTCGACCAGTGCTTCGCCTTCGCCGGCACCCCCGGAGTTGAGTTCCAGCAGGCGGTCACGCCCGGTGTGCAGCTCGGCTTCCAGGCGCTGGCGTTCTGTGCTCGCTTCTGCCACCAGGGCATCCCAGGGCTTGTTGTCCTGGCCTTGCAGCAACGGCAACAGGCGCGGGCCAAACTGGTGTTGCAGGGCGTTGCCAGTGGGGCAGGTGTTGAGGAAGGCATTGAGGCCTTCGTGGTACCACTGGAACAGGCGCTCCTGCGGCGTGCCCTGCAGGTAGGGAATATGCAGCTCGATGGTGTGCTTCTGGCCGATCCGGTCCAGGCGCCCGATGCGCTGCTCCAGCAAGTCAGGGTGCGCTGGCAGGTCGAACATCACCAGGTGATGGGCGAACTGGAAGTTGCGCCCCTCGCTGCCGATTTCCGAACATACCAGCACCTGGGCGCCGAACTCTTCGTCGGCGAAGTACGCAGCGGCGCGGTCACGCTCAAGGATACTCATGCCTTCGTGGAACACCGATGCCGGTATGCCAGAGCGCACGCGCAGGGCATCTTCCAGGTCCATCGCGGTTTCGGCGTGGGCGCAGATCACCAGCACCTTGGTGCGCTTGAGCATTTTCAGGGTGTCGATCAGCCAGTCGACCCGCGGGTCGAAGCGCCACCAGCGCTCATCGTCTGCCACCTCTCCCTGGGCCTGGAAGGCCACTTCGGGGTACAGCTCGGCGTGCTCGCCGACCGGCAGGTTGCCGTACTGTTCTGGGGCGGGCAGCGGGTAGGCATGCAACTGCCGCTCCGGGAAGCCCTGGATTGCCGCACGGGTGTTGCGGAACAGGACGCGACCGGTGCCGTGGCGGTCCAGCAGTTCGCGGATCAGGCGGGCGCTGGCCTGGGTGTCGCCATCGCTGACGGCAGCCAGCAACGCTTCGCCTTCGGCCCCGAGAAAGCCCTGGATGGTGGCATGGGCCTTGGGCGACAGGCGGCCTTCGTCCAGCAATTCCTGAACGGCCTCGGCCACGGGCCGATAGTGCTCGCTTTCGGCGCGGAAGGCGGCCAGGTCATGGAAGCGGTCAGGGTCCAGCAGGCGCAGGCGGGCAAAGTGGCTGTCCTGGCCCAGCTGTTCCGGCGTGGCGGTGAGCAGCAACACACCCGGGATCACCTGGGACAGTTGTTCGACCAAGGCATATTCGGCACTGGCCTGTTCTTCGTGCCAGACCAGGTGGTGAGCCTCGTCGACTACCATCAGGTCCCAACCGGCAGCGAACATCGCGTCCTGGGCCTTTTCATCTTCCACCAGCCATTCCAGGGCAACCAATGCCAGCTGCGCGTCCTCGAAGGGGTTGCTGGCATCGCTTTCAATGAAGCGCTCGGCATCGAACAGGGCGACTTGCAGGTTGAAGCGGCGGCGCATTTCCACCAGCCACTGGTGCTGGAGGTTTTCCGGCACCAGGATGAGCACGCGGCTGGCACGGCCAGACAGCAACTGGCGATGAATCACCAGGCCGGCCTCGATGGTTTTACCCAGGCCCACTTCGTCGGCCAGCAGAACCCGAGGGGCGCTGCGGTCGGCGACCTCGCGGGCAATGTGCAATTGGTGCGCAATCGGTTGCGCGCGGCAACCGCCCAGGCCCCACAACGCTGACTGCATCTGCTTGCTGGTGTGGTGCAGCGTGTTGTAGCGCAGGCTGAACCAGGGCAGCGGGTCGATCTGCCCGGCGAACAGGCGGTCGCTGGCCAGGCGGAACTGGATGAAGTTGGACAGCTGGGTTTCTGGCAGCGTCCGCGGCTGGTTCTGGCCGTCCAGGCCGTGGTAGACCATCAGGCCGTCGATGTCCTCGACTTCCCGAACGGTCAGCTTCCAGCCTTCGAAATGGGTGATCTGGTCGCCCGGAGAAAAGCGCACGCGGGTCAGCGGCGCGTTGCGCAGGGAGTACTGACGGGTATCGCCAGTGGCCGGGTAGAGCACGGTCAAGAGGCGGCCATCCTGCGCCAGGATGGTACCCAGGCCGAGCTCTGCTTCGCTGTCGCTGATCCAGCGTTGCCCCGGTTGATACTGCTGCGCCATACTGCCTGAACTCCCGCGATGAAAAAGCCGATTATGTTAACGGATCGGCCGGCCAGACCAAAGTGCCGAGTGCACCTTCTGGCGCCGAACGGTGATGGCAAATGCGTCATTCTAGCCGTTTCATCGCCTCATGCCGTGCTGCTCGAGGGTCGTTCATCAACATGTCTGCCAAGCATCACTGGACAAGCACTGGCCTGGTGGCTGGCTGCCTGTTGTTGGCCGCGTGCCAGCAGAAGAACTTCGAGACACTGCCTGCCATCCCCGTCGAGCAGTTGGAGGTGTTGGGGGTGCAGGCGCCGATCAAGAGCGTGCACTTTCGCGACCGTGATGGCGAAGGCTTGCTGGTGCTGAGCCGCAGCGATGGCCAGGCCAGCGACCCGGACAGCGAACAGGAAGTGGACAAGGTGGTGCTGAAAGCCACCCTGTACGGGCGCAGTGCAGAGCGCGAGGCATTCAAGCCCCGCTGGCAGATCGAACAGGAAACCACCTGCCCAGGCCTCGACCTGGATGTGGACTTCTACGCCGACGTCAGCGATGTCGGCGACCTCAATGGCGATGGCGTTGCCGAAGTGACCGTCGCCAGCCATGCATACTGCGGCGGGGGGATCGACCCCCATGACATCGCCATCGAGATGCGCGAGGGGCAGGCCGTGTACACCATCACCGGGCAGTCGCTGATTACCCCGGCCGGCGAGGAGCCGATAGGCGGCGAACGCGTGGACAGCGCTTCGCTCAAGGCCGCATCGGCGCAGGTTCGAGCCCATATGGATGCGGTGTGGCAGCAGGTGTACAAGCGGCCTTGGAGCGAAGTCAGCCCCCCAGCCGACGACGACCCGGATGACGAAGCCGAATAATTGTTGTCCATGACATCAAGGTCAATTCGCGCCTGCCGATACAGGAGCATAGGAGAACGTCCATGCTGCCACCGATCATCCCGCTCAGTGCCGTACCGGTGACCTCGCAACAGGACCCGGTAAAACCTACCCCGGATATCAAGCCGGTGGTGCCGGCGCAGCCGGCTTCCGGCGAAAGCGCCATCGATCTCAAGCAGCAGCGCGACCCCCAGGAGCAGGAGCTGCTGCTGCGTGAAGAGCAGCGCCGGCAGCAACAGCGCCAGCGTCAGGGCGATCAGCAGCGTTTCAGTGCGCTGCCGGGTGACGAGGTCAATGCCGACAACACGGTGCCTGTAGCACCGTTGATGGGGGAGCCCGTGCGTCAGGGCCTGCTGGTTGATATCGAAGTCTGAGGCAGGGCTGGTCAGCGCCTGCCCCTGGCGTCATCATGCAATCTCCGTAGATCGTCGAGCCCGAGCATGAGCCAAGACAACCTCATCGATTTCGATGCCGAGCGCGCCAAGCGCGTGCATGACCTCAAAGAAAAGCGCCTGAACGAGATGCGCAACGCGTTCGAGCAGGCCTTGCCGTTGAATGCCTCCAAGAAGAAGCCCAAGCGCAAGCCCAAGAAGCGCTGAAACTTGACGCAGGTCAAGCCTGCGCCCGCCTCGTGTGCCCGCCCCCGGGCACCCTCCATACCCATTGACACCGGTCAATTTTCCCCGCCCGCAGATTGGTTAACTTAGCCCCATCGGACAACGGCACACGAATGGAGGCCAGCATGTTCTTCGACAACGTGGTTATCGCAGGCGTGGTAACGGTTGGGTTGATGGTGGCTTTCTTTGCCGGTCTGGGCATTTTCATCTGGAAGGACTCGAACAAGCGCAAAGGGCGCTGACCTTTCAGGTACACGAGCACGCAAGGCATTTAGGGCGACTTCGGTCGCCCATTTTTTTTGCCTTGACGCTTTGTATTCAAGAGCGCGCGCTCAGCGTCGCTTGGCGTACGTGTCTTTCAACTTCATCGGGAGGTTAGGTGATGGCCATCACATCGCAGGACATCTGCAGCGCTGCCGAACAGCTCAAGGGTTTTGTCGGGTTCCATGGCAAGCGCGGCTGCCACATTGTGCGCTTTTCCGAGGATTCGTTCGGCATGGATGTCGCCGACGCCAGTATCACGCCGTGCAACGAGTTCATCTGGCGCCACGAGCAGGGGCAGCGCATGGCGCTTTGCCGTGAACGGCTTGCCCTGCTGTTGGCGCAGCATGTGGATGACCGCCTGAATATCAGTGAGCCACTACGGGCCTACCTGCGCCGCAGTGACCTGCCCGAGATTGTGGCTGAGCGCAAGTTGCAGGTGGCTGCCCAGGTCAGCGGGCAAGGGACATGAGGTCTGGCATTTCGTGCAGCCCTTGCGTGCCGGCATGCAACCGGTGCGCGACCATGACTTGATCGCGGCCGGCGCCTTTGGCCGTGTACAGCGCCCGGTCTGCCTGTTCCAGCCAGGTGTCGGAGGTATCAAGGTGGGCGCCGAACGGGCACAGGCCAATGCTGAGGCTGATGCGCAGGGTGGGCAGCTGCGGGTTGCGGTAGCTGCCAACCCGCTCGCGCAAGCGTTCCATCGCCTGGCAGGCCTGCGCCTCGCTGGTGTCTGGCAGGATCACGCAGAACTCATCGCCCCCGTAACGCCCGGCCTGGTCGCCTTCGCGCAGGGTGCGACGCAGCTCGGCGCTCAATTGACGCAGTACGCAGTCGCCGATGACGTGGCCAAAGGTATCGTTGATTGCCTTGAAGTGGTCGATGTCGATCAGTGCAATGACTGCGTCGCTGCGGTGTTTCCTGCATTTCTGAAAATTCAGCATCAGCAGGTCCTTCCAGGCGCCATGGTTGAGCAGCCCGGTCAGGCTGTCGGTAAGGCTCAGCGCGCCAAGCCTTCGCTTGTGCTCGGCAAGCTTGATTGCCAACTGATAGCAGACCCAGCCCAGCGCCATTGGATAGAGGGTGAGCATGGGCAGGCTGGCGTAGACTTGCAGCGTGGTGGCCTCAAGCTCCAGCCCGGGGCCGAGCAACAGTACAGCAACGGCCATGCCGCCCAATTGCGCCAGTGCGCCGCGCAACACCAGGCGTTTCCCGCCGGCCGACACGTTGTTCATGGTCATCATCGACAGCACGGTAACTGTCGGCAGTGGGTTGAAATGCATGGCTGCGGCCCAGAACCCGCCCATCAGCGAGTCGAGCACAAGGTTGCGCTGTTCTGCCTGGTACGGCGCCTCGGAGCGTGCAGCCCACTGGTAGGCAAGGTGGGGCCATACCAGGCCATTGAACAGCATGAAAGCCCACACCCAGGGAGGGGGCGAGAGCGGCGCCGTGCCTGCCATCACACACAATAAGCCGATGCCCATGCCAAAAACACGCGGCAGGTAGATGCGCTTGGCGAATGAAAGGCCCTTGCCGGAGCGTGTGTTCATGCTGTGGAATCCCTGTCAGGTAACCGTTTATCGCATAAATCGCATGAATATTGTGAAACAGTGTCTCGCCTCCGAACACTGGCCTTACAGGCCAATTCAAGGTTGATGCGATCACTGGCCGGGCGGTGCAGGGCTGGGCTGTCGGCAACGGCTGCCAAGTGCAAGGGTTTGGGGCGCGGGGGATTCGGGAGGAGGGGGGCCACCTGGTCCTGATGTGGGGCAGGGCCAGGTGGGCGATGGTCAGCGCTAGTGAGTGGCGCGGTCCTGTTCTGACGCTTTTTCGTCCTCGAGCAGTTTCGACGGCGGCTTGCCGCTGTCGCTGCGTACTTGCGCGTGGCTGATGAGGGCGAAGATAAAACTGCCACCTATGATGTTGCCTGCCAATGTAGGCAGTGCAAAATGGAGCCAGAAGCTGCTCCAGGTTTCTTCACCGGCCCACACCAGGTAGGACACCTCCACCGAACCCACCACGATGTGGGTGAAGTCGCCTAGGGCCATCAGGTAGGTAATAAGCAGGATGATCCAGATCTTGGCATTTTCCATGGAGGGGATCATCCATACCATGGTGGCGATCATCCAGCCCGACACAATGCCCTTGGCGAACATCTGGCCGATGTCGTTCTCCATCACCTTGTGCCCCACCTCCAGGAAGGCAAGGTCGGTCTTGGTGTCGAAGATCGGCAGCTCCAGCATTACCCATGCCACCAGCAGCGTGCCGGCGAGGTTGCCCACCAGTACCACCCCCCACAGGCGCAGCAGGCGACCGAAGTTCGCCAGGGTGGGCGTGGTCATTACCGGCAGGACGGCGGTAAGGGTGTTTTCGGTGAACAACTGCTGCCGCGCCAGGATGACGGCCAGGAACCCGGCGCTGTAACCGATGCTTGCAATGACCTGGGCGCTTTCGCCGTCGGGTAGGCGGGAATACAGCAGCCCCATGGCCATCAGCGACAAGCCCATGGACAACCCGGCTGCCAGGGCAGACCACCAAAGCGCAGCCAAGGTCCGTTCCAGCTCCTGGTCGCCCTGAAGGCGTATGGTTTCGTGCAGCACCGCCGCCCTGGGCGGCTGGTTTACGCTGACTTCCTGCTGTTCATCCGCAGACAAGCCCGGGGTTTTATCGCTGTGCGCGTCGCTCATCGCCGCTACGCTCCGTGGTGGGTTTCTCTACAGATCCACCGGGCCCTCATTTAGTTGCCGCGCAAGTGCCCGGGCACTGCAAAAGTTTTTTCAGATCAAGGTGTTGACTCCCAATTTAAACCGCGTATTATTCGCCACCTCGCAGCGATCAACGCTTCGGGGCGAGTCAGGTGTTGTTGAGTTTGATAGCTTCTCTGGAAGCTTTTG
>NZ_BCAV01000046.1:0-12814 GCF_001320125.1 Pseudomonas sp. NBRC 111119
GGTGGTCACTTCAATGCCCTCCAGCCCGGGCGATGAGTTCACCTCCATCACCAGCGGCCCATGGTTGGAACGCAAAATATCCACACCCGCCACGCTCAAGCCCATCACCTTGGCCGCACGAATCGCGGTAATCCGCTCTTCAGGTGTGATTTTGATCAGGCTGGCGACGCCGCCCCGGTGCAGGTTGGAGCGGAACTCGCCTGGCTTGGCCTGACGTTTCATCGAAGCAATCACCTTGTCGCCCACCACGAAGCAGCGAATGTCGGCGCCGCCGGCCTCCTTGATGTATTCCTGAACCATAATGTTCTGTTTCAGGCCCATGAACGCTTCGATCACCGACTCGGCCGCCTGGGTTGTCTCGCACAGCACCACGCCGATGCCCTGGGTGCCCTCCAGCACCTTGATCACCAGCGGCGCGCCGTTGACCATCTGGATCAGGTCGGGGATGTCGTCTGGCGAGTGGGCAAAGCCGGTGATCGGCAAGCCGATGCCGCGCCGTGACAGCAATTGCAGCGACCGCAGCTTGTCCCGCGAGCGGGCGATGGCGACCGACTCGTTCAGTGGGTACACCCCCATCATCTCGAACTGCCGCAGCACGGCACAGCCGTAGAATGTGACCGATGCCCCAATGCGCGGAATGACAGCATCGAACCCTTCCAGTGGCTTGCCGCGGTAGTGGATCTGCGGCTTGTGGCTGGCAATGTTCATGTAGGCACGCAGGGTATCGATCACTACCATTTCGTGGCCACGCTGGGTACCGGCTTCGACCAGGCGGCGGGTGGAATACAGACGCGGATTGCGCGACAGCACAGCGATCTTCATGCAGCACCTGTTAATGAAGAGAGGGTGGCCGGAAAGGCCGGTTTGTCCTGCACATATTTAACGCCAGGGTTGACCACAAGTTGGCCGTGGACCAACGCCTTGGACCCTAGCAACAGGCGGTAGCGCATGCTCTTGCGGCAGGCCAGGGTAAATTCCACCGCCCACACCCTGTCACCCAGCGCCAGCGACGTTCGGATCACATAGCGTGTCTGGGCATGGCCATTGGAGCTTCTGATGGTTTTTCGGGTCACCAGTGGGGCTTCGCAGCGGCGGTGACGCAATTGCACCACCGTGCCCAGGTGCGCGGTAAATCGGACCCATGGCTCGCCATTGCGTTCGAATGGCTCGATGTCGGTTGCATGCAGGCTGGAGGTGCTTGCACCGGTATCGATCTTGGCGCGCAGCCCCGCCACGCCCAGGTCGGGCAGGGCGACCCATTCGCGCAGGCCGATTACAGTCAGATGATCAAATGTCTTCACAAAACGCACCCTGCGGATGAGGTAGTGAACTGTAAGCACGGCGGGGATTTTTTGCATCCGATGGTTACGGTAGTACAGTTCCGTGAAACACAGTGTTCGAGGTATGGGGATGGCACAGAAAGTCGAAGATGACGACAAAGTTCGCCTGGACAAATGGCTGTGGGCTGCGCGCTTCTACAAGACCCGCGCCCTGGCCAAGGCGGCCATCGAAAGCGGCAAGGTGCACTGCCGTGGCGAGCGATGCAAGCCGGGCAAGGAGCCGCGGGTGGGTGACGAGTTTGTGCTGCGCACCGGGTTCGATGAGCGCACCGTGGTGGTGAAAGCGCTTTCTACCGTGCGCCGTGGGGCGCCAGAGGCGCAGACGCTCTATGCCGAAACCGAAGACAGCATCCGCCGCCGTGAGCAGGCGGCCGAATTGCGCAAGGCCGGGGCAGTAGGCGTGACCACCGATGGGCGGCCAACCAAGAAGCAGCGCCGGCAGATTCACCAGCTGCACGGCAATTTTGACTGAAGGGGCCGCCAGGCGGCCCCCTTCACGCTAGCGCACTACCGCCAGCCTGTTGATCAACGGCAACCTGGCCGCAAACCTGAACAGCGGCGCGGTCCAACGCACCAGCGCCGCAGTGCTGTGGGCGGCCAACGGTGTGTACAGGCTCCAGCCCAGTGCCAGCACAGCCATCAGCAGGCCACCGATGTAGTCGTCCTGCCCCCAGTGGGCGCCGGCCACCAGGCGTGGCAGCATGAACAGCACTGCCAGGCCCCAGATCACCAGGTATTGCCCAATGCGGCGGCTGAACACGCTCATGAACAGCGCCCAGATAAGCAGCACCGAGGCGTGATCGCCCGGGAAGCTCTTGCTGGAACGGTCTTTCAGTTCCCAGGAGGACTCCAGGTTGGGGTAGTAGTCACTCAGGTGCACAGCGCTGTCGAACATCATCGACGGGCTGTTGTGCTGCCAGCCGGCAGCGTCCACCCACTTGGAAAACAGCGCACGAATCACCACTAAGAGCAGTAGCGTGACCAGAAAACCAAAAAACGCCTGGCGAACCTGCACGGCCTTGAACACCCAGTTGCCACGAATCAGCGCCGCCAGCAGGATCAGGCCCACGACGATGTCGAACGGGCGCAAGCTGCCAACGGTCCAGATGTAACGCCAGGTAGTGTTCTCGGCCAGCGGCGCGTTCAGGGTATGGAACAGCCATTCGTCGAATGCCAGGCACAGGCTCTGGCCAACAGGCCATAACCAGAAACACAGTAGTGCGATGGGCAGTAGCGTGCACGCTACCAAGGGTCCCCAGGACCACCTCGCTTGGAACAGTGGTCGATTGTCCATAAGATACCTCTATCTCCTAATAGGGAAATGAGCGCCCGAAGGCGCCCCACGGCGGGATTTGTAATTCTCCGCAATCATTTTGTCATCATTTTCAGATAGCCAGACACCCATGAGCGATTTGCCAGATACCGATTTCACCCAACGTTTCATCTTCGACGAGCGCGACGTGCGCGGCGAGTGGGTGTCTCTCGATGACAGCTACGCCGCCGTGCTGGCGCGTCACCTATACCCCGCGCCCGTGCAGGCGTTGCTGGGCGAGCTGATGGCCGCCACTGCCTTGCTGGTCGGCGCGCTCAAGTTCGATGGCCTGCTCATTCTGCAGGCGCGTTCTGCCGGCCCCATCCCCTTGTTGATGGTGGAGTGCTCTGGTGAGCGCGACATTCGCGGCATGGCCCGTTACGAAGCCGAACAGATCGCCGCCGACGCCACCCTCGCCCAGCTGATGCCCGACGGGCACCTGACCCTGACCATCGACCCGGTCAAGGGCCAGCGTTACCAAGGTACCGTGGACCTCGACGGGGCCAACCTGTCGGAGTGTTTCACCAATTACTTTGTTCAGTCCCAGCAGCTGAATACGCGGTTTTGGCTGAATACCGAAGGCGGCAAGGCCCGTGGCCTGCTGCTGCAGCAACTGCCGCGTGATCGCCAGCCCGATGACGAAGAGCGTGAAGAAAGCTGGCAGCATGTGGTCGCCCTGGCCAGCACGCTGAAAGCCGACGAGTGGGCGCTGGATAACGAAACCCTGCTGCACCGCCTGTACCACGAAGATGCCGTGCGCCTGTTCGATGTGCAGCCGCTGCGTTTCAACTGCAGCTGCTCGCGCGAACGTTCCGGCAATGCGCTGGTCAGCCTTGGCGAAGAAGACGCCAAGGCGCTGGTGGAAGAATGTGGCGGTACGGTGGAGATCGATTGCCAGTTCTGCAACCAGCGCTATTTCTTCGATGCCAATGATGTCGCACAGCTCTTTGCGGGTGGCGGCACGGACGTGGCCTCAGAAACTCGTCACTGAAACGTTTCACTACAGGAGAATCTCCTGTCGAATTGCGCAAAAGCTCGGTTCTGACAGGAGGGGCCTACTTTTTTTGGGCGTTTCTGGCATAATCCGGCCACTTTTTTCGCTGTAGTAGTTTTTTCGAGACGACTACAAAACGTTTGGAGCACTCGGCCTCGGGCCGGATGGGGTATCTCATGACGCAAGCCAACAACACCGTGTACACCGACCTGAGCGTCGATGAGCTGGTAAAAGAAGCGCTGCAACGCGGTGAAGGCGTACTAGCCGATACTGGTGCACTGGTCGTGGAGACGGGCCACCGTACCGGCCGTTCCCCGGCTGACCGTTTCATCGTCGAAGAACCTTCCACCCAGGATGCTATCGCCTGGGGCCCGATCAACCGCAAGTTCCCGGCCGACAAGTTCGATGCCCTGTGGGACCGCGTCGAGGCGTTCAACAACGCCCAGGATCACTTCGTTTCCTACGTTCACGTAGGTGCGGCAGCCGACCACTACCTGCCGGTGAAGATGACCACCCAGACTGCCTGGCAGAACCTGTTTGGCCGTTGCCTGTTCATCAACCCGGAGCAGTACAACCCTGCTGGCCGTGATGAGTGGCAGGTGCTGAACGTTGCCAACTTCGAGTGCGTACCCGAGCGTGACGGCACCAACTCCGACGGTTGCGTGATCCTCAACTTCGCCCAGAAGAAAGTACTGATCGCCGGCATGCGTTACGCGGGTGAAATGAAGAAAGCCATGTTCTCGGTGCAGAACTTCCTGCTGCCGGCTGCCGACGTGCTGCCAATGCACTGCGCTGCCAACATCGGTGAAAACGGCGACGTTACCCTGTTCTTCGGCCTGTCCGGCACCGGCAAGACTACCCTGTCTGCCGACGAAAGCCGTTACCTGATTGGTGACGACGAGCACGGTTGGGGTGAGGGCGTGGTGTTCAACATCGAAGGCGGTTGCTATGCCAAGTGCATCGACCTGTCGGAGAAGAACGAGCCGGTTATCTGGAAGGCCATCAAGCACGGCGCCGTGCTGGAAAACGTGGTAATCGACAACAACAAGCATGCCGATTACAACGACGTCAGCCTGACCCAGAACAGCCGCGCTGCCTACCCGCTGGAGCACGTTGCCAAGCGCTCCGAGGCCAACCTGGGCGGCGAGCCCAATGCGGTGATCTTCCTCACCTGCGACCTGACCGGTGTTCTGCCGCCGGTGTCGATCCTGAACAACGAGCAGGCGGCCTACCACTTCCTGTCCGGCTACACCGCGCTGGTTGGCTCCACTGAAATGGGTTCGGGCGGCGGCATCAAGTCGACCTTCTCCACCTGCTTCGGCGCGCCGTTCTTCCCGCGCCCGGCTGGCGAGTACGCCGAGCTGCTGATCAAGCGCATCAAGGGCTTCAACTCCAAAGTCTACCTGGTGAACACCGGCTGGACCGGCGGTGGCTACGGCGTGGGCAAACGCTTCAACATTCCGACCACCCGTGCGGTGATCGCTGCCATCCAGAGCGGTGCGCTGGTCGGTGCCGAAACCGAGCACCTGGGCATCATCAACCTGGACGTGCCCAAGGCTGTTCCGGGCGTCGACACCGAGCTGCTGAACCCGCGTAACACCTGGGCGGACAAAGCGGCCTACGACGAGGCCGCTAAAGGCCTGGCCAAGCTGTTCATCGAAAACTTCAAGAAGTTTGAAGTGTCCGACGCCATCAAGGCTGCTGGCCCTCAGCTGTAAGCTGACCTGGGCAGTACCGCAACATCCGGGGCCGCTTTGCGGCCCTGATTTTTATCCCGGATTTCTGTTTCACTGTCTGCATCCCTTGCCAAGACATGAGCCAGCCCGATGATCCAACCCCCTCCGCGCACCGCCTTCACCCACTTCCACCCTGTGCTCACCCGCCCCCAGGACAATGACGTTAACGGTCACATTGCCGGTGCAACCGTGCATGGCTATTTCGAGGCTGCCATTCAGGCGTTCCTGGTGGAGCAAGCCGAACTGGACTTGCGGGACGGTGAACTGGCCGCTTTCGTGGTCAGCGCTTCGGCAGACTTCTACGCCTTGCCAGCATTTCCGGATGTGCTGGAGGTGGGCTTGGGCGTGGCGCGCCTGGCTGGCAGTACGGTGGAGTATCGCCTGGCGCTGTACCGCCCTGGCGAAGCCCAGGCCTGCGCTGCAGGCACCGTGGTGCAGGTGTTCATCGAACGCGCCAGCGGCCAGCCCGTTGCATTGCCGCAGCCGCTGCACACGCTGTTGTCGGCGCTGCTGGTACAGCCTTGACGAAAAAGCCCCGCCATGAGGGCGGGGCTTTTGCAGTGCGGCCTGGCTGAGCCATCAAGGGTGGCGATGGCGGCCATGCTTGCGGTGGCCGTAATGCGGGCCTGGGCCCGGGCCGCGGTCCCAGTGACGGCGGTCGTCGTAGTCGCGACGGTACCGGCGATGGTCGCGGCGGTCATCCTGGTCGGCCTTGTTACCCATGTAGTTACCCAGCGCGCCGCCGGCACCGCCGCCCGCGGCTGCACCGATGTAGCTACCGGTGGTGCCGCCCACCGAGCGGCCGACCACGTTGCCGCCCGCTGCACCCAGTGCGCCGCCAATGGCCGCCTCACCGCGCTGGCGCTTGTCGGCACCTACCGCGCTGCCTGCCGCACCGCCCAGGCCCGCGCCGATGGCCCCACCGGTGCTACCACCGATGGACTGGCCAACGACTGAGCCCAGTACCCCACCCAATGCGCCGCCAATGCCGGCCTCGGTGGTGCCGCCTGCCATGGCAACGCCGCTGAGCAAGCTGAAAGACAACAACAGAATCGAGGAGTACTTCTTCATCAAGAGAGCCTCAGAGTTAGGACGAGGCGAATTTGCGGGTAACCTGCGTGGCTGGCAACGTAAATCCGACGAGCTGCACGAGTTGTACACAATTCTGTAAGTTGTTGAATTAGCTATGAAACTTAAACTGTTTTTGGCGGTCTTAGACCTTTATGACAAAGCCCTGAACCTCACCGGAACAGGGCTTTTTCGTTGATGGCCGTTACACAATGCGACCGTTGTCCTCGGCCCGTTCCAGCTTGATGGCGATGAACTTCGAGGTGGGCGTATGGCTGCCATCGCCAATGCTCTCCAGCGGTACCAGCGGGTTTACCTCGGGGTAATACGCCGCGGCCTGCCCTGCCGGTATGTCGAACGCCAGGAGGGTGAACCCGCGCACACGGCGCACATGCTCATCGCCCCACAACGACACGATGTCCACCTTCTGCCCCGGCTGGAAGCCCAGGCGGATGATGTCCGCTTCGTTGGCAAACAGCACGTCGCGCTGGCCACGCACGCCCCGGTAGCGGTCATCCAGGCCATAGATGGTGGTGTTGTACTGATCATGCGAGCGCATCGACTGCATGATCAGGTCCGGCACTTGGCCGCTGGCCCGTACCCGTTCATCCAGCAGGGTGTCTGGCAGCAGGTTGGCCTTGAAGTTGGCGCGGCCGGTGGCGGTTTTCCAGTCGCGGGTGGCTGCACTGTTGCCCAGGTAGAAGCCGCCCGGGTGGCGCATGCGCTGGTTGAAACCGGTGAAGCCCGGGATGGTGTCAGCGATCAGGTCGCGAATACGGTCGTAGTCAGCCACCAGCCAGTGCCAGTCCACCGGGCGCTTGCCCAAGGTGGCGGCCGCGATGCCGGCGATAACGGCAGGTTCTGAACGCATCTGCGAAGACAGGGGTTTGAGCTGCCCATTCGAGCCGTGCACCATGCTGAACGAGTCTTCCACCGTGACGGCCTGTGGCCCGTCGGCCTGCAGGTCGATATCGGTGCGGCCCAGGCACGGCAGAATCAGCGCTTGCTTGCCATGCACCAGGTGGCTGCGGTTGAGCTTGGTGCTGATGTGCACGGTCAACTCGCAGTTGCGCAGCGCCTTGGCGGTGCGTTCGGTATCCGGGGTTGCCTGGGCAAAGTTGCCGCCCAGGCCGATGAACACCCGGGCACGCCCGTCCAGCATGGCGTGGATGGCCTCGACGGTGTTATGGCCATTGTGGCGAGGCACCGGGAAGCCAAACCGCTTTTCCAGGGCATCGAGCAGCGCCACCGGTGGGCGCTCGTTGATGCCCATGGTGCGGTCGCCCTGCACGTTGCTGTGGCCACGCACTGGGCACAGGCCTGCGCCCGGGGCACCGATGTTGCCGCGCAGCATCTGCAGGTTGACGAGTTCCTGGATGGTGGGCACCGAATGGCGGTGCTGGGTGATGCCCATGGCCCAGCACATGATCACCCGCTTGCTGCGGCAGTACATGCGGGCCGCCAGCTCGATGTCGTGCAGTGGCAGCCCGGCCTGGGCCTGGATGTGCTCCCACGGGGTAGCATCGACCACGGCCAGGTAATCCTCAACGCCATGCCCGTGCTGCGCAATGAAGGCATGGTCCAGCACGGCGGGTTCACCATTGGCTTTGGCCTCGCGTTCCCACTGCAGCACGAACTTGGCCATGCCGCGCAGCATCGCCATGTCGCCGCCCAGGGCTGGGCGGAAGAATGCCGTGTTGGTAGGCCGGTCGCTGTTGGTGAGCATTTCCAGCGGGTTTTGCGGGTGCTGGAAGCGTTCCAGGCCGCGCTCTTTCAGGGGGTTGATGCACACCACCTGGGCGCCGCGCTTTACCGCATCGCGCAGCGGGTCGAGCATGCGCGGGTGGTTGGTGCCGGGGTTCTGGCCCCACACAAAGATGGCGTCGGCGTGTTCGAAATCGTCGAAGGTCACGGTGCCCTTGCCCACACCCACGCTTTGCCCCAGGGCTACGCCGCTGGCCTCGTGGCACATGTTCGAGCAGTCGGGGAAGTTGTTGGTGCCGTACGCCCGCACGAACAGTTGGTACAGGTAGGCCGCCTCGTTGCTGGCCCGGCCGGAGGTGTAGAACTCGGCCTGGTCGGGGGTGGCCAGCTTGTTCAGCTCACGGGCGATCAAGGCGAAGGCAGCGTCCCAGCTGATGGGCTGGTAGCGGTCGCTGCCGGCGTCGTACGCCATCGGTTCGGTCAGGCGGCCTTGGTACTCCAGCCAGTAATCGCTTTGCTGCAGCAGCGAAGTAACGCTGTAGCGGGCGAAGAAGGCCGCGTCGACACGGCGCTTGGTGGCTTCCCAGTTCACCGCCTTGGCGCCGTTTTCGCAGAACTTCACCATGCCGCTTTCCGGGGAATCCCCCCAGGCGCAGCCCGGGCAGTCGAAGCCGCCGTTCTGGTTGGTCTTGAGCAGTGCGCGAATGTTCTTCAGCGCGTTGTCACTGCCAACCCAGGCCTTGGCCACGCTGCGCAGCGCTCCCCAGCCGCCGGCGGGGCCGTGGTAGGGCTTGTAGCGTGGAGGGGAGGCTGGGGCGTTGTCCGGTAGATGCTGGTACGAGCTCACGACTTTTACGACTCCGCCGCGGGGCTATACACCCGCGGTGCACTGTGTTTGGGCAGGTGGATAAGGTTGAGGTTGTGCTTGCGCGCCCATTGCAGGGCAAGGCCGGTGGGTGCAGACAGGCTGACCAGGGTCTGGATGCCGGCGCGCAGGACCTTCTGGATCAGTTCAAGGCTGCAGCGGCTGGTGACGATGGCCAGGCCACCCTGGCTGTCGATGCCTTGGCGCAGCAGGGCGCCGATCAGTTTGTCGAGGGCGTTGTGCCGGCCAATGTCCTCACGGCCCATCAACAGTTCGCCGTGCCGGTCCATGAACAGCGCCGCATGCACCGCGCCGCTGTGCTGGCCCAATGGCTGAAACACATCGATGCGCTTGCGCAGGTTCACCAGCCAGTCAGCTGGTGGCAGCGGGGCGCCAGGCAGTTTGGTCAGTTCTGGCAGCGCCTGCTCGAGCGCCTCGACACCGCACAGGCCGCAGCCGCTGGTGCCGGCCAACTGGCGGCGTTGGTTTTTCAGGTTCCAGAAGGCGCGGCTGGAAATTTCCAGGTCGGCGTACAACGATGCACCGCTGCCCGACAACTTGACGTCATAGATTTCTGCCGTGCTTTCAACAATGCCGCTGCCCACGCTGAAACCGACGGCAAAGTCTTCCAGGTCGGTGGGGCTTACCAGCATCACCGCCTGGTTCAGGCCGTTGTAGACAATGGCCAGGGCCACTTCTTCAGCCAGGGGGGTGGTGTCACGCTGGCCGTCGTCCAGCTGGACGTAATCGTAGGTGTTGCTGGCGGCGGGCATGGCCAAGGCTGATGAGGCCGCGCAGAACGGGGGCTTGCTGGTCATCGGGGCTTGCTCTTGATCGACGCAATCGGCGGCATTCTGAGGCCACAAGCCTAGGCTTGCAGGCTGGCGCCGTCTAATTGCTAGGGTCTATGTAGTGATAGACCGCGTCGATTGGTCGCAGTGCAGCGACAAGTTGAGTCTTGACCTAGACTCCGATGTCCAACGGGTTCACGTCAACAAGGAGAGCGTCATGAGTCTATTCAGCTTTGTGAAGGAAGCAGGCGAGAAGTTGATCGATCTGCTGACCCCCGGCAATGCCAATGCCGAGGAGCAGTTGAAGAAGCACGTGGAAAGTGTTGGCCTGGGCAACCCCAATATCACTGCCACAGTGGAGGGCGACGACAAGGTCATCCTGAAGGGTGAGGTGGCCAGCCAGGAAGAGAAAGAAAAGATCATCCTGGCGGCGGGCAATATCCATGGGGTGGCCAGCGTTGAAGACCAGATCACGGTTACCGGGCCTGCGGCACAGGCTGCGCGTTTTGTGACGGTGGAGAAGGGCGACACGTTGAGTGCCATTTCCAAGAAGGTGTATGGCGACCCCAACAAGTATCAGAAGATCTTTGAGGCCAACAAGCCCATGCTGTCGCACCCGGATAAGATTTACCCAGGGCAGGTGCTGCGTATTCCTGACTGATCAGCGGTGCAGTTTCGCGAGTGAACTCGCTCCCACAGGAATAGCATTTGTCGGCATTTCCAAAAACCTGTGGGAGCGGGTTCACCCGCGAAGAGGCCCTCAAAGGCCAGCCAACAATTCCCGGTAGTCTTCCACCGCGGCGAACTCCGCCGTATCACGCGGTTGTGCCTGGCTGTCGGGTTGGCGCACCGCCAGCAGATGGGCGACACCAAACTCCCTTGCGCTGCGCAAAATCGGCAGGGTGTCATCGATAAACAGGCTACGCCCTGGCTCAAAGCCGATATCCGCCTGCAACGCATCCCAGAACTGCGGGTTCTCTTTCGGGAAACCGTAATCGTGGGAGCTGATCAGCCGTTCAAAATACGGCGCCAGCTCCACCCGCTCCAGCTTCAGCGACAGCGAATCCCGGTGCGCGTTGGTGATCATCACCACCCGCTTGCCCGCCTGGCGGATGGCTGCCAGGAAGGTGTCGGCGTCGGGGCGCAGGGCAATCAGGTGGGCGATTTCCTGCTTCAGCTCGCGGATCGGCAACCGCAGCTCGCGGCTCCAGAAGTCCAGGCAGTACCAGTTCAGCGTGCCGGCATTGCGCTCGAACAGCGGCTCCAGCTCCATCTGTGCCATGGCCCGGCTTACCCCGTGCAGTTCGGCGTAGCGCTGGGGCAGGTGGTCCAGCCAGAAGCGGTTGTCGTAGTGCAGGTCGAGCAGGGTGCCATCCATGTCCAGCAGGACGGTGTCGATGGCGGACCAGGGAAGAACAGGCATGGGAAACTCTCGTTCAGTCGGCAAGCCACGGTATAGTAACCCGTTCACGCCAAGGAGCCGCCCCATGCGCCAGAAACCCACCGTACTCAGCCGCGAAATCGTCGCCAGCAGCCGCCTGTTTCGCGTCGAAGCCGTGCAGCTGCGCTTCAGCAACGGCAACGAGCGTACCTACGAGCGCCTGGTGGGCCGTGGCAATGGTTATGGTGCGGTGATGATCGTGGCCATGCTGGATGCCGAGCACGCCGTGCTGGTAGAGGAGTACTGCGGCGGTACCGATGAATATGAGCTGTCGCTGCCCAAGGGCCTGATCGAGCCGGGTGAAGACGTGCTGGCAGCCGCCGACCGTGAGCTCAAGGAAGAGGCAGGTTACGGTGCCCGCCAGTTGGAGCACCTGACCGAGCTGTCGCTGTCGCCGGGCTACATGAGCCAGAAGATCCAGGTGGTGCTGGCCACCGACCTGTACGAAGAGCGCCTGGAGGGCGACGAGCCGGAGCCGATGGGGGTGGACAAGGTCAACCTGCGCGAACTTGCTGCCCTAGCCATGCACCCGCAGTTCAGCGAGGGGCGCGCGCTGGCCGCGTTGTACCTGGCCCGCGACCTGCTCATCCAGCGGGGGCTGCTGTCGCTATGAACGACCTGCAACTGATGCATGAGGTGGTGAAGCTGGCACGGGTGGCGGGCGATGCCATCCTGCCGTTCTGGCGCGCGGGCGTTGAGGTGACCAACAAGGCAGACGACTCACCGGTGACCGCCGCCGACCTGGCGGCGCATCGGGTGATTGCCGATGGCCTGCTGGCGCTGGCACCGGCTGTTCCGGTGCTGTCCGAAGAAGACTGCGACATTGCCCTGGCCGAACGCCAGGGCTGGAGCCGATGGTGGCTGGTGGACCCTTTGGATGGCACCAAGGAATTCATTGCCGGCAGTGAAGAATTTACCGTTAACATCGCCTTGGTCGAACAGGGCGAGGTGGTGTTTGGCGTGGTGTCGATGCCCACCAGTGGCCGCTGCTATTTTGGTGGTCGCGCCTTGGGCGCCTGGCGTGCCGAGCCGGGTCAGGCGGCTGCGCCGATCCGGGTGCGCACGGCCCCGCCTGAGGGTGAGCGGTTTACAGTGGTGGCCAGCCGACGGCACTCCAGCCCGCAGCAGGAAGCGCTGCTGGCCGGGCTGGGGGCCACGGTGGGCGCGCTTGAGCTGGCCAATGTGGGCAGTTCGCTGAAGTTCTGCCTGCTGGCCGAGGGCAGCGCCGACTGTTACCCACGCCTGGCGCCGACGTCGCAGTGGGACACTGCAGCGGCGCAGGGTGTGGTAGAAGGTGCCGGTGGTGAGGTGCTTGGGGTGGATGGCCTGCCGTTCCGCTACCCGGCGCGGGAGTCGCTGCTGAACCCGCACTTCGTGGCGTTGCCGGCCAAAGCAGTTTGGCGCGAAGCCTTCCTTCGGTTGATCTAATTCCTCCCTCACAGGCCTGTATTTAGCAGGGACCTGTGGGAGCAACTGTCTTCCACAAAGTCTGAATGCTGGCGCAATCCACCTTGTGGGAGCAACTGTCTTCCACAAGATCTCAAAACTGGCGCAATCACCGTG
>NZ_BCAV01000047.1:0-85918 GCF_001320125.1 Pseudomonas sp. NBRC 111119
TATGAGGTGGGCTGGGCCTTGGTTTGTTTACGCCCTGGCCTCTAGCGGTGCAGCACGTACTGGCCGCTGAAAAGTACTGCGGCTTCATCACTCCCCACGTTGCTGACGGTCGTTTCCAGCGTCAGGCGCGCTCTGCCGCGGCGCTGGTAGAGCGCTAGAAACCGTTCCCAAGCCTTTTCATCCGGGGCCGCACAGCGCGCTACCGCCGCGCCAGTTACCGGTAGCGGGTAGCTGATCTGGCCTTCATGAATGACGATATGCCCGTCATCGATACCCAGCTCACGCAAACGCAGGTGCAGCCACCCCCAACCCGCCAACACCGCTGCGCAATAAAGGCTGCCACCGAACATGGTGCTCTTGTGGTTGACGTTGGCCGCCAGCGGCAATTGCAGCTGCAGCACCTGCTGCTGCCAGCCCACCACTTCCAGGCCCATCTCCTGCGTCAGCGGAATATCGCGGTGCAGCACCGCCTGCAGGTACTGGCTCTCGTTACTCATCAACGGGTTTCCTCATGGTCGTCATGGCCACCGCTGCCGCCTTCGAAATGCAGGCCATGCTTGCGCAGCTTGTCGTGCAGGGTTTTGCGCGGGATGCCCAAGGCTTCGGCCAGGCTGCGCATCGAACTGTGGGGCTTGGCCAGCTCGGCAGTGATCAGCGAGCGCTCGAAGTGCTCCACCTGTTCACTCAGGTTACCCGTGACCACGCTGGGTGCAGCAGCGGCCGAAGGCGCGGCCTGGCCGTCCAAGGCCAATTCCAGGCCAAGGGCAAAGCGCTCGGCAGCATTCTGCAGTTCGCGCACGTTGCCCGGCCAGTCATGGCGTAGCAGCAAGGCGCGCTGCGCAGGTTGCAGGGCGTGTGGGCCCAGGCCGTGGCGCTGGGTAGCGGCGTCGGCATAGTGCTGGAACAGCAGCAGAATGTCGTCGCCCCGCTCGCGCAGTGGCGGAATGCGCAGCGGTGCCACATTCAGGCGGTAATACAGGTCGGCTCGGAAGCGGCCCTGGTCGGCAGCCTGGCGCAGGTCTTCCTTGGTGGCGGCGATGACGCGGATATCCAGCGGGATAAGCTGGTTGCCGCCCACGCGCTCTACCACCCGTTCCTGCAGCATGCGCAGCAGTTTCACCTGCACATCCAGGCTCATGCTCTCGATTTCGTCCAGGAACAGCGTGCCGCCATTGGCGAATTCGAACTTGCCGATGCGGCGCTTCTGCGCGCCGGTGAAGGCGCCGGGCTCGTGGCCAAACAGCTCGCTCTCCACCACCGACTCCGCCAGTGCGCCGGCGTTGATGGCCACGAACGGGCCATCCCGGCGGCTGGAAAGGTCGTGCAGCGCGCGGGCTACCACCTCCTTGCCAGCCCCGGTTTCGCCCAGGATCAGTACATCTGCGCGGGTGGCGGCCAGCGCTGCGATCTGCTCGCGCAGGCGCAGCATGGAGGGGGACTGGCCCACCAGCCGGGTAGCCAGTTGCTGGCGATCGCTCAGGGCCAGGCGCAGGCTGCGGTTGTCCAGCACCAGGCGGCGCAGCGCCAGGGCACGGCGTACGCTGTCCAGCAGGGCATCGCTGGCAAAGGGTTTTTCCAGAAAATCGTAGGCACCGGCGCGCATGGCCTGCACCGCCAGCGGCACATCACCGTGGCCGGTGATCAGCAGCACCGGCAGCTCGCTGTCCAGGCCGCGCAATTGCTCAAGCAGTTGCAGGCCATCGATACCGGGCATGCGGATGTCGCTGACCACCACGCCCGGCCAGTCGGCCTCGATGCGCTCGGCCAGGCCCTGGGCCTCGGCCAGGGTCACCACCTTCAGCCCGGCCAGGTCGAGGGTCTGGCTCAGGGCCTGGCGCAGGTGCGGGTCATCATCGACCAGGATCACCTGAGCGTGGCTGTCGATCTGTGTCTCGGGGCTCATGCCGAGGAATCCTCCGAATTGGGCAAGGTCGCGCCAGGTGGGGCTACACGCATTTCCAAAGTGAGCAGTGCGCCGCCTTCAGGGTGGTTGGCCAGCAGCAGTTCCCCACCCAGGGCGCGCATCAGGCTTTCGCAGATGGCAAGGCCCAGGCCCAGGCCCTGGGTGCGTGTCTTGGTGGTGAAGAACGGCTCCTTGGCGTGCTCCAGGGCCTGGCGGCTGAACCCCGGGCCGTTGTCGCGAATGTACAGGTAGACGCAGTCATCGTGCTGTTCGGCACTTATCCACAGCCGGCGCGGGTTGGCTTTTTCGGTCAGGGCATCCAGGGCATTGGCCAGCAGGTTGCTGAGCACCTGGCGAAGGCGGGTTTCGCCGGCTTGTACCCACAGGGTGGCTTCTGGCAGGTCGCGGACCAGCTCCACCGCCATGGCGCGGCGGCGCTTGGCCAGCAGGGCCAGGGCATCATCCAGGGCCGGCTGCAGGGCCACGCTTTCCGGGGCATGCCGGTCGCGCCGGGCGAACGCGCGGAGGTGGGCGATGATCGAGGCCATGCGCCCGGTCAGTTCGCCGATCAGCTTGAGGTTGCCACGGGCGTCCTCGATGCGTTGGTGGTCCAGCAAGATCTCGGCGTTTTCGGCGTAGCTGCGGATGGCCGCCAGGGGCTGGTTCAGCTCGTGGCTGATGCTGGCCGACATGGTGCCCAGCACCGACAGCTTGCCGGCCTGCACCAGTTCATCCTGCGCACGCACCGCCTCCTGCTGGGCATTCTCGCGCTCCAGCACCGCACTTTTCAGCCGCGTGTTGAGGCCTTCCAGGTCGGCGGTACGCTCGGCTACGCGCTTTTCCAACTGCTGGCGGCCGTGCGCCTCAAAGTCGATACGGTCGATGTAGTGGCGACGGCGCTGCATCACCAGGCCGGTCAGCAGCATCACCACCAGCAGGGCGCCAGCGCCGATGGCGGTAACCGTTTGCACCGAGCGGTCCACCAAGATGCGTGGGGCAAGGATGCTGACCTGCCAGCCGGTTTGCGTGATGTCGCGGGTTTGCGTGATCCACGCGTCAGGGTTGATCACCAACGGCTGTGGCGCCTGGGTGGGGTAGGGCTGGATGGCGATGATGGCCTGGCGTTCTGCTTCGGTCAGCGGTCGGGTGGCACGGAACCGCCAGTCGGGGCGCGAGGTGAGAATGACCACGCCGTTGTGGTCGGTCAGCAGCAGCTGCTCGGGGGTACGGCCCCACAGGGTTTCGGTGTGGTCCAAGTCCACTTTCACCACCAGCACCCCAACGATGCGCTCGCCATCGCGCACGGCGGCGGCAAAGAAGTAGCCGCGTTTGGCCGAGGTGGTGCCCTGGCCGAAGAAGCGCCCCAGGTGCCCGGCCATGGCTTCGTTGAAGTACGGGCGGAAGGCGAAGTTGCGGCCCACGAAGCTGTCTTGCTTGTCCCAGTTCGACGCCGCCAGGGTGTTGCCGCTCACGTCCATCAGGTACATCACTTCGGCGCCGGTCTGCTGCACGATGTTCTTCAGCAGCCGGTTGGCGTTGGTGACGGCCTCCAGGCGGAACGGGTCGGCCAGCACGCCGCGCAGTGCGGGCAGGTCGCCGAGTATCTGCGGCAGGGTTTCGTAGCGGTGCAGGGTGCCTAGCAGGTTGGCGACGTACAGGTCCAGGGTCTGGCGGTTTTGCGATGCCAGCTCCTGCTGGTAGTACCGCTCGGCCAGGTGATGCAGGGGCCACAGCAGTGGCACCAGGCACAGGGCCAGCAGGGCCAGGCTGCGCCAGCGGGGACGACGAGGGGGCGTGGGCTTTGCAATCATCGGGTAAGTGCGCCAGATAAGTCTGACGCAATTATGCGCTACTTAAGGCAGCAGTTCCGCCTCGGTCAGCGACACCCCCAGCTTGTCCTTTTCGGAAAGCACCGGCGGTTGCTTCAAGCCCCAGTCGATGGCCAGGGTGGGGTCGTCCCAGCGGATGCAGCGGTCGGCGCCGGGGTTGTAGTAGTCGGTGGTCTTGTAAAGGAACTCCACCGACTCGCTCATCACCGCAAACCCATGGGCGAACCCTGCAGGTATCCAGAGCTGGCGATGGTTTTCGGCAGAAAGGTGCACGGCCACCCAGCGGCCGAAGGTAGGGGAGTGCTTGCGCACATCAACGGCTACGTCACGGATCTCCCCCTGCACCACGCGCACCAGCTTACCCTGGGTGTTCTGCACCTGGTAATGCAGGCCGCGCAGCACCCCGGCCACTGAGCGGGAATGGTTGTCCTGAACGAACTCGACGTTCGTGCCGGTGTGGCGGGCAAACTCGCGCGCGTTGAACGATTCGAAAAAAAAGCCGCGGCTGTCACCGAAGACCTTGGGCTCGATGATCAGTACCTCGGGGATTGCAGTGGGAATGATGTTCATCGGGGACGGCCCTGGCTGCTGTTCAGTAATGACCCTAGCTGGCGTGCGTGCTTTTTTCTCATGAAACAATCTTGGCTGGATGCCTGGGGGAGCCTTGTGCTAGATGTGATGGCTTGGACAGGACAGCGCTTACCGATTCTTATCGGTTATTGTGGTTGTTAAGGCAATGTAATAATCTTTTCACCGGTTTAATTATAGATATATATCGATTATAAATTCCCCAACGCCCGCCTCGTTCGGTCAGGGCCATTGCAGAGGTCAACGATGAAAACCCTCAATTCCACGCCCCGTGCCGATGGTTTCCACATGCCCGCCGAATGGGCCCCGCAAACCCAGGTATGGATGGTTTGGCCAGAGCGCCCCGACAACTGGCGTTTGGGTGGCAAGCCTGTCCAGGCCGCCCATGTGACCTTGGCCAAGGCCATCGCCCGCTTCGAACCCGTCACCGTTGCCGTGTCTGCCGGCCAGTACGAAAACGCCCGTCGCCAGCTGGACCAGCCGAACATCCGGGTCGTGGAAATGAGCAGCGATGACGCCTGGGTGCGTGATACCGGCCCAACCTTCGTTATCAACGACCAGGGCGAAGTGCGGGGCGTGGACTGGGGTTTCAATGCCTGGGGCGGCTTCGATGGCGGCCTGTATGCGCCGTGGAACCATGACGAAGAGCTGGCCACCAAGGTGCTTGAAATGGAGCGCTGCCAGCGCTACCGCACCGAAGGGTTCGTGCTGGAGGGTGGGTCTATTCACGTGGACGGTGAAGGCACCGTGATTACCACCGAAGAGTGCCTGCTCAACCGTAACCGCAACCCGCACCTGAACCGCGAGCAGATCGAAGTGGTGCTGCGCGACAACCTGGCTGTCGACACCGTGGTGTGGCTGCCAGATGGCCTGTACAACGACGAAACGGATGGCCACGTCGACAATTTCTGCTGTTACGTGCGGCCGGGTGAAGTGTTACTGGCCTGGACCGATGATTCCAACGACCCCAACTATGCACGTTGCCATGCCGCGCTGCAGGTGCTGCAAAACACCCGCGATGCCAAGGGCCGTGAATTCATCGTGCACAAGATGCCGATCCCGGGGCCGCTGTATGCCACCGCTGAAGAATGCGCTGGCGTCGACCAGGTGGCTGGCAGCCAGGAGCGCGACCCTTCGGTGCGCCTGGCGGGCTCGTATGTGAACTTCCTGATCGTCAACGGCGGCATTATTGCACCGAGCTTCGATGACCCTGCAGATGCCGAGGCCAAGGCCATTCTGGCGAAGATCTTCCCGGACCACGAAGTGGTGATGATCCCGGGCCGTGAATTGCTGCTGGGCGGAGGCAACATTCATTGCCTGACGCAGCAGCAGCCTGCGCCGCTGCACCGCTAGGGTTCTGCGCCGCCCGACGCCCGGCGCGGTGGCTGGCATACGTTTTGTATTGTTTATCAAGCAGATAGCCCGGCTGGGTTGGGTTATCCGTTTGTAACAATACCTACGTAAGTTAGCTGCTCACGGGCCAGGAGTACGTGTAGACATGAATGCAGCAAGTGAGTCGGCTTTGCGCCCAATGGCAGTGGATCACTCAGCGCTGAAGGTGTTGGCGAGGTGGTTGAAACACCATGGAAGCATCAGGGTCAGGACGACCGACCCACGACGTCTACTTGCCGGGCGCTACCCCCAGGGGCTGATCAGCGATGCAGAGATGCAGGCGTTGATGGCGGTGTGGCACTGATCGTCAGCCTTTGAGGGCATGCGCCACCCCACCCCATATGCTCTGAATGCAGGGCTATGGGGTGGGGTTTTTCGCGGGTCAAACTGGCAATTACAGCGGTCCCTTCAGAAACTGTAACTCCCTGTCACCACCAGACTACGCGGGTCACCCACCTGAATCTGCGCAGCACTGGTCGCCGAACTGTAGTAGGTCTTGTCGGCAATGTTGCTCAACGCAGCGCGCACGTCCCAGTCATGGGTGCGATACCCCGCCAATGCATCCCAGCGCCCATACCCCGGCAGTACCGTGGTGTTCTGGTTGTCTGCATAACGCTCACCCACCAGCGTTAGGCCGGTTTCGGCATACCAGCCCAGCTCCGGCTTCCAGGTGACGAACAGGCTGGCGTTGCGCTTGGCCACATCATTGATGCGGTTGCCTTCCAGGCCGTTGTTGTCCTTGACTACGGTGGCGTCCTGCAGGCCGACACCCCCGCGCACGTACCAGTTGCCGATCACATTCCCCGTGGCAGTCAGCTCAATGCCCCGTGAACGCTGCAGGCCGCTGAGCAGGGTGATTTCCGGGTTGATCGGGTCGCGGGTGCGGCGGTTGTACAGCTCCAGCTCATACACCGCCAGGGTGGTGGTCAGGCGCTGATCGAACCAGTCGCTTTTTAAACCGATCTCTTTCTGCCGGGTCAGCTCCGGGCCGGTATCGTTGGTGTTGCCCGCCGCGCCTGGGGTAATGCCGATCAGCCCGCCACCCACAGGTGCAAACGTCTTGCTCCACGAGGCATAGAAGGAGTGATCCCGCCACGGCGTGTACACCACGCCCAGGCGCGGGCTGGTGGTGCGGCTGTCCTGCTTCTCAGCCAGGTTGCGCACCTTGTTGGTGGTCTCCACTTCGAACTGGTCGAAGCGCACGCCGGCCAACACCTGCCATTGGTCATTGAGGCGAACCTGGTCCTGCAGGTACACCCCCCGGCTATCGACCACGGTGTGGTTGTTGCTCGACACCACCATGCGGCCGTTGTGCTGCCGGCTGCGATCCGGGTTGTTCAGGGACAGCGCCGGCACCGGCCTGCCGCCGGCAGACACCGCTGCGGCGGTATATAGGGTGGGGTCGCGGCGCTGGTTGCCGAACTCCAGGCCCAGCAGCAATTTATGCTCCAGGCCCAGGGTGTCGAAGTCACCCTCGGCTTCCAGGTTGTTGAACAGGTTGCGGGTGTTCAGGTCCTGCTGCCAGCGCTGGCGGGTCACCGTTGCCGTGGTGGCGTTGTAGGCGGTGGGGTAGGTGTTGTCGAACTCGCTGTCCAGCTTGAACAGGCCCAGGGTGTGGCGCAGCTGCCAGGTTTCGTTCAGCTGGTAGTTGAGGCGCGAGCGCAGCGACTGGGCGCGGTCGTCAATGTAGTCACGGTGGGTATCGCCATACGTGGTGCTGCGGTTCACATCGGCCGGGCGGCCGTTGACACCCGGGATGCCGCGGTCGGGGGTGCGGTTGAAGCGGCTGTATTCGTACTGCACCAGCCAGTTCAGGTCGGGGGTGACCTGCCAGCTTACCGAGGGCGCGAACAGCTGGCGGCTGCCATCGATGCCGTCCCGGAAGCTGTTGTTGTCCTGGTTACCCATGTTCAACCGCAGGCTCACGGTGTCGCTGGGGTCGGCGCTCAAGTCGGCATAGAGGCTGCGCAGGTCTTCGCTGCCGGCCTGCGCTTCGACGGTGGAGCGCCGGCCAGCCTCCGGTGCCTTGCTCACCCGGTTGACGATGCCGCCCTGGCTGCCGCGCCCGTACAGCACCGCTGCCGGCCCCTTCAGCACCTCGACCCGTTCGATATTGTGCAGGTCGCGGATGTACTGGCTGTCATCGCGGATGCCATCGAGGTAGAAGTCGTTGCTGGCCTCGAAACCGCGAATGCGCACGCTGTCGAAGCGCGTATCGGCGCCGCTGCTCACGTTGGGGATGCCTTCCAGTGCCTTGCCCAAGGTATTGCTGCCGTAATCCAGCACCTGCGCAGCCTTCACCGTATCGATCGCTTGGGGCACATAGCGCACAGGCGTAGCGGTACGGGTGGCCGTGCTCACTTCCTTCACGCGGGGGTTGTCTTTATCGCGCTCGCTGTCGGCGGTCACCGACAGCTCAGGCAGGGTGGTGGTCGCAGCGCTGGCAAAGCCTGCAGTGAACAGCAACGAAAGGGAAAGCGAGAGGGGAGATAGGCGTTTGGGGGCAAGCATGGAGCGTATCCAGACCAGGCATTAATGGAGGTGCGAATGGTAATGCCTACCATTTACTGTTGCCTGGCTATTTGTAAAGAGTTCCCATTACATATGTATCACTTTGTAACTAATCCATCTGTCTCACGGGCTCAAGGAGAATTGTCCTAATGGTCAGGTTGGCTAATCCCGCTTGAGATGGAATCACTACCTATAGCCCAAAGCCGTAGAAAAATGCCTCGTTCCATACCTGATTTTTGGTTATATCGACCTGCATTTCACGTTTTTTTGACATTCGCGCTCACCCACCGCTAGGATTCGGCCAACGCCTGCTGGCCAATCCCATTGGCCGTGCTGTTGCCTCAAGCCGCCGTGTACTCACCGGCATGGCTCCCAGGCTGGACCCGCATAGCGTCGAACCTACGAAGGGGCGTTGGTTCCTGGCGCCATATTGCAGAGCGTTCTTGATCTAGAAATAAGGAAAACAACATGTTGAATACCAGGATCAGCCTGGTCGCCCTGGCGATGATCGCCGCGACCCAGGCACAGGCCAATGACCAGGCCGCCAGCAAGGGCTTCATCGAGGACAGCCACGCCAACGTCCTTCTGCGCAACGCCTACATCAACCGCGACAAGAAGCACGGCACCGACGACCAGATCGAATGGGGCCAGGCTTTCATCGGTAACTTCTCCTCCGGCTTCACCCAGGGCACCGTGGGTGTCGGCGTGGACGCATTTGGCCTGTACGCCTTGCGCCTGGATGGCGGCAAAGGCCACAACGGTGGCGGTGGCGTGGACTTCTTCAAGCCGCACGACACCACCAACGCCGATGGCAACGCCAGCTCGCCGCACAACCTGACCCGCGCCGGTGCCGCCGTTAAGTTCCGCATCTCCAACACCGTGCTCAAGTACGGTGACCAGATGCCAGCCCTGCCCGTGCTGCAATACGACGACGCGCGCCTGCTGCCAGAAAGCTTCACCGGCACCTTGATCACTTCCAAGGAAATCGAAGGCCTGGAGCTGAACGCCGGTCGCTTCACCCAGGAAGCCCGCAAGAGCGCCGAGCGCCGTGACGGCGGCGGCCTGAAGTCGATCAACGTGTTCGGCGGCAGCTACAAGTTCACCGACAACTTCACCGCGTCGCTGTACACCGCCGACAACGAAGACGTGATGAAGAAGCACTACCTGGGCCTGAACTACGTTCATGCCATCGCCAATGACCAGTCCCTGACTCTGGACTTCAACGGCTACAAGTCGAACATCGACAACAAGTACGTGCAGGCAGCCGGCCTCAACGGCGACTCCAACACCATCTGGAGCCTGGCCGCCACTTACGCCTATGGCGCCCACTCGTTCACCATCGCCCACCAGCGCAGCACCGGCAGCACCGGCTACAACTACGGCTGGTACCAGAACAAGGGCGGCGTGGGTGACGGTGGTTCCACCATCTTCCTGGCCAACTCCTACTGGTCGGACTTCAACGCCGAAGACGAGCGTTCGTGGCAGCTGGGCTACGGCCTGGACTTCAGCGCCTACGGCATCCCGGGCCTGACCTACAAGCTGGCCTACGTGGTGGGTGACAACATCAACACCCGCACCGTCGCCAACCCGCAGGGCTACGGCGAGGGCAAGGAGCGCGAGATCTTCAACCAGGTCCGTTACGTGGTGCAGGAAGGCCCGGCCAAGGACCTGTCGATCAAGCTGCGCAGCTCGTTCGTGCGTACCAACGACGCCGTGCGCCAGAACGGTTACAACGACGACGGCAACGAAGTGCGCGTGTTCGTCGAGTACCCGATCAGCATCTTCTGATCCGCTGCTGAGCCAAAGGCTACCCCCCATGCCATTGGGGGGCGCCTTGCGCAGCCAGGGTTGCCCGGCGTCAGGCCGGCAACCCGATACTCACCCGCAGCCCGCCCCCCTCGAGGTTTACCACCGTCAGCTCGCCCCCATGGCTGTTCGCAATGCGCTGGGCAATGCTCATCCCCAACCCGTACCCGCCAGACCCTTGGTTACGTGAGCCTTCAACCCGCACGAACGGCTCGGTGATGGTCGCCAGCAGTTCAGGTGCAATACCCGGCCCCCGGTCATCCACGTGAATCACCACCTGTGATCCCACACGCTCCAGCGTGACGCTTACGCCATTGGCGTAACGCAGTGCATTCACCAGCAGGTTCTGCAGGCAACGCTGCAGCAGCAAGGCATCCACCTTCACACTGCCTACCTGGCCGTGCACCGGGAGTGGCTCCTCAACGGTGGCCAGCTCTGCGCACTGGCGTGCAACCAGCCGGTCGATGTCCACGTGTTGCAGGTTCAGCTGTTCACCCGCCCGCAGGTAGTCCAGCACCTGGCCGATCATGTCGTCCATCTGGGCGATGTTCTGCCGCAGCCGCTGGCGGTGTTCGTCGTCGGGCATGCGCTCCAGGCGCAGGCGCATGCGCGTCAGCGGGGTGCGCAGGTCGTGGGACACGGCGGCCAGAAAGTACGCCTTGTCGTTGACCATGGCGATCAGGCGCTGCTGCATGGCGTTGAAGGCCTGCGCCGCCTGGCGCACTTCTTCGGGCCCGTCCAGTGCCAGTGGTGGTTGCTCCAGGTTGCCACCCAGCCCCCGCGCCGCATCGGCCAGGCGGCGCAGCGGGCGCAGGCACAGGCGTACGGCAATCAGGCACACCAGCAGCACGGCGACGATGCGCAGCGCATACACCCGCAGCAAGTAGTCGCTGATCAGCAACCAGGCCGACTCGCCGCTCCAGCCCTGCAGTTCCTGGCCGTCGATGGTCAGCCAGTGCCCATCGGCCAGCGCTACCGCAAACTGGATATGCGCCTGGGCGGTACGCAGCCCGAACAGGCTGCGCCAGACGATGGGGCGCCCGAGTTCGTCGGTCAGTTGCACCTTCATCAGGCGCACGTTCGGCTCGCGCCCCAGCTCGTACTTCAGGGCCTGGTGCAGTAGCAGTTCCACGCGCTTGCGCCCGCGTCGTTCGTCCGCTTCCAGCGGCGGCAGCTGTTCTGCGCAGCGCAGTTGATAGTGGGCGGGTACCTTCACGGCACCGGCATGGCACTGCGCCTGGGCGATCAAGGGGGCGCTACGGGCGGCAATCAGGCGCACCGGGGCTTCGAGCACCTGGGCGAAGCGCACGTCGAACCAGATGCTGCTGGACATCAACTGAATGGCCAGCGTGCCGCCCACCATGATCAGCAGCAGCTGGCCGAACAGCGTGCGCGGCCACAGCCGACGGGCCCAGCGCATTTCAGGCGTCGGCCTGGGTGCTGGCAATGCTCAGCAGGTAGCCTTCGTTGCGGATGGTGAGTATCTGCGCAACACCGCCCGGTGCGTGGCGCAGGTGCTGGCGCAGGCGGCTGACGCACATGTCCACCGAGCGGTCGTCGGGCAGGTGGTCGCGGCTGAAGGCACTGCGGGTGAGCTGGTCGCGCGACACCACACGGTTGTTGGCTTCCAGCAACTCACGCAGCACGCGGTAATCGGAGCGGGGCAGGGTGAGGGTTTCGCCATCGGGGCGGGTGAGCAGGCGTTTCACGTGCTCCAAGCGGAAGCCCGCAAAGGCATGGGCCTCCACCTGGGCGGGTTCCTGCACGGCGGTGTGCAACCGGTGCGGCCTGCGCAGCACTGCTTTGATGCGGGCGATCAGTTCACGTGGTTCAAAAGGTTTGGCCAGGTAATCGTCGGCACCCACCTCCAGGCCGATGATGCGGTCCAGCGCGCTGCCCTTGGCCGACAGCATGATCACTGCCAGCCCCGGGGTGGCCTGCAACTGGCGGCACAGGCTCAAACCGTCTTCGCCGGGCAGCATCAGGTCCAGCACCACCAGTGCCACCGGCTGGCGGGCCAGCTGCTCGCGCATCTGCTTGCCATCGGCGGCGGCCAGTACGGTGTAGCCAGCGTCCTTGAGGTAGTCGCAGAGAAGTTCGCGAATCTCGTCGTCATCGTCGACAACCAGCAGGGTTGTGCTCATGTGCAGGACACCTTTCAGGTGAGGGCCAGCGGCGCTCATTACGTTCAATTACAACCCCATACATGTCGGGTGTAGAGCCCGGAGGGCCGATCCCTAGAATCCTAACAAAAAATCATCTGCAAATACGAAGCCTTCCCAAATGAATCCCTTGAGCACATCGAAATCCCTCACCTCGTTCACCTGCGCCGGCACCCGCATTACCCCTGTCGCATTGCTGGTCGCCCTGGCCATCAGTGGCAGCGCCATGGCCGCCGACAGTGCCCCACTGGTGCTGGACGCCACCAACATCGAAGACAGCGCCATGCTGCCCGGCGATGAAGCGGGCCAGCTGGGTTACACCGTCGAGAGCACCCGCAGCTCCACCGGCCTGGACTTGACCCCGCGGCAGACCCCGCAATCGGTCACCACCATCACCCGCCAGCAAATGGATGACCGCGCCATCCACAGCATCGAGCAGGCGCTGGAAACCACGCCCGGCGTTACCGCCAGCAAGCTTGAAGTGGGTGGCCGCACCGAATACCGCGCCCGTGGCTACGCCATCACCAACTGGAAAATCGACGGCCTGCAAACGCCCGGCGCTTCCGACTTCAACGGCAGCGGCAACGCCCTGAACATGGACCTGTACGAGCGCATCGACATTGTGCGCGGCGCCAACGGCCTGCTGGGCGGCACCGGCGACCCCTCGGCCACGGTCAACCTGATCCGCAAGGCGCCCACCAAAACCTTTGGCGGCAGCGCCTACGCCACCTACGGCAGCTGGGACAAACGCCGCTTGGGCGCCGACCTGAACCTGCCGCTGTCGGAAGACGGCCGCTTGCGTTCACGCTTTGTGATGACTCAGCAGGACGCCAACTCGTTCCGCGACAACCAGTCCGAGCGCTCCCGCGCCGCCCTGGCCAATTTCGAGTTCGACCTGGACGACGCCACCACATTGGGTGCCGGCTACCAGTACGAGTACAACAAGGTGGTGGGTGGCGGCTGGGGCGCGAACATCCCTATCTGGTACCGCGACGGCAGCAAAACCGACCTGCCGCGCAGCAACAACCTGGTACCCAGCTGGAGCTTTGGCGAATACACCACCCGCACCGCGTTCGGCTCGCTGGCACACCGCTTCGACAACGACTGGGCGCTGGACCTGAAAGTGGCCCAGAGCACCACCGACGCCCTTAACCACCGGGGCCTGGGCAAGGTGAACTCCGCTGGGCGCGGCCGCTTTGGCGGTTACTGGGACCAGGACGGCAGCGGCGCAGTGCTGAACGGCCTGCACAGCTCCAGCGATACCACCCAGCAGTCTGCGCAGATCGACCTCTCTGGCCCGTTCCAGCTGTCTGGCCGCACCCACCAGGCCATGGTGGGCTACAACGACAGCCGCACCGTGGCCTGGTCGCCCGAGTACCGCTGCAACATGGTCGGCAACGGCCGAATCGGCGCCCCGGTGGTCGGCTGCCTGTTCCGCGCCAACAACGGCCTGCCGATCAGCGACTGGCGTAACGGCGTGAACGCCGACTACGACATGCTCGCCTCGCAAACCGGCCGCCACACCAAAACCACCACCCGCCTGCAGGGTCTGTACGCCGCCACCCGCCTGAGCATCACCGACCCGCTGTCGGTCATCGCCGGGGTGCGCACCACCGACTATTCAGCCATCACCCGCAGCGTCAACGGCGCCCGCACCAGCCAGGAAGAAAGCGGCATCGTCACCCCCTACCTGGGCGCGGTGTACGACCTGAACGAAAACTACTCGCTGTACGCCAGCTACACCGACGTCTTCACCCCACAAACCCAGGAAACCAGCAGCGGCGCCAAGGTGGAGCCGATCCGTGGGCAAAGCTACGAGACGGGCATCAAGGGGGAGTGGTTCGACGGCCGCCTGAACGCCTCGGCGGCGTACTTCCGCAACAAGCAGGAAAACAAGGCCGTGCTCGATGGCGGCGTGCCAACGCCAACTGGCAACGACGCTTACAAGGCCGGCTCTGGCCAGGAAACCGACGGCATCGACCTTGAAATCGCCGGCGCGCTCACCCCGGCCTGGAACGTGTATGCCGGCTACACCTACCTGCACTTCCGCCGCGTGGACAGCGACGGCCGCAGCGACCCGTCGCACCTGTTCAAGGCCTCCACCACCTACCACCTCAGTGGCCCGCTCGACCGCCTGACCGTAGGTGCCGGCGTAACCGCGCAAACCAACATCCGCGCCATCTCCACCCCGGCCGGCCAGCCCGCCAACGGCGTAAGCACCGGCGCCACCGACGTGAACTGGTCGGGTTACGCCATCTGGAATGCCATGGCCAAGTACCAGGTTACCGATGACACCAGCGTCACGCTGAACGCGAACAACCTGTTCGACAAGCATTACTACACCCGGTACGGGTTCTACGCCGGTGCCATTTATGGCGACCCACGCAGCCTGTCACTGACCGTTAGCACCAACTTCTAACCCCGGCAGCCCGCTCCCATAGCCCCTGTGGGAGCGGGTTCACCCGCGAATGGGCTGCCCGGCAGCCTCATTTTTTCTCCCTCCCCCGCGTCCCAACTGTCCCAGTCCTCCCCGAACAGCTCCACCGGGTGCATGGTCCTGTCTGCGCCATTGCCGCAGGCGAGCGCCTTGGCCGGGCAGTACACATCACACCCCCAGCAGATACGCTCGGGGTGGCTTGGGTTCTTGGGAAATTTCTTGGCCATGGTGAGGGTCCTGGGTCCGGTTGCCAGACCTCAGCCTATGCCTGCCCCTGGCGTACGCGTTGACCGGGATCAAACTCAGGCTTTGGTGGCGTACCAGAGCGTCCACCTGTCTTGCTCTTCCATCGGCAAGGCATCACCCACTTGCGTGCTGATAAACCCGATCAGGTCTGCCAGCTCCGCGTCGTTCAACTCATGCAGAATGGAGCGCCCGGTGCGCTGTGCCAGGTCCTGTTGCAGGGCCTCGATGTGGGTGTACGTTTTGCGTGTTTCCCAGAGTTGCATCGAGCGGATATGGGTAAAGCCCGCTCCGGTCAGCGCCTGCACCACCTCGTCGTGTCTCGGCCGGCGAGCCAGTTCGACTTCCAGTAAACGAGGGAAGCGCTCGAAGAAGTAGCCGCGAATATGCTCAGGTGAGCCGGCGAGCGTTACATCTTCAGGGGTGCGGTCTTGAATCAGTACGTGGCCGTTGTCTCGCAGAACCCTGAAGGCCTCGGCGAAGCAGGCGTCATAGGTGGGCAGGTGGTGAATGAGTGCCCGTTCGAAAACGATATCTACGCAGGCGTCTGACAGGCCGGTTCCCGTCGCTTCGCCGGCCTGGAACGTCAGCCCCTCCAGGCTCGCTGCATTATTGCGTGCTGCCTCCAGCATCTGCGCCGAGAAATCCACACCGGTGACGTGCTCGGCGCCTAGGCGGTGCCAGGCAACTGAATAGATCCCGCCTCCGCAGCCAATGTCGGCTACCCGCCTGTTTACCGGGTTGACGATAGCCTTTATAGCCGCAGCCCAGCCACTGTCGGCTTCACGGCTGGCGTAGGTGTTGCGGTTGTCTTCAGAATGAAAATCGATGGCCATATTTCCCCCAGATCCAACACCCGTAGGAGCGACCGAAGGTCGCGATGGGCTGCCCCGCAGCCCCAATAACCCCACACCCCCTGCAACGCTAGATCACTTCGGTGAACATACAACCTGTGTGGGTCAATCGATTGCTCGCTCAAACACCTCATAACCCTGCGGCCCGATTCCAGTAAGCACGAACCCAGCTTTCGAATACATGAATCGTGCGGGATTATCGGGCCTTACGCTCAATCGCAGTCTCGCAAAGCGCAGTGATCTTGCGGTTGAGATGTAGGCATCTAACAGCGCAGAGCCCACACCGTTGCGCCTACAGGTTTCCAACACGTTAATGGTGCACAACTCTGCACAGTCACCGTCCGGCATCCACAGCGAATACCCCGCGAAATCTGTGCTTATGGTTGCGACAGTGAACTTGTCGAAATGAGTTACCCAACGGGTCAGATGACGGCTGAAATCTGCTCGCCAGGCTGCTTCGTGGGCGGGTTCCCAGGTGCGGATATAGTCTTGTTCGCCCAGGTAGATTGCTGGCAGGTCGGTAACTGATGCGAGTCTCAGATTGAGGTTCATGGGTGTCAGCCGGTGATTTGGGGAGCGGCCTTTATGGCAGTGTTGCCCAAGGGGGCTTGGTGTCCGCGTTGGTTGTGAGCTGTCCGATCATAGTTGGTGGAACACCATGGCATGGGAGCGGATACTGGATCTGGTGGCAATAGAGACATGGGTTACAGGGTCTAGCTACCGCGTACTTGCGAGATAACAATCTGCGGTAGGGCCCCAGCATCGTTCGAGTGCAAGACAAGGCTGGTGCGGAAGCCGAGCTTGTCGAGCATATCCATCATGGCGTCCAGCGTGAACTCCTCGATCTTGCCGTTTGCCAGCTCGGATAGCCGGGATTGGGTCACGTTGAGCCTGGCAGCAGCCTCGTGTTGTTTGAGGCCCATTTGCTTTATGCAGCCAGCGATGAAAATGGAGAGGTCCATCTTCAACGCTATTTTGCTGGGTGTGTCCTGATCGTGGATGACGTGGAAGGGGCTCTCGTATAATTGAAGTGCCATTGCTTCACCTCGCAGGGTTTATCTAAAATTTACGATAAAATCGTATCGAGGTTCGATCAGCAAGTTGAAGCGTTTTTTTCTGAAGAAGTGACGGTTATTAAGCTGTGTCGTTGATCAGGTTTGGGATTACTGGACCGCAGCGCTGCCCGCACGTGCCAGCCAGCTTCGACGCAGAAAGGCATATGGGACACGAACAAAAAAGGCCCACCTTTCGGTGAGCCTTTTTTGATACTGCATATGGTGCGGCACCAAGAGTCGAAAATAAACATAACTATATGAATTTACTGATTTATATTGATTGATTAAAATTCTGGTATCTCTAAAAATATCCTTAGACGAAAGTCCAGTAGTCCTTTATATGAGAAAGCTAAGTCAGAATATGTAGATCCATATCTATGAGCATCACTCATGGCCGTGGATGGGTGCGGCTCTGAAATTTACCGCATGAACGAGAGCGGTAAGCCAACTTCTTGCCCGGTTTTAGCCGTATTAAATTATGCATCGAATAGACTTATGATGAATCCAGGATGTAGTTTCGAAGGCACAGCAGTCGTTGGTTTCCGAGTAAATAGTCAATAGTTAATGCTATGTGCTAATTCAATCGGCAATCAGATTGCGTATGCTTGGAAAGATCTTTGGTGTGTGTTTTCGTAAATCAATCTGTGCTTTTTAAACACCTTGCTGGCATGCTATCAGTATCTAATTGATCTGATATTTTTTACAGTCCTTAGCGAACGGTAATAATTTTCATAATGCACAAAATTTAGCTTGATGCGATAATAGGCCTTAAGGCCTAGATTTTCAGGCCTCTAAAACATATCAGGCGAGGTCAATAATATGTTTATTGTGATTGAAGGCATTGATGGTACAGGTAAAGCAACACAGTTATCCTTACTTAAGGAGAGATTTGCAGCTCTCGGGAACCTTGTAGATACGTATGATTTTCCAGCGTATGATTCTTTTATAGGTAAAGAGCTAGGGCAATTACTAGCGGGGCATGACAAGGACATAAATGCTAAAAGCCTTCCAGGGAAACTGATGGCAATGCTTTTTAGCCTAGATAGGATGCAGTTCGTTGAGAGAATTAAAGCATCTATAGCTTCAGGTCATATTGTTATTTCAAATCGATACAGCTTGTCGAATGCCACTTTTCAGAGTATACGCAGCGGTGAAGATATTTCATCGTGGGTGTATGAAATGGAACACGGTGCATTGGGTCTCCCTAAGCCGGACTTATACATTGTGCTAAAAGGTAGTATGACAAGCGCTCATGAAAATGTTGGTTCGAAAGGAAAGCGAAATTATGTAGACGGGCATGATGTTTACGAACAAGACTTAGATCTGCTGAAGAAAGCTCAGGACATGTATTGTACGTTGGATACAGGCGGCGTTCCTAAAGTTATAATTGATTGTATGGTTGGCGACAAATTTAAGGCAAAGGACGATATCGCCGACGAGATTACTAAATGCATAGAGCAAGCTAGTGCCAACAACTACAACCTGGTTCAAAAATCGTGTATTCGAGAGCATATTCAAAAATGTATTGCTGCCAGAATTTTGGATGTCGATGAGGTGATCGAGTATACTAAGACTCTACCAGCAGAGCAGCTAGATGCTTTGAGAGATTTAGCTAAAAACTTAAAGGAAAGCGAAACAGGGAAAATGATCGGTGTGCTTCAATCTGCGAACGATTCGTTGCCGAATAATGTTGCCTCATCCTATTTGTTTGCATGCAGTAATGCGAAGAGATATATTTCTTTGATGTTTGAGACTACGAACGAAATAAAAAAATCAGCTATAAAAGAGTACTGCGCAAGGCTAGATGCGACACAAGACTCAGTTGTGCCCATGGATAGATATTTCAGACAAGTGATTGGTGAATAAGGTCTAGTATGTTACTAACTCTCGAAAGCAAGATGCAAGAACTTTATAGTAATAGGGTTATATATGACGGCCAGGAAGGTTGGTATCGAGAGCTAAGATCAAACAAGACAATAGGAATTGTTGCAACAGCGCATGTATTGATTGCGCTTAGGGAAAATGGATTCGACCTTGGGAAGCTATACCGGGCGCTAAACACGCTGGTATCATTTGCACTTCCAGATGGAAGTTTTCCTTTCGTGTCTAACGTCAATAAAGTTGGCGTGGTTGACGCGACCGCATGGTCCTGTCTTGCTCTTTCAAAGTGCAATACTGAGATGGCCAACTTTGACGAGACCATCAACAACGCATTGACATGGCTGGTTGACTCTCAAAATGATGACGGCGGGTGGGGGCTTATCAAAAATAGTCCTTCAAGAGTAGTAAGTACGACCGTTGCATTGAGGGCGATTTCGAGCGTAGGCTCAAGAACTTCGGAGCTCGACACTGCTCTTCATCGTGGTGTTAGGCATGTATTGGGAAGCGCTATGCAGTCGGGCGGCTGGCCCGATCTAAATGGTAGAGAGTGCTTGGGCTCTACGGCATATGCTTTAATTTTACTATCCGAGACTGGGTATAGAAGCTCTAGTATTGTTTCAAATGCTATCGATTTTGCTCTGCGTGCCATTGGGGATGCTACCTCATGGGATAAGTGTTTGAATCGCGAAGAGGTCTCTGTGAGTGAAGAGGGTAGTCCTAGAAGAATAACTTTCCATTACCCTCTGACGCACTTATTCGTGCGCGCCATCGTTGCTAATGACCATGTGAAAAAGCTCCCTAGCAAAATTGTTGAGGAATACGTCAAAAGAGCGACTGGTGGAAGTCATTTTGTCGGCGATACCACTGATTACGGCAAAGATACCAGCTATGGTGCCCACGACACCATTATGGCAATTGCGGAGCTTAATAAAAAAACTGAATATTTTGCGTCGTTCATAAAAAGTTATTATAAATATGACGATATAAATCCCGCAAAGTACCCGCAGCTATATCAGGTGTCAGAAGATAACCATTCAGAAATTGATGTGGTATTTGTTCACGGGTTAGGAGGAGATGCAAGGCAAACTTGGCTCAACGGAAACACTGGGTTTTACCTTCCAACTAAAATTTCCGAAGAAACTAAGACAAGAGTATTTTCGCTGGGATATGCAAATCCACCAGTGCGAGTGATGGGGAAGGGTATGTCTCTTGAAGACAGGACTAATAATCTTCTTCACCTTCTCGAGAGTAATGATATTTTCAAAAGAAAAACTGTACTTGTAGGTCACAGTTTTGGTGGTCTTATAACAAAGAAAATTCTCCTGTCGCTTAAGCTGCGGAGTAATCAAGATAGCTTTAAAAATATAGTTGGGGTTGTTTTTCTAGCTACACCTCATATCGGATCAAGGCTTGCTAACTTCTTGTCCCTTTCACAGTTTCTCTTAAGTCCCGATTCAGTAAAAGATTTGTTTTATAACAATAAAGAGTTAACTATTCTGAATCGTGACTATCACAAACTTGCTACGGATCACAAAATTTCTCACAGGAGTTATGGGGAGAACTCAAACTTTACAATAGTCAACAAAAGATCATCGAATCCAAACTTGCCAAACTGCGACCATATTTTGATCGATGCATCCCATACAGAAATTTGTAAGCCGTCTGATAAAACGGTGGTTCTATTCAGGTCTATCTGTGATTTTGTTAAAGGAATAGCTTTACATGGACAAGTGTAGTTATTGCGCAGAGTTTTCCGGGGATGTGGATAATAGCTACTACCTAAAAAATGTCTTGCCCAACATTGGGGTGAGCAGGTTGAGGCTGGAAAGCCTATATTTTTACATTTTTCCCAGCGTCGGGTCGCTGATCTCTGGTCATTTACTTATTGTTCCAAAAAGGCATTACACAGCCTTTAGTATGGCTACAAAAGATGAGATTGCCGAACTTGAATTAGTGATCAGTGACTTGCAGGCAATCTATAAGTCCGTACTGAATTCGGCTTCTATTTTTTACTTTGAACATGGTATATTGGATGTTGGTAGGTCTTTGATCAACTGTGTTGATCATGCTCACTTACATATACTTCCAGTAGCCATTGAAGCGAGCTGCTTGGACTTTAAGGATACGAGGTTTTTAAGTGTTTCTGACTTGCCAGGTATAGAAGCTTCCACTCCTGATTACATTTTCTTTGGAGATCCCAATAAGTCATGCATATCTTTTGATCAAGATAAGCATGCTCAGTATCTTCGTAAAGCTGTACACGAACAACTTAAATTGCAAAATCACTGGAACTGGCGAAGTGACTCACAGACCGCTAATATTAAGTCTTGGCTAGACTGCATGGATAGTTTTATTATGGGGCAATCTGGAGAGAAAAGGTTTAATGCTATACGGTTTTGCAGTAAATAGTGACAAAGCCCGCGAAGCGCGGGCTTTTTTTCTCTGCATTTGTTTCTATATTAAAACTTTAAAGTCGTTTGCTGCATTTCGTTCAAGATAGAATGGACTTGATGATCAGGCTTCTTAGTCAAAGATTGAATGTCCATGATTTTTCTAAGCGGCGAACGAGCAGCTTAACAGTCAGTAAATAGTAGTACCGTGTGGTCTCGCTACGTCGGCTTAGGCAATGCTGAAGAAACCAATTTAAGTGCTTACTCTGCCAAGTCCAAGGCGTTTCTCGCTGCCAGCGTTCTGTAATTTCAGCTTGAATGATTTTCGCCTGGCGAACGTGGCGTTGCTGCGTTGTACGCGAGCCGGTCAGAACTCCAGCCAAAAACAGCTCCATATCGAATGGCTTACTCATGCCCGGCCACCAATGTAGGCGGCGACCACGTCGATCCGCCCGTGCCCCAGTTCGCAGCTGATTTGCCACCGGGCCTCACGATCAAGGTTCCTATCTATCTGGCACCATTGGCCGCCGTTGATTGGCGCGGGGTGTTGGGTGAGCTGCTCGTAACGCTCACATGCGTACGCCGCTCGTAGCTCATGGAAGCCCTTCAGGTTGTGCGCATGCAGGATATCCCGCGCAGAGCGGATGCTTTCTTGCAGAAGATTCAGGTAGCTCTCATTTGGCGCAATCAGGTTGCGGCTACCTGCAGGTGACGCTTGCGATGCGAATCCAAGAGCATCACGAATATGATCATCCACTGCTATCCAACGAGGCGCCGAAGCGCCGGCGCGGCCACCTTTGGTGCCTTCCTGGATGTTGATCTTGCCGCAGGCTTCAGCCTGCCGGCTAAGCCGTTGCAGGTCAGCCAATATGGCTTCACGCAAGCGCATGCCAGTGGCTCGCGCCAACAGGACAATCGCGGCTGCTCGTAGCTGATGATGCCGACAAAGCGCATTGACGATCTGTTTAATCTGTTCGCGATCTTGTCCCTGCGGCACTGAGTGACGAACCCCGGTGCGCTGCATACCCAATGCCTTGCTCGGACTTGGCAATTTCACGCACTGATCACCGCGAAGCGCCGCCATGGTCCTGTTAACACTGGATAGCCGGTTATGCGCGGTGCTGACGGCGAGGTCACCGCGCCGAACCAGGTCGCGCAGATATGCCGCGTAGTCTGCCAACACTTTGCGATCGATCTGCCGCGCATCATTGAGACCAGGTCCGTGTTCGGAGCGGCACCATTTCACGAATGCCAACCACCGGTCGCAGTGCGCTTTGACCGTGCCGTAATGGCCACCGCCAAACATGTCTTTCAGCGCCTGCGGCCCTGCGTAGCTCAATTGTCTGCCGTAACCGAAATTGCGGCCATCGCGTCTACCCACCAATGCCATGTCAGTCACCTCATCTACCGTTCTCCGAACCTCGCCCCACGTCATCCCGCCAAGAATGTTGAGTGTTATCAGGGATCAAGGCCCCTGCGACCTGTGGGGATGTCCTCTAACGCGGGACTGGCGGCTCCTTACGTCCGGGAGCAAGGGCATCTCATGATCTGGCCTCCTGAGCACCGTTACCGGTGGGCGGGTGGAGGCTGCATTGGCTGACGAGACCAGTGCCGCGAGATCCTGAGCCGGGTGAACGCAGCGATGCGATGACCGGGGCATGCCTGACTGTCAGTCAGGTGCAGTCCATTCCTTGGTCTGCGGCACCATCATCTACAGCGCTGTTGCTGGTGACTTCGGCGTTTGTCACGCCGATTGTCACGAGTGGAGTTGCCGCAGAGCCAGGTGCGATGAGGGCTGCAGCAGTGCTAGAAGCGCCCGTCTCTTTCCAGTGAAAGAGACGGGCGCAGGTTGGCGCACGCGAAATGGCCAAGCGGATAGGCTGCTGCTGAGCAGATGGATAGGGTGGTTGCCGCAGGGGCAACGATATTGAGTTGGCATCCATCACATGGGTAGTGACCGTACGAGCTGCCGGACGCGAATCGTACTTGCGGGTGAACCACCGCGGGAGCGGCGTGACCTCAAAGGTTCGGGTCACCTGGGGTGCTGTCATCGACAGCTCTTGCGACTCCCGGTCTACACTTGTGGACAATATTCGTCAAGCAGAGCGATATCAGGGATTTAGCGCCTGTGGATAAAACTATCCCCCGGTGGACATCACTGGTTTTCCACAGACGTAAGCTGTGCCAGCAGTTTTTTTCTTAGGTATGGTCCTTTCAAACGGGGCTGCTTTGCAGCCCCGTTTGAAAGGACCCGCGCGGAGGAGCTTCATGCGGTGCTGTGGGTAACTTCACAGCGAGTTGAGGTGGTGGTGCGGCGGGTTACTCGGTCCTCTTGGCACTGCGAAGCCGCGTGACGTTCTCGCCCGTCTGCTTGGCAAACTCATGCGGCGTCACATGGTCCTCGCGGTTTGCCTCCAGAAACCGGCTCCACCAGGTCATGATCATCCGGCGCTCTTCGAGGAACTCAGCCTTGTGGGTATAAGCGGCCCGCACGTTGTTGCGTTCCTTGTGGCTCATCTGCCGCTCGATAGCCGTCTCCGACCATAGGCCAGACTCGACCAACGCACTGCACGCCATGGCGCGGAACCCGTGGCCGCAGATATCCACCTTGGTGTCGTAACCCATCGTCCTGAGCGCCGCGTTCACCGTGTTCTCGGACATCGGTTTCCACGGTTTGGCATCCCCCGCGAACACCAGGTCGAACTTGCCGGTGATCGCGTGAATCTGCTCAAGCAAGGCCACTGCCTGCGGCGATAAGGGTACAACGTGTATGTCCCCAGCCATCTTCGTACCTCTTGTGGAAAACGGCACGCCGTCCAGCGCCGGGCGGGTGTCGGGGATTTCCCAGATTCCGCGCTTGAGGTCGAACTCATTCCAGCGAGCGAAGCGCAGCTCACTGGAGCGTACGAACACGTGCAGCGACAGCATCACGGTAAGGCGTGTGAGTGGACGACCTTTGTAGTCGTCGATGCGTGCTTGCAGCTCTGGCAGACGCGATAAGGGTAGTGCGGGTCGATGTGTAACCCGTGGTGCTCTGATCGAGCCGTCGAGGTCGTGAGCCGGGTTCGCGGTGATCAGCCGCAGCCGTTTGGCTTCGCGCATGATGCTTTGAAGGTAGTTCTTGATCCTAAGCGCCACGTCGATGGTGCCGCGTTTCGTCACGGCTTCTAGAGGCTGCATGAGGTCGTGGGTATCGAGCTCGACGATTGCCCTGGCACCGAGCAAAGGAAATACGTGAGTCTTCAACCGGCTGAGCACAGTCTTGGCGTGGCCCGGCGCCCACTTGGGCACCATCCCGGCATACCAATCGAGCGCGACGCTTTCGAAGGTACGGCTATTGATTACGGCTTGCACCTTGGCCTGCTGCTTGGATTGGATGGGGTCAATGCCGTTGGCGAGCTGCTGTTTGAGCTCGAAGCGCTTGTGGCGAGCGTCAGCCAGCCCGACCACCGGGTAATTGCCGAGTGAGGTCAGGCCCTCGCGACCATCGGGCTTCACGTACCTGAGCCGCCAGCCTTTGCGACCGTTGGGCTTCACGAGCAGGTAAAGGCCATCGCCGTCAAAAAGCTTGTACTCACGTTCGCGAGCCTTTGCAGTGCGGCAGGCGTTGTCGGTAAGGGGAGCCGTTGTGCGAGCCATAAGGGTACTTTCCAATGTCGAATTGGTAGGTATCCTTAAAAGTACCCTTATTAGCGCTGGCTACCCTCGGAATCCGACGGAACGCCAAAACGAAAAAACCCGCCAGAAGGCGGGTTTTTCGGGGGTTCCAGAGATTTTGAAAGCTTTCTATGGAACCTTGAATGGTGCCGGCACCAGGAATCGAACCCGGGACCTACTGATTACAAGTCAGTTGCTCTACCATCTGAGCTATACCGGCAATGGGGCGTCATTATAACGATCGTTTTGGGCCTGTAAACCACTTAGTTGCGATTGTTCGCAAATAACCTAAGTCACCGGCCCAAAAGGAGAAATTTCTTACCAGCCGCGGTGGATGGTGTTGATGTTTGGCTCGGTCTTGGCGGGGTTGAAGACCAGCTTGTCGTTGTCGCAGCCGCGCTTGCGGCACGGGGTTTCGGCGCGCAGGGGCAGGCCTTTGTCGCCGCCCAGTTGCATACCAGGGTGGTTCCAGCCGAGGTTGCTGGATTTGTGATGCGACGGGCCGCTGCTGCAGGCGGTCAGGGCCAGGGCGAAGGCGAGCAGGGCGAGGGGTTTGGATAAGGTCACGGGGTCTGGTCCATTGTCGAATCTGGCGCAACGCCAGATGGCCGCAGGGCTGGCAGGCAGCGCGCGACGTCACTTTTTAATGATTTGGGCGGCGGATGATACACGGTTTTTGCGGTTATGTTGGGGGTGATCGCGGCTGAAACCGGTGGTGGTGGGGGTGTAAGGGAATTCTGGAAAGGCTGGGAAAGTGTTTCAGGATGGTTGCTTCGGACCTATCCTACGCGTGCCGCCGAAGTATCGCTGTTGTCGGGGAAATGGCTCACGGATACCTTTTCCGGGTCGCTCAGGCGACCGGGTGTGAGAACCCGCTTTAGAACGTAGCGGCTGCTTTATGGCGACCGGCACGGGCAGGCTTTGGCCTGGCCGAGCTTCCTATGTTCACTCGGTTTCTCACCCCGTGCACGGTTGCCACCTCTATCCAGTGAGAAGGCATGGATGTGGCGACTCCTCATGAACGTAGGGAGTTGCACATGAAAAAGATCCTTCCTGATTCACCTGCTGCTGTTTCCGATACCGTCACCACCGCAGGCATCGAAACCTTCCTCCCCGCAGGTAGCCCGTCTATCAACCTCTTGCGTGTACAGCCCGGCGTACCTGTGGACGCCGCCTATGAGCATGTGTCGATTTTGATGGGGTATATCAAGCACCTGGTACGCGAGGGCGATATGGAGGATGACCACAAGTTTTTGGGGGCGGCTGATTATCTGTGTGATATGGCGAAGGCGTTGATGAACGATATCGAGATTGCCAAGGGGCGGGTGCATTGAGACGGGGGGCCGCCGATGTTTGCCGTGAGATCGAGCGCTGCATTCCCCGCGTCGAACACCTTGCAGCCGTTACCCAATTGGGCTACCGCCAAAATCGCTTATGCACAAGCGGCATCACCTACCTGCGCGAAATGCATGCCGCCTTGCTGTGCCACTTGTCTTTGCGCAAATGCCTGTTTTTGCTGGCCTTGCGGTACCTGAAGGAATAAGCCACGTGCTGGAAATAGCGCTTGGCTCCAACAGGTAATCACAAGCTTGTTCACAGAGTTATCCACAGGTTTTTCTGCGGCTATCTGCCGCGCTCGGCAAGGATCAGAAGGTTGCGCGGGGTCAAGGGATGGTCGCAAAACAACCCTACGCGTACGTCGTAACCCTGTTCTGCCAGGTACAGGGCGCGGTCCAGTACCAGCCACAGCTCCAACGGGCGGCGGAACAGGTTGCGTACGCGCTCCAGGTTGCGAACCTCGGCCAGGCGCTGCCAGCCCGCCGCTTCCAGCGCGACCCAGTTCGGTTCAACGTGAATGGGTACGTGCTTGAGTGCCGCCAGATCACGGCAATACTGCTCGAACGGTTTGCTCAGCCAGGCCACGGGCAGCGATGGCGTCGGCAGGTACTCATCCGCCCCGCGTTGCTGGCGTTGAAGCAGGTCGAAACCGAGCCGGCGCGCCATGGAGGTATCACGCTGGCGGCGCACGCGGGCACCTGCGGTGACGGTTTCACTCAGGGGCAAACCCAGGTCGTCCAGCGACAGGTGCAGGCTGGAAGCGCGTGCAGCTGTGGATAACGTCTGGTAACTCGGTGTGGCGATACGGTTGTAGCAGCATGGGGCTACGGCCAGCTGCCGGCAGCCTTGCTCGCTGGCCAGCCGCAGCAGGCGCACGTGCAGGTCGCCGCAGGCATGTAGAGCGACCACGCTGGTGTCCGAATGCAGATGCCTGGCGCTTTCGGGTGCCATCACATCCTGATGCAGGTGTTGCGCGGGCAAATGGTGATGGGTGCTCAGTGCCTGGCCGGCTGCGACCAGTTCGGCGTCGTATTCCAGGCACGTCAGTTGCTGGCCGGGTTGCAGCAGGCGGCGGCCGAGGTGGCCTTTGCCTGCGCACCAGTCCAGCCACCGGTGGGGCTGGGCGCTGAAGGCCAGGTGGCTGGCGAAGGCTTCGATCTGCTGCCATTTGCGGCCGGGAACGGCGACGTCCAGGCGGTGGGCGGCTGGCGGCAGTTCGGCCTTGGGCAGGCTGCCGAGCGTGGCGAGCTGTTGGGCTTGCTCGGCCAGTTGCGGGAAGGGGGCGGGCATGCGGCCAGAGGTGCTGTCGGCTTCGGCGTCTGCCAGGGAACATTGACGCAGGTGGGCGGCCAGTTCTGGGTGGGCGGCCTCCCAGCCTAGTTGCAGGGTAGTGAAGGGGCGCGGTTTCCACAGCTGTTGGTGCTCCACCAGGAACTGGTCGAGGGCCAGGAAGCGGGTGCTTAGGTGGTGGCTGTGGAGGTGGTTGGGCATGGGGAGATGGTTGTAGGGTTTGAGGGCCTTTTCGCGGGTGAACCCGCTCCCACAGGGTTGGCACAGGTTGGAAGCCTGTGAGGGGCCTGTGGGAGCGGGTTCACCCGCGAAAGGGGCGGTGCGGGGTCAGCGACCTTGGCAGGCGTCCACCCGCAACCAGCGCTCCAGCAACTTGAAGCCCTGCACCAGCAGGAACGAGATCAGCAGGTAGAACAGGCCGGCAGCAAAGAAGATTTCCACCGGCAGGTAGGTGCGGGCGATGATGGTACGGGCCATGCCGGTCAGTTCCAGCAGGGTCACCGTACTGGCCAGGGCGCTGGCCTTGAGCATCAGGATCACTTCGTTGCTGTACGCCGGCAGGCCGATGCGCGCGGCCCGGGGCAGCATGATGTAGAACAGGGTCTTGCCCCGCGACATGCCCAGCGCCCGCGCCGCCTCGATCTCACCCTTGGGGATGGACTGCAGCGCGCCGCGCAGGATCTCGGCGATGTAGGCAGCAGTGTGCAGGGTCATGGTCAGCACCGTGCACCAGAACGGGTCGCGCAGGTACGGCCACAGCGAACTGCTGCGCACGGCGTCGAACTGGGCCAGGCCGTAGTACACCAGAAACAGCTGCACCAGCAGCGGTGTGCCGCGGAAGAAGAAGATGTAGCTGAACGGCACGGCGCGCACGTACCAGTGGCGCGAAGAGCGGGCGATGCCCAGCGGGATGGCCAGAATCAGCCCGGCCACCACGGCAATGGCCACCAGCTCCAGCGTGAGCGTGGCGCCCTGTGCCAGGCGGGGCAGCCACTTGATGATCACTTCCCAATTCATTGTTCGGCCCTCGCGAAGCCGCGAGCGGCGCGTTTTTCCATGAAGTGCATGCCGGTCATGGCAATGATGGTCAGGCCCAGGTAGATGCAGGCGGCGACCATGTAGAAGGTGAAGGGCTCCTTGGTCACGGTCACGCCGATTTGCGCGTGGCGCATGATTTCTTCAAGGCCGATCACCGACACCAGGGCGGTGTCCTTCATCAGGATCATGAACAGGTTGCCCAGGCCGGGCAGGGCGATGCGCCACATCTGCGGCAGGATGATGCGCGACAGGATACGCCCCTTGGTCATGCCCAAGGCCAGGCCGGCCTCGCGGTGCCCTTTGGGGATGGCCAGGATGGCGCCGCGGAACACCTCGGTGGCATAGGCGCCAAAGCACAGGCCCAGGGCGATGACGCCGGCGGCAAATGCACTCAGCTCCAGGCCCGGCATGTTCAGGGCATCGCCCAGGCTGCTCATCAGGCCGACGGTGCCGAAATAGATCAGCAGCACCCACAGCAGTTCGGGTATGCCACGTACCAGGGTGGAGTAGAAGCCGCCAAGCCACTGCAGCGGCTTGATCGAGGAAGTCTTGGCCAGGGCGCCGAGCAGGCCCAGCACCAGCCCCAGCAGCAAGGCGCAAAGCGCCAGTTTTACGGTCATCAGGGTGCCGGCCATCATGGCCGGGCCGAATCCGTGCAGGTCGATATTCATGGGCAGGTCATTTTAGGGACTGGCGCGCCGCAAGGGCGCGCCGGTCGGGGCGGGTCATTCGATGCTGAACGGGAAGTACTTGTCGTTGATCTTCTTGTACGTGCCGTCGGCCTTGATTTCGGCCAGGGCCTTGTTCAGGTCGTCGCGCAGCTTGGTGTCACCCTTGCGCACGGCGATGCCGATCTTGTCGCTGTCCACCACCGGCTCGCCCTTGAACTCGAAGTTGGAGCCGTCCTTGCTTTTCAGCCACTCGTACTGCACGTACTTGTCGGCCAGGATGCTGTCGATGCGGCCGGCGACCAGGTCGAGGTAGGCGTTTTCCTGGGTGTCGTACAGCTTGATGTCCAGGTCGCTGCCGTAGTTGTCTTCAAGCCAGGTGCCCGCCAGGGTGGCGCGCTGGGTGCCGATGGTCTTGCCCTTCAGGTAGGCCTTGTCGGTTTTGAAGTCGACGTTTTTCGGCGCGATGAACTGCAGCTTGTTGGAGTAGTAGGGGTCGGTGAAGTCCACAGCCTGCTTGCGCTCGTCGGTGATCGACAGCGACGACACCAGGAAGTCGAACTTCTTGGCGTTCAGGGCCGGGATGATGCCGTCCCAGTCGGAGGTGACCACCGAGCACTCGACCTTCATCTTGGCGCACAGGGCGTCGCCGATGTCCTTGTCGAAGCCCACGACGTTGCCGCTGGCGTCCTTGTTGTTGAACGGCGGGTAGGCCGCTTCGATACCCATGCGCAGTTTTTCTGCGGCCAGGGCGTTGGCCGACATCACCAGGGTGGCTGCAGCGGCCAGGAGAAACTTCTTGTAGGTTTGCATGTATTGCTCCGTTAGCGGTGGCTGGACATGAATTGCTTGCAACGCGCCGAGGTCGGGTTTTCGAAGACCTGCTGCGGCGATCCCTGCTCTTCGACCAGGCCCTGGTGCAGGAAGACCACTTCACTGGACACCTGGCGGGCAAAGTTCATCTCGTGCGTCACCAGCAGCATGGTACGGCCTTCTTCGGCCAATGCGCGGATAACGTTTAGCACTTCCTGGACCATTTCCGGGTCGAGGGCCGACGTGGGCTCGTCGAACAGGATCACCTTGGGTTTCATGGCCAGGGTACGGGCAATGGCGGCGCGCTGTTGCTGGCCACCGGAAAGCTGGGCGGGGTAGCTGTGGCGCTTGTCGTAGATACCCACCTTGTTCAGCAGCGCTTCGGCTGCCTCCACGGCTTCGGCCTTGCTCTGGCCGAGGACGCGGCGTGGGGCCTCGATGATGTTGTCGAGGATGGACATGTGTGGCCACAGGTTGAAGTTCTGGAAGACGAAGCCGATTTCGCTGCGCAGGCGGTTGATCTGGCGGTTGTCGGCAGCGATCAGGTCGCCGTTTTTCGCGGCCTTGAGCTTGAGTGCTTCACCGGCAACCAGGATTTCCCCCTGGTGCGGGTTTTCCAGCAGGTTGATGCAGCGCAGCAGGGTGGACTTGCCGGAGCCGGACGACCCCAGGATGGAGATCACGTCACCGTCGCGTGCGGTCAGCGAAATGCCCTTGAGAATTTCCTGCTCGCCGTAGCGTTTGTGCAGGTTGCGGATTTCCAGCGCGGGCGTGGCCTGAGCCATGTGCGGTCCTCATGTGTTCGGGTGCGTTCCCAGCTGTTGGCGGCCTTCCTGGCGTGCGCCAAGCTAGCATAGCGGCATTATGACGGCCAACAGGGTTGCCGGGCAGTCTGGGCCTTGGTGGGGCAGTTTGTCGCATCGTTGCAGCGCAACGTCGCGCGGATGTCCACCCGCGTTGTCGCCCGGCACCTGAGCCTTGATGAAAAAAGGCGCGATGGTGCCAGTTTTGGCCGGCTCAGGGAAGCGCTTTCGGACCGTTTGCTGAGTAAACCTGACCACGCGGGCAGCGCTCCACTGATGCAGGGCTGCACCTGGCAAGCGTGTAAAACGGCGTCGTGGTTGTACCTCCCGGTTGCACTTTTTTGCCTCGCTATGGTGCGTGGGTGTTACCGAGGGGCACCCGTGGTGCATTTGTAAGTGGGTATTTCCGTAATCCGATGATTCGGCGATGATTCGGTCACGGGCTGGCCGAATGCGCTCCATCCCGCGTCAATCAAGGCTTACGCACAATCTTGGTGCGGTGGGTTGGCACATGGCGCGCTTATTGCCAGTACGAAACCGCAGATTGCAGCGTTGCCCACCTCAACCCAGGGCACGCCTGACTCGCAATCGATGTGGTCCACTCCTTACAAAGGTAGTTTTATGAGCGGTAACAATTCCAACGACCTCGCTCAGGGGCTCAAACAACGGCATGTGACCATGCTGTCTATCGCTGGCGTCATCGGTGCCGGCCTCTTCGTCGGCTCCGGCCATGCCATTGCCGCTGCCGGCCCCGCCGTACTGCTGGCCTATGCGGCTGCCGGTACGCTGGTGGTGCTGGTGATGCGCATGCTGGGTGAAATGGCGGTCGCCTCACCCGACACGGGTTCGTTTTCCACCTATGCCGACCGCGCCATCGGGCGTTGGGCGGGCTTCACCATCGGCTGGCTGTACTGGTGGTTCTGGGTGCTGGTGATCCCGCTGGAAGCCAACGCGGCGGCGGCCATTCTGCATGCCTGGTTCCCTGCGGTAGACCTGTGGGCGTTCTCGCTGATCATTACCCTGGCACTCACCGTCACCAACCTGTTCAGCGTGAAGAACTACGGCGAGTTCGAATTCTGGTTCGCGCTGCTGAAAGTGCTGGCCATCATCGGCTTCATCGTGGTGGGCTGCGTGGCCATGTTCGGCCTGGTGCCCAGCAGCCAGGTCAGCGGTATCAGCCACCTGTTCGACACCCAGGGCTTCATGCCCAATGGCCTGGGCGCGGTGCTGGCAGCCATGCTGACCACCATGTTCTCGTTCATGGGTACTGAAATCGTCACCATCGCGGCGGCCGAGTCCAAGGACCCGGGCAAGCAGATCAGCCGTGCCACCAACTCGGTGATCTGGCGTATCTGCCTGTTCTACCTGGTGTCCATCTTCCTGGTTGTTGCCCTTGTGCCGTGGAACGACCCGGCCCTGGCAGAAACCGGTTCGTACCAGACCGTGCTCAGCCGTATCGGTGTGCCGAATGCCAAGCTGATCGTCGATATCGTGGTACTGATCGCGGTGACCAGCTGCCTCAACTCGGCGCTGTACACCTCTTCGCGCATGCTGTTCTCCCTGAGCAAGCGCGGCGACGCACCGGCCATGGCTCAGCGCACCACCAAGGCAGCGACCCCGCATGTGGCGGTATTGCTGTCCACGGCTGCGGCTTTCCTGTGTGTGTTCGCCAACTTCCTGGCCCCGGCGCAGGTGTTCGAGTTCCTGCTGGCCAGTTCTGGCGCCATCGCGCTGCTGGTGTACCTGGTGATTGCCGTGTCGCAACTGCGCATGCGGGCCCAGCGTGAAGCCCGTGGCGAGAAGATCGCCTTCAAGATGTGGCTGTTCCCGGGGCTGACCTGGGCCACCATTGCCTTCATCGTTGCGGTACTGGGCGTGATGGCGCTGCGTGAAGACCACCGTATCGAAATCATCGCCACCGCATTGCTGAGCATTGCGGTAGTGGCGGCGGGGCTGCTGGTGCATCGCAAGCGTGAAGCTGCAGGGCGGGTGGCGCTGGATAACTGACCCGCGCTGGCTGCAACGAAAAGGCCGCGCCCTGTTGAGGGTGCGGCCTTTTTTTGCCTGTGCTGGCTTCTTCGCGGGTGAACCCGCTCCCACAGGGTGGGCGGGGCTGTTGGGGCGCTGTCAGCCGAACTGCTTCTGCTGTTGCTGCTGTTTGGCCACAAGCTCGGAAGCGGTGATATAGGCATTCTGGAACTCATCACTTTCCAGCCATGCCATGGTGGTGTCTTCATCAGCACCGTCGAGCCACTTACGGTAGGCGCTGAACACCAGCACGATGTAGTCGGTGGCGTGTTCTTCCTTGTGCCCCTTGAGCACCAGGGCCAGCAACGGGTCTACCAGGAACACCGAAATCATCGGGACCAGGCCGTCCTCCTGGGCTTCCTTCATCTTCTTGAACAGCGGCTCGTAACTGCCCGACTCCATGGCCTTGTCGTACACCTGCTGAACACTGGCGCTGTCGCCGGCACTGGCCTTGACCGCCTGGCCGCTGCGGACCATGCGGTTCTGCTTGGCCTTGGTGGCAGCGCGCTTGGCGCGTTTCTGTTGCTTGGTGGAGGTGGCCATGAGTGGAGTCCTTTGGGGGTGCCGTGAAAAGTGCGTATTGAAGCGCAGATGCCTGCGAAACCCAAGCAGCTTCGGCAGGTCTCAGACACACTACCCACACTTCATCACCTCCCTGGACCTTCACGGATGAAAGTACCCGTATTAGCCGGCCTGCTGGCCGTTGCCCTGGCCGGCTGTGGCAACATTGCTGCCGTCAAATCGTTCAACACGCCCTATGGCTCACCCACTGCCGGGGACACCGCACGCCTGCGCGTCATCGCCAATGGCATGGTGCGGGCGGTGCCCGAGAAGGATTGCGTGGATTGGTACAGCCCCGGTGCAGGCGTGATTGCTGTACCGAAAAAGGGCTTCGCCGACCGTAACGGCGAAACCCTGGGCATGCCTGCCGGCGCGGCTGTGGGCAGGGGGGATGCTGTTAGCGAAGTGCTGGTGCCGGCCGGCAAGCCCTTCACCTTGCACTTTCTGGACGGCGGCAGTTCCCCGGCATACGGCACCGTGGAAAACTGCCTGGGCATGTTCTGGTTCGTGCCGGAAAAAGGCGCCGACTACGAGCTGGTACTGCGTGGTTACAGCGCCTGTGGCGGCACGCTCAAGCGCCTGGGCAGCACCGATCAGGTGCCCCGGCACAAAGCCGAATACTGCAGCGCCATCGCCAACTTCTAAGGCCAGGCGGGTTACGCCACCGCTTCATCTTCCTCGAAACCGCGTGATGCCCGGCCTACCAGCAGGGCATCCGGCGCGTGGGCCACGCGGTGGTCTTTGCCGGGGTAGTCCAGCGAGTGCAGGAAGTGGCGGATGCAGTTGATGCGCGCGCGTTTCTTGTCATCGGACTTGATCACCGTCCAGGGCGCATCTGCGGTGTCGGTGTGGAAGAACATGGCCTCCTTGGCGGCGGTGTAGTCTTCCCACTTGTCCAGCGACTTGATGTCGATGGGCGACAGCTTCCAGTGCTTCAGCGGGTCGTCGCGGCGCGAGATGAAGCGGCGCAGCTGCTCTTCGCGGTTTACCGAGAACCAGTACTTGAACAGCAGAATGCCGCTGTTGCACAGCATGCGCTCCAGGTCTGGCGCCTGGCGCATGAATTCCAGGTACTGCAGCGGCGTGCAGAAGTCCATCACCCGCTCGACCCCGGCGCGGTTGTACCAGGAGCGGTCGAAGAACACCATTTCCCCGGCCGTGGGCAAATGCTGCACATAGCGCTGGAAGTACCACTGGCCCTTTTCCTGTTCCGAGGGCTTTTCCAGGGCAACGATGCGCGCACCCCTCGGGTTCAGGTGTTCCATGAAGCGCTTGATGGTCCCGCCCTTGCCAGCCGCGTCGCGCCCTTCGAACAGAATCACTACCCGCTGCCCGGTGTCCTTCACCCAGCTCTGTACCTTCAGCAGTTCGATTTGCAGGGCGTGCTTGGCCTTTTCGTAATCCTGGCGTCGCAGCCGCGTGCGGTACGGGTAGCTCGCCGGTAGCCGGGCCGAGGTGCTGTCTTCGGTGCTGCCCTTGGGCGCGCTGGCCACTTCAAGCGCGGCGGGTGCCTGGCTGACCTGGGTGATGGCAGGTTCAGGCTTGCGCTGACGAGGGCGGCGCGTGCGTGTGGGGGTGGCGGCGGATGGGGCGGGGGCGGGGAGTTGCAGGGGGGCGTCTTCGCTCATGGAGGTCCTTGCGCAGTCGGTACGGGTTCCACAAGACATGCTAAGGGTGAGGAAGGGATGGCTTTTTGATGTTGGTCAAGACAGGCCACTGGTATCTGCGAGGGGTGGCCATTAAACGTCTGCGAACACGGCAATCATTTTTCACGGACAACAAAAAACCCGCACTAGGCGGGTTTTTTGTTGTCGCTTCGGGTAACTTTGCAACCACCAGAAGCTGAAGGTGGTGCCCAGAGACGGAGTCGAACCGCCGACACGAGGATTTTCAATCCTCTGCTCTACCGACTGAGCTATCTGGGCGACGAGGTGAATTAAATAGACTTTCAGACCGCTCGTCAACGACTTTTTGAAAAAATTTTAAATCAATTCCGTCGCTTACGTTCCTTGGGGTCATTCCGAGGGTGGCACGTAGCCTTCGGCCTGGGCGTACTCTTCGCCGGCGAAAAACTTGTCCATCTCGGCCTGGAGGAATTTGCGGTCCTCGGCGTTCATCATGTTCAGGCGCTTTTCGTTGATCAGCATGGTCTGGTGTTTCTGCCAGTCGGCCCAGGCCTTCTGCGAGATGTGATCGAAGATGTCCTGGCCCTTGGCGCCGGGGTAGGGCGGGCGGTCCAGGCCGGGCAGTTCTTCGTTGTACTTGCGGCACATCACGGTGCGGGTCATCAGGCATCTCCTGCAATCAGTTCGTCGGCTGCACGTTTCAGCAGCTTCTTCACCGGGGCAGCGAGGCCCAGGCGGGGTGGGGTGGCGAGGTTATACCAGAGCCAGTCGGCCTCGGCCACGTGCTCGCCGACCGGGTCGACGCGCACCAGCCAAGGCTCGATGGCCAGCTGGAAGTGGCTGAACGTGTGGGTAAGGCCGCCCAGGGCGCGGCTACCCGCCAGGCGCAGGCCGTGCTGGTAGGCCAGGTCGTCGAGCTGGGCGATGTCGTCCAGCTCCGGCAGGCTCCACAACCCGCCCCACAGGCCGCTGGAGGGGCGGCGGTACAGCAGGATGTCGCCCTTGGCATTGGCCAGCAGCGGCATCAGCGTGCGCCGCTGCGGCAACGCCTTGCGTGGCTTGGGCTCGGGGTAGCGGGTTTCTTCACCATGCAGGTGTGCCTCGCAGCCACGGCGCACCGGGCAGATCAGGCAACTGGGCTTGCTGCGGGTACACAGGGTGGCCCCCAGGTCCATCATCGCCTGGGTGTAGTGGTTGGCGCGCTGCTGCGGGGTGAAGCGCTCGGCCGTTGCCCACAGCTGGTTGGCGACCTTGGGCTCGCCTGGGTAGCCGGCCTGGGCGGTGAAGCGCGCCAGTACGCGCTTCACGTTACCGTCCAGGATCGGCGCACGGATGCCCATGCTGATGCTGGCGATGGCCCCGGCGGTGGAGCGGCCGATGCCGGGCAGCTCGGTGAGCTGTTCGACGCTGCGCGGGAACTCGCCGCCGTGCTGCTCTACCACCATTCTGGCGGCCTTCTGCAGGTTGCGGGCGCGGGTGTAGTAGCCCAGGCCCGTCCACAGGTGCAGCACTTCGTCTTCTGGGGCTTCGGCCAGCGCCTGCACGGTCGGCAGCGCCTGCATGAAGCGGTCGAAGTAGTTGAGCACGGTGCTCACCTGGGTTTGTTGCAGCATGATTTCGGACACCCACACCCGGTACGGGTTGATGCCCTGTTGCCAGGGCAAGTCGTGGCGGCCGTGCTGGTCATACCAGCCCAGCACAGCGCTGGAGAACTGCTCGGGGGTCATCGCTTGAACAGCCCCTTGAGCGCGTCTTTAAGTTCCGGGCTCACTTTGTCTCCGAGTTTTTCATCGAGCTTTTCATCAATCTTGTCCTTCAGGCGGTTGCCGGCCAGCTTGGCCGCGACCTTGCCCATGCCTTCCTGGTCCAGGCGGCAGGCCTTGGCGCCCAGCTCCAGCGGGCCACGGCAGCGCAGCGGCAGTTCCACACCCACGTAGCGTTCGTTCACCTGGCAGGCAGGGTCGGGCATGGCGCGCTGGTCGCCTTCCACGATCACGCCCACGTTGTAGTCCATGCCCAGCACGCGCAGGTCCACGTCACCGTGGCCGTTCACGGTAAGGCCAGGGATACGCACCTTCAGGTCGGGGTTGCTGGCCACACCGTTGCGCACCACCACGCTGCCGCGCAGCTCCTGGAACGGGGTGTCCTTGCCGCGTGGTTCGCCACTGAGCGACTTGCGGTTGAGCGTGGCGATGGCCTGGCACAGCTGCTGTTCCAGGTTGGCATTGACCAGCACGCCGTCATTGATGGTGAAGTTGGCGTTGCCGTTGAGGGTGTCCACCAGCGCCTTCTGGCTGTTGCCGGTGGCCGTCAGGTCGCTGGACAGGGTCAGCAGGCCTTTCAGCGGCGGGGTCTGCTGCTTGCCGTCGGTCTTGATGAAGTGCTCCACCGGCACCCGCTGGATACGGGTGTTCACCCCCAGTTGCGGCACAGCAGGGCGCACGTCTACCGTGCCCTTGGCCTCGAAGCTGCCGTTGTACAGGTCACCGCGCAGGGTTTGCAGGGTCAGCAGGCCGCCCTGGCCGTTGGCGGTAAGGCGGGCATTGCTGATCGGCAGCTTGTCCAGGGTCAAGGCGCCGAAGCTCAGGTCGGCCTGCAGGTCCAGGGCCCGCAGGCGGTCCACCGGCAGCAGCTTGTCACTGCTCCAGGCAACCTGGGTGGGGGCGTTGGGCAGCGGTGTGCTGCCGGCACCGGCCACGGCACTGGCCTCCTGCTGCTGCACTTCGGCCTGGCGCGCGGCGGTGGCGCCTTTGGCCTCCTGGCTTTTGGCCGGCAGATAGCGGTCGGCGTCGAAGGTGTCGCCCTTCAATTGCACCCGCAGGGCTTGCTTGGCGAAGTCCTCGATGGCTACGCGGCCGGTGAAGGCGCTGGCGTCCAGCTTCACTGCCAGGTCTTCAAGGGCCAGGCTGTCTTGCGTGCCTTGCAGGCGGGTCACCAGCTCCAGCTTGGTGAGTGCCGTGGCGTCATTGGTGGCCGGCAGCGGATGGCCGATGCTGTCCATGAACGCGCGCAGGTCGAACTGGGCGATGGACAGGCCGCCGCTCACTTGCGGCGCCTTGTCCAGGTCACGCAGGTTCAACTCGCCAAGGGCGCGCAGCTGGTTGGCCGACACCTTCAGGCCGTTCCACGAGGCGACGTTGGCGCCCTGGTCCAGCAGCAGTTGGCCCTGGGCGGCAAAGGTTACGGTCTTGCCGCCGGTAGGCTCACCCGAGGTTTCGCCCGACAGGCGCATGTCCTCCAGGTTGTAGCGCTTGAGCTTGCGGTCAAACCGCAGCTCGCCGGCAAGCTCGGTGCGGGCCTTGATGTTCGGCTGGCTGGCGCTGATGAAGGCGCTGGCCTTGAGCGGGATGTTCACGCCTTCATGCACGGGGCCGGTGCTCAGCTGGATGCTTTCGGCGTTGTAGCTGTTGCCGGTGCGCGCGTCGGTGTACTGCACGCGGGCGTTGTTCACGGTGAGGCTGTCGATATCCAGCTTCACCGGGCGCTCGTTGCCGTCGGCAGGCCGAGGTTGGTCGCCGGCCGCAGGTGTGGCGTCGGCTTGCGCAGCCTTGCCCGGCTCGCCCTGGGCCGGCAGCGGCTTGCCGATATCTTCCCAGTTGCCATGGCCCTGTTCGTCGCGTGCTAGGGTCAGGTTCAAGCCTTCGACGCGCACGTCGCTCATCTGCACTTCGCGACGCAGCAAAGGCAGCACGCGCACAGACAGGCCGAGCATCTGCAAGTCGGCGAAGGGCTCCTTGGGCGTGTTCAGGGTGGCGATGCTGGCTTCATGCAGCTCCAGCCCAAGCCATGGGAACAGGCTCCAGCCGATGTCCCCGTTGAGGGTCAGCTCCACATGAGCCTTGTCGCGTGCCAGCTGGCGAATCTCGTCTTTGTAGTCGTTGGGATCGAAGAGGTGGGTCAGGGCGAAGCCCAGCGCCACGATGATCAGCAACAACCCGAGAAGCCCGAGGCCCAGGATTTTGCCGAACGCTTTCATGGGCGAGTCCTTGTAGTCCGATTTTGAATTCAAGCGGCAGAGTATAGCGCCGCAGCGCCTATCCTACGCATGCATCGGATAGGACGGCTTCAATCGGCACTGCCGCTATGGCAAGCAGAGGAGTGTTTGGATCTTGCCAGGCAGGACCGGTTCAGCTGCGCCACAATAAGCGATATCAGATTGCTTTCATCCAGCGCTGATGCTGCTACCCTTGCGCCGCTTTGCCTGCACTTACCTATAAAAAAAGGATCACGTCCATGAGTAGTACTGTCTCGACGGGGGCACCGGCCAGCGCGCCAGGCTTCCTGTCCAAGGAGCGCATTATCGCCCGGCCGGGCTTCAACCGCTGGCTGGTACCGCCGGCGGCGCTGGCCATCCACCTGTGCATCGGCATGGCCTATGGCTTTTCGGTGTTCTGGCTGCCGCTGTCCCAGGCCCTGGGAATCAGCGCACCGGTGGCGTGTGCCCCGGACATGAGCTTCATCGCCAAGCTGTTCAGTGCCGACTGCGACTGGCCGATTTCGATGCTCAGCTGGATCTACACCCTGTTCTTCGTCTTCCTGGGCTGCTCGGCGGCCGTGCTGGGTGGTTGGCTGGAGCACGCGGGTCCGCGTAAAGCCGGCCTGGTATCGGCCCTGTGCTGGTGCGGCGGCATGCTCATCTCTGCCATTGGCGTGAAAACCCATCAACTGTGGCTGATGTGGCTGGGCTCTGGGGTTATTGGCGGTATCGGCCTGGGCCTGGGCTATATTTCGCCGGTTTCGACGCTGATCAAGTGGTTCCCGGACAAACGCGGCATGGCCACCGGCATGGCGATCATGGGCTTTGGCGGCGGCGCGATGGTGGGTGCACCCTTGGCCACTGCGCTGATGGGCCACTTCGGCAACGCGCATGAAGTGGGCGTGTGGCAGAGCTTCGTGGCCATGGCGGCGATCTACTTTGTGTTCATGACCGCCGGCGCCCTGGCGTACCGGGTGCCGCCAACCGGCTGGAAGCCCGAAGGCTGGGTTGCCCCTGCGAAGAAAGCAGGCAACAGCATGGTCACCGACCGCCACGTGCACGTCAGCGTGGCCTGGAAAACGCCGCAGTTCGCGTTGATCTGGCTAGTGCTGTGCCTGAACGTGTCGGCCGGTATCGGCATTATCGGCATGGCTTCGCCCCTGCTGCAGGAAGTGTTCGCGGGCAAGCTGCTGGGCAACGAGCTTACCTTCAGCGAACTGAACGCCGCGCAACTGGCGCAGATTGCAGCCATCGCTGCGGGCTTCACCGGTTTGCTAAGCCTGTTCAACATTGGTGGGCGGTTCTTCTGGGCATCGTTCTCGGACTACATCGGCCGCAAGAACACCTACTTCGCCTTCTTTGCCCTGGGCGTGGGCTTGTACAGCCTGGTGCCGAACATGGGGCACCTGGGCAACGTGGCACTGTTCGTCGCGGCCTTCTGCATCATCCTGTCGATGTACGGTGGTGGCTTTGCCACCGTGCCGGCTTACTTGGCTGACCTGTTTGGTACGCAGATGGTCGGTGCCATCCATGGTCGCCTGCTGACTGCCTGGGCGGCGGCGGGTGTACTGGGGCCAGTGCTCATTACCTACCTGCGCGAGTCGCAGCTGGCGGCGGGCGTGGCGCGGGCGGCGGCTTACGACATGACGCTGTACATCCTGGCCGGCCTGCTGGTGCTGGGCTTTATCTGCAACATGCTGGTACGCCCGGTGGCAGACAAGCACTTCATGACCGATGCCGAACTCGCCGCCGAGCGTGCGCTCAGCCACGACAAGGGCGCCGATGAGGCACGCTCGCTGGAGTGGAAGCCAGCACCGGGCAGCCTGCCGTTGGTGTTGCTGGCGTGGGCGGTGGTGGTTGTGCCGCTGGCGTGGGGCGTGTGGATCACCTTGCAGAAGACTGCCGTGTTGTTCCATTGACCTGATCGCGGGCTGCGTTCCCACCGGGTAGGTTGCGGTGGGAGCGAGCTTGCTCGCGATGCTCACATCCCAGCTTGTATAGACCTGTAACGCCATCCATCCCCCGCAATTACTGGCTCTGCCATATGTCATGCGCGTTCCAAGCCGGCGCCATCTGGGCCTATAATGGAGCCCTTTTCGCCCCATGATTTTTGCGGAGCTGGTGATGGTCGAACGTAAGGCTTCCGTCGAGCGCAACACCCTGGAAACCCAGGTCAAGTGCTCGATCAACCTCGATGGCAGTGGCAAGGCCCGATTCGATATCGGTGTGCCTTTCCTTGAACACATGCTGGACCAGATCGCCCGCCACGGGCTGATCGATCTGGATATCGAGTGCAAGGGCGACCTGCATATCGACGATCACCATACCGTCGAAGACGTCGGTATCACCCTGGGCATGGCGTTCGCCCAGGCCATCGGCGACAAGAAAGGCATCTTCCGCTATGGCCACGCTTATGTGCCGCTGGATGAAGCCCTGTCGCGGGTGGTCATCGACTTCTCCGGGCGCCCGGGCCTGCAGATGCATGTGCCGTATACCCGTGCCAGCGTCGGTGGCTTCGATGTCGACCTGTTCCAGGAATTCTTCCAGGGCTTCGTCAACCACGCCCTGGTGACGCTGCACATCGACAACCTGCGTGGCCACAACACCCACCACCAGATCGAAACCGTGTTCAAGGCTTTCGGCCGCGCGCTGCGCATGGCCATCACCCTCGACGAGCGCATGGCCGGGCAGATGCCATCCACCAAAGGGTGCCTGTAAATGCAGACGGTAGCCGTAATCGACTATGGCATGGGCAACCTGCACTCGGTGGCCAAGGCGCTGGAGCACGTCGGTGCCGGCAAGGTAGTGGTAACCAGCGACGCCGCGGTCATCCGTGAGGCTGACCGCGTGGTGTTCCCCGGTGTGGGCGCCATCCGCGACTGCATGGCCGAAATCCGCCGCCTGGGCTTTGACAGCCTGGTGCGCGAAGTCAGCCAGGACCGCCCGTTCCTGGGTATCTGCGTAGGCATGCAGGCCCTGCTGGAGCACAGCGAAGAAAACGATGGTGTCGACTGCATCGGCATGTTCCCTGGGCAGGTGCGGTTCTTTGGCAAAGGCCTGCAAGAAGACGGCGAGCACCTGAAGGTGCCGCACATGGGCTGGAACGAAGTCAGCCAGAGCATCGACCACCCGCTGTGGCACGACATCCCTGACCGGGCGCGCTTCTACTTCGTGCACAGCTACTACATTAACGCCGGCAAGCCGGGGCAGGTAGTCGGCCGTGGCCACTACGGCGTCGACTTCGCCGCTGCCCTGGCCGATGGCTCACGCTTCGCCGTGCAGTTCCACCCGGAAAAAAGCCATACCCATGGCCTGCAGCTGCTGCAGAACTTCGTTGCCTGGGACGGGCGCTTTTAAACCCCAGCTTCAAGCTTCGAGCTGCAAGCGCCAAGCAGGAGCGCGCAGCTCGAACAACCGCGTGCAAGCTTGTAGCTTGAGGCTTGCAGCTTGTGAATTTTGAGGAACACACATGCTGATTATCCCCGCTATCGATCTGAAGGACGGCGCCTGCGTGCGCCTGCGCCAGGGCCGCATGGAAGACTCCACGGTATTCTCCGACGACCCGGTAAGCATGGCCGCCAAGTGGGTCGAAGGTGGCTGCCGCCGCCTGCACCTGGTCGACCTCAACGGCGCCTTCGAAGGCCAGCCGGTCAACGGTGAGGTGGTCACTGCCATCGCCAAGCGTTACCCCACCCTGCCGATCCAGATCGGCGGCGGCATCCGCTCGCTGGAAACCATCGAGCACTATGTCAGGGCGGGCGTCAGCTACGTCATCATCGGCACCAAGGCGGTAAAGCAACCTGAATTCGTTGCCGAGGCGTGCAAGGCGTTCCCTGGCAAGGTCATCGTGGGCCTGGATGCCAAGGACGGCTTCGTCGCTACCGATGGCTGGGCCGAAGTCAGCTCGGTGCAGGTGATCGACCTGGCCAAGCGCTTCGAGGCCGACGGCGTCTCGGCGATCGTCTATACCGACATCGCCAAGGACGGCATGATGCAGGGCTGCAACGTGCCCTTCACCAAGGCCTTGGCCGAAGCGACTTCGATCCCGGTAATCGCCTCGGGCGGCATCCACAACCTGGGCGACATCAAGGCCCTGCTGGACGCCAAGGCCCCGGGTATCATCGGCGCCATCACTGGCCGTGCCATCTACGAAGGCACCCTCGACGTCGCCGAGGCCCAGGCCTTCTGCGACAACCACTAAGAGCGGCAAGCGGCAAGCGGTAAGCTGCAAGAGGGTGAGCGCTATACCAGCCGCTCTTCACTTGAAGCTTGAAGCTTGCCGCTTGCAGCTGCCGTCAGGAGCCTGACCCATGGCTTTAGCCAAACGCATAATCCCTTGCCTGGACGTGGACAACGGCCGCGTGGTCAAGGGCGTCAAGTTCGAGAACATCCGTGATGCCGGCGACCCGGTGGAAATCGCCCGTCGCTACAACGAGCAGGGTGCCGACGAAATCACCTTCCTCGACATCACCGCCAGCGTCGATGGGCGTGACACCACCTTGCATACCGTGGAGCGCATGGCCAGCCAGGTGTTCATCCCGCTGACCGTGGGCGGCGGCGTGCGTACCGTGCAGGACATCCGCAACCTGCTCAATGCCGGTGCCGACAAGGTTTCGATCAACACGGCTGCGGTGTTCAACCCGGAGTTCGTTGGCGAGGCGGCGGACCGTTTTGGTTCCCAGTGCATCGTGGTGGCAATCGATGCCAAGCAGGTGTCTGGCCCTGGTGAACAACCCCGTTGGGAGATCTTCACCCATGGCGGGCGCAAGCCGACCGGGCTGGATGCCGTGCAGTGGGCGATGAAGATGGAAGCGCTGGGGGCCGGTGAAATCCTGCTGACCAGCATGGACCAGGACGGCATGAAAAACGGTTTCGACCTGGGCGTTACCCGGGCCATCAGCGATGCGCTGAGCATCCCGGTGATTGCCTCGGGGGGTGTGGGTAACCTGCAACACCTGGCCGATGGCATTCTGGAAGGGCACGCCAGTGCGGTGCTGGCGGCCAGTATCTTCCACTTTGGCGAATACACGGTGCCTGAGGCCAAGGCCTACATGGCTTCGCGCGGGATCGTTGTTCGTTGAGCCATTGATTGGGGCTGCTGCGCAATTCCCGTAGGAGCGAGCAAAGCTCGCGATGGGCCGCCAGGCGGCCCCAATCAAATCAACCGTGGTTCTTGCCAAGCAAAGCGTGATACAGCTCGGTATCCCCCAGAATCCCGACCACCTTGTCGTTCTCCTGCAACACCAGCTTGTTACCGGTGTGGTAACGAATCTGCAGCGCTTCACGCATGCCGATATCTGCATGCACCAAAGTCGGCCTGCGGCCCAGCCCTTCCACCGCCTGACCTGGCGCCCAGTTCTGCATTTCCAGCCCGTTCTGCCCTTGGCGGGCACGGGTGATGGAATTGCCTTCGCCCAGGTCCAGCCACGAATCGCCGCTCGGGTCCAGGCAAACCGAGCCGTTGACCCGTTTGCAGTTGTCCAGGCTACGCATCAGGCTGCGGCCGCACAGTACGTTCAGCGGGTTGGTGTGGGCGACGAAGGTACGCACGTATTCGTCGGCCGGGTTCAGCACGATCTCTTCCGGCTTGCTGTACTGGATGATGCGGCCATCTTTCATGATCGCAATACGGCTACCCAGCTTCAGGGCTTCGTCCAGGTCGTGGCTGACGAACACGATGGTTTTGTTCAGTTTGCTCTGCAGGGTCAGCAGCTCATCCTGCAGGCCCTGGCGGATCAGCGGGTCGAGTGCCGAGAACGGTTCGTCCATCAGCAGGATGTCGGCGTCCATCGCCAGCGCCCGGGCCAGGCCCACGCGCTGCTGCATGCCACCGGAAAGCTCGTCCGGCTTCTTGTTGCGCCACTGGGCCAGGCCCACCAGCTCCAGCTTCTCGTCTACCAGCTTGCGCCGTTCCTTTTCCGGGCGGCCCTGCATTTCCAGGCCGAAGCTGATGTTCTCGCGCACCGTCAGCCAGGGCATCAGGGCGAACTTCTGGAACACCATGGCGATGCGCTTGGTGCGCATCATCTTCAGCTCGGCCGGTGTGCAGTGGGCAATATCGATGTGCTTGCCTTCGTGCTCCACGAACAGCTTGCCGCGGCTTACCGTGTTCAGGCCGTTGATGCAGCGCAGCAGGCTGGATTTACCCGAGCCGGACAACCCCATCAGTACGCAGATCTCGCCTTTCTGGATATCCAGGTTGGCCTTTTCCACGCCTACCACCAGGCCGGTCTGCTTGAGGATCTCTTCGCGGGTTTTGCCCTGGTCCAGCAGCGACAGCGCTTCGCGCGGCTTGTTGGAGAAGATGACGTCGACGTCTTCGAACCGAATGATACTCATGCTTCACCCCTTGCCGGCAGTTCCGGTTGCTTGCAGATACGGTCGAGCATGATTGCCAGCAGCACGATCGCCAGGCCCGCTTCGAAGCCCAGGGAGATATCAGCGGTGTTCAGTGCGTTGACCACAGGTTTGCCCAGCCCGTCCGCGCCCACCAGGGCGGCGATCACCACCATCGACAGCGACAGCATGATGCACTGGGTGACGCCAGCGGCGATGCTCGGCATCGCGTGCGGCAGTTCGATACGGGTGAGCAGTTGGCGGCGCGAGCAGCCAAATGCCTTGCCGGCATCCATCAGCTCCTGCGGGACGTCGCAGATGCCGAGGTAGGTAAGGCGGATGGGCGCCGCGATGGCGAACACCACGGTGGAGATCAGCCCCGGCACAACGCCCAGGCCAAACAGGGTCAGGGTAGGGATCAGGTAGACGAAGGTGGGTACCGTCTGCATCAGGTCCAGGACCGGGCGCATGGCGGTGTAGAACATCGGCTTGTGCGCCGCGACGATGCCCAGCGGCACGCCGATGGCCACGCACACCACCGTGGCGAACGAGACCTGTGCCAGTGTTTCCATGGTTTCTTGCCAGTAGCCCAAGTTGAGGATCAGCAGGAACGACAGGGCAACGAATGCAGTCAGCGACCACTTGCGCTGGATCAGGTGGGCCAGGGCGGCGAACAGGGCGATGAGAACGAGCGGGTTGAACCAGGTCAGGGCACTGGTGACGCCATGGATCATGAATTCCAGGCCCTGCGCAATGGCGTCGAAATAATTCGCGCCATGCTGGGTCAGCCACTCGACGAACGAGGACATGTACTGGCCCAGCGGTATTTTTTGATCAATAAGCATGATAGCGAGCTTCCACCTGCGTAGATTGAAATCAACCCGGGGCGGGCACGGTCCTGCCCCGAGGTAGCGCTACTGCGTAGTTCTTCTATTGAGTGAGTTTTGCCTTGGCCGCCTCCAGGCCAGGCTTGCCATCCACGGTGGTCACGCCCGCCAGCCAGGTATCCAGCTTGCCGGGGTTGTCCTTGATCCACTTCTTGGCGGCTGCATCGGGCTTCATCTTGTCGTCTAGCACGTAGCCCATCATGGTGCTCTCGTCCTTCAGGTCGAAAGCCAGGTTCTTCAGCAACTGGCCCACGTTGCTGCATTCCTGCACGTAGCCCTTGCGGGTGTTGGTGTACACCGTTGCCTTGCCGAATTCAGGGCCGAAGAAGTCGTCCCCACCGGTGAGGTACTGCATCTTGAAGCGGGTGTTCATGGGGTGGGGTTCCCAGCCCAGGAACACGATGGCCTCGCCGCGCTTCTGCGAACGGTCGACCTGGGACAGCATGCCGGCTTCGCTGGACTGGACGATGGTGAAGCCGGCGTCCTTCAGGCCGAAGGCATTCTTGTCGATCATGCTCTGGATGGTGCGGTTGCCATCGTTGCCCGGTTCGATGCCGTAGATCTTGCCCTTGAGCTCATCCTTGAATTTGGGAATGTCGCTGAAGTCCTTCAGGCCCTTGTCATACAGGGCTTGCGGCACGGCCAGGGTGTATTTGGCGTTTTCCAGGTTGGCGCGCACGGTCTCGACGGTACCGGCATCGCGGTACTGCTTGATGTCGTTTTCCATGGTCGGCATCCAGTTGCCGAGAAACACGTCCAGGTCTTTGCCGGCTGCCAGCGACTTGTATGTCACCGGCACCGAAATCATCGTGGTGTGGGTCTTGTAACCCAGGGCTTCGAGCACAGCGCTGGTGGTAGCCGTGGTTACCGTGATGTCGGTCCAGCCGACATCCGAAAACCTGACCGTCTGACACTGTTCGGGCTCTGCAGCCTGGGCCAGCAGTGGTGCGGACAGCAACGCCACCAGCAACAGCGAGGGTGAACCTTTCATGGATGGACTCCTGTGATTTTGTCTTCGGGTTCGCGTGTTTCGCCGGGCTTCTGAGGGACCGGTCGATCAGGCCTGCAGAGGGCAGGTTGCGTGGCCGTGCTTTACGAGTCGCTTTCGATAATCCTCCAGCGCCGGGCAATCGCCTACTGGTGGGGTCGTATCCAGTACGCAACGGGTCGTATCCAGTATTGGCGATGTCGCTTATAGGTTCTTCTCCCCCTCCAGCCGTATTTTTGCGTCACCAGGCCGCTGGAAAACGGCGTAGCGGGCGCTGTTACCAGGCCAGAACAGCGCGGCGCTGGCGGACAAAACTACGTCGGTTGCAGACGGCGAGGGGGGCGGTAAAAGCCCGATGATGCGTGCATTCAAGGTGGGCCGCTGTTTGAGCCTAGCAGTTGCCCCACCCTGCGCATGGCGCGCAGAGACAAGCCCAGCAAGAGGTGATTCAACAATGGCCATCAGCGTGTTCGACCTGTTCAAGATCGGTGTCGGGCCTTCCAGCTCGCACACCGTCGGCCCCATGCGTGCCGGCGCCCTGTTCGTCCAGGGGCTGCGCGAGCGTGGCGAGCTGGACCACGTGAAACGGATCGAGGTGCGCCTGTATGGCTCACTGTCGGCCACCGGTGTGGGGCACGGCACCGACAGCGCCACCATCATGGGGCTGATGGGCGAATGGCCCGATGCAATCGACCCTACCCAGATTGCCCCGCGCATCGCCGACCTGCGTGAAACCAATACCCTGCAGCTCGACAATGGCCGCCCCATCGAATTCGTCTGGGCCCGGGACATGCTGCTGCTGGACGAGAACCTGCCCTACCATCCCAATGCCATGACCCTGGTCGCCGAAGGTGAGCAGGGCGAGCTGCACCGCGACACCTACTACTCGGTAGGCGGCGGCTTTGTGGTGGATGCGGCCCAGGCTGCCAGCGGCGTGCTGGACGCCGACCAGACGGTGCTGCCGTACGATTTCAACAGCGCTGCCGAACTGCTCAGCCTGTGCAAGCAAAACGACCTCAGCGTGTCGCAATTGATGATGGCCAACGAGAAGGTGTGGCGCAGCGAGGCAGAGATCCACGCGGGCCTGCACAAGCTGTGGGCTGCCATGCAGGAATGCGTGAACAATGGCCTGAAGTACGAAGGCACGTTGCCCGGTGGCCTGAACGTCCGCCGCCGTGCCGCCAAGCTGCACCGCAGCCTGCAGGAAATCGGCAAGCCCAATGTGATTGGCTCCACCATGAGCGCCATGGAGTGGGTGAACCTGTTCGCCCTGGCGGTCAACGAAGAGAACGCCGCTGGCGGGCGTATGGTTACGGCACCCACCAACGGTGCCGCCGGTATCATCCCGGCGGTGTTGCACTACTACATGCGCTTTAGCGATGAAGTGAACGAGTCCAACGTTGTCGACTTCTTCCTGGCAGCGGCAGCGGTGGGCATCCTGTGCAAGAAAAACGCGTCCATCTCGGGCGCCGAAGTGGGCTGCCAGGGCGAAGTGGGCTCGGCCTGCGCCATGGCGGCGGCGGGCCTTGCCGAAGTGCTGGGCGCCACCCCTCCGCAAGTGGAGAACGCTGCAGAAATCGCCCTGGAGCATAACCTGGGCCTCACATGTGACCCGGTGGGGGGGCTGGTGCAGGTGCCGTGCATCGAGCGCAATGCCATTGCTGCGGTCAAGGCCATCAATGCGGTGCAAATGGCCCTGCGCGGCGACGGTGAGCACTTCATTTCGCTGGACCAGGTTATACGCACCATGCGCGATACAGGCGCCGACATGCACGACAAGTACAAGGAAACCTCGCGCGGTGGCCTGGCGGTCAGCGCAATCGAGTGCTGAGTATCCAGCCTGGCGTTACGGGCCATTGCGGGCAAGTCCGCAATGGACCCAAAGCGTTTTAACAAGGTGCAAAAGCACCCTTCCTGCCCCATTTCGGCGCGGCGCTACCCCTACCGATCGTCAGATGTCGCAATCGATGTTGGCATTGTCGGTGACACTTAAAAGTGTCGTTTCTGGGCAGCCTGCACATTCCGTGTCACCAAACTGCTCAGGGGTTACACGCATGGCGCCTAGCTCGCCGCTTTTGGCGCAGCCGCCAACTTGTAGGAAACGCCTGATTTTGCCGACTCAATAGGTCGTTTTCAGGTTTTTTCGAATAGCCGTTCAATTTCAGGCACGGCGTTTGCGTAGATATTGGTCAACAGGCCCTGCACACCATCAAGCGGGGCAATAACAAGAAATCAGTGCCCGCCTGAGGCACACCCTGCATTTGTGTGAGGAGAAACCGCGATGACGTCGTACACCTCCGGGAACCCAGCCCAGAACCGCACAGCACCCCAGTCCATCGGGTTTCTTCTATTGGACAACTTCACCCTGATTTCACTGGCGTCGGCGGTAGAGCCGCTGCGCATGGCCAACCAGCTGTCTGGCCGTGAGCTGTACCGCTGGCACACGCTCACTGTGGACGGAGGCCAGGTCTGGGCCAGCGATGGCTTGCAGATTACCCCGGACGCGGCCATGCACAGCGCGCCCCCCATCGACACCGTGATCGTCTGCGGCGGCGTGGGCATCCAGCGCACTGTTACTCGTGAGCATGTCACCTGGCTGCAAGCCCAGGCCCGCCAGTCGCGCCGCCTGGGTGCGGTGTGCACCGGCAGTTGGGCGTTGGCCTGTGCCGGCCTGCTCGATGGTTTCGATTGCAGCGTGCACTGGGAATGCCTGGCCGCCATGCAGGAAGCCTACCCACGGGTGAACATGAGCACCCGCCTGTTCACCCTCGACCGTAACCGCTTCACCAGCTCTGGCGGTACCGCGCCCCTGGACATGATGCTGCACCTGATCAGCCGCGATCATGGCCGTGAGCTGTCGGCGGCGATTTCCGAGATGTTCGTGTACGAACGTATTCGTAACGAGCAGGACCACCAGCGCGTACCGCTCAAGCACATGCTGGGTACCAACCAGCCGAAGCTGCAGGAAATTGTCGCCCTGATGGAGGCCAACCTCGAAGAGCCGATCGACCTGGACGAGCTGGCGGTTTACGTGGCGGTGTCGCGGCGACAGCTGGAGCGGCTGTTCCAGAAGTACCTGCATTGTTCGCCATCACGCTACTACCTGAAGCTGCGCCTGATCCGCGCCCGGCAGCTGCTCAAGCAGACGCCCATGTCGATCATCGAGGTGGCGTCGGTGTGTGGCTTCGTTTCCACGCCGCACTTCTCCAAGTGCTACCGCGAGTACTTCGGCATTCCGCCGCGTGACGAGCGTGTGGGCTCCAACACCACCCAACAGGTGGCGATGATGCCGATCCCGCAGGCGATTACCCTGTCGCCCCACAGCGGGCCGATGGCTGCCTTGAGCCAGGCGCGCAACGAGTCGACGTTTGCCAGCGTAAGGCTTTGACACGGCACTGGCTCTTTCGCGGGTTTGCCCGCGAATGGGCCAGTACGGAGAAAAGGTCCCTCAGGCGCGCTTGCTGAACTGTGCCAAGGCCGGCAGCAGCTGCTTGTCGATTGCCTGGCGCACCGCCGGCAAAATGGTCGCGCTCCCGGTGTACATCTGCTCTACCATCCCTTTCAACGCCCGTGCATTGGGTTCCGTGAGCCCGCGCACCACAGCTTCGCAAGCCTGCTCCGCGGTAGCCCCGGCTGGTATGTCGAACCCGCGTGCGCGCAGGTGGCCTGCAAGGTCGTCCTGGTCAATCAAATCGGCATGCATCATGGCTGTTATCCCTTTTATCGCGAAGAGAGTGCTGCGTGATTTACGACCGATTCTGTGACGGGTACGACACGCCCGCAACCTCAGAATGCAGGGGTGGCCGCTTTGGCTAAGAACAGGTCGTTTCCGGCTAAATCCCCCCGCCATGAAGTGCGCACACTCAAGCCATCTACCGAAGCGGAGGGTTTGGTCACCCTCACACGTGCACAGTGGATGTTGCTCGCTCTTGGCCCCGGATGCTCACGGCTTTCCGGGGTTATTTTTTTGGTCATGTAATGCCAATCACCCGCTGTACGTAGACTGCGGCTGGCAGATCCTGCTGCCCTAGAGCGAGCCCCTGCAGTAGCCCGATACTCTGCTCACTGAAAGGTGCAGATCGTGGGCCTGCCAAGTCCACATGCAGCAGTAGCTGCTCACTGGCCGCCAACACTTCATCGAACCCTGATCGGTGCAGGCTGTGATACACATGCAGGCGCTTGCGATCAAAAGCGATGATCTGCGTTTGCACCCACACCTCTGTGCCCAGCTTCACCTCATGCAGATAATTGATATGGGCCTCAAGGGTGAACAGCGAATTACCGCTCTGTTCTCGGTGGTCGGCATCCAGCCCGATGCGTTCCATCAACGCATCGGTGCCGTAACTGAAAATCAGCAGGTAGAACGCATCGCGCAGGTGCCCGTTGTAATCGACCCATTCCTCACGGACTTGGGTGCGGTAGGTGATCAGTGCCGGCATCGAATTCTCCTCAATCACCAAAAGCCATGCCATGGCGGGCTTTGCTGGCCTGGACGGCGCCCAGCACCGCCAGCAGGGTGTCATCCCGGTAACGCTCGAGGGCTGCAATGCTGCGCTCGCCCAGTTGCTCCGAGGTGCCTTCCACCACATCGTCGATCAGCTTGTCGGTGAGCTCTGGCGCTGGCAGGTAGGTCCAGGGCAGCTTGAGTGCCGGGCCGAACTGCGACATGAAATGGCGCATGCCGGCGTCGCCACCCGCCAAGGTGTAAGTGAGGAAGGTGCCCATGAACGACCAGCGCAGGCCAGCGCCAAAGCGTATGGCGTCGTCGATCTCCCCGGTGGTGGCCACGCCGTCATTGACCAGGTGCAGGGCTTCGCGCCATAGCGCCTCCAGCAAGCGGTCGGCGATAAAGCCTGGCACCTCTTTGCGCACATGCAGGGGGCGCATGCCGAGGGCGGTGTAGATGGTTTTCGCCGCGTCGATGGCCGCAGGGGAGGTGTGCTTGCCGCCGACGATTTCTACCAGCGGCAGCAGGTAGACCGGGTTGAAGGGGTGGCCGACCAGGCAGCGCTCGGGGTGCCTGGCCGATTCATAGAATTCGCTGGGCAGCAGGCCCGATGTGCTGCTGCCGATAATGGCATCGGGTTTGGCGGCGGCGCTGATTTGGGCGTGCAAGTCTAGCTTGAGGTCCAGGCGCTCGGGGGCGCTTTCCTGGATAAAGTCAGCGTCCCGCACGCACGCTTCGATAGTGCTCACAAATCGCAGGCGGGCCTGTGACGCGCCCGGCGCCAGGCCTTGTTGCTGTAATGCAGGCCAGGCATTGGCAATACGTTTGCGCAAGGCCTGCTCGGCACCCGGCGCCGGGTCCCAGGCGACCACATCCAGGCCGTGGGCGAGGGCGCGGGCCACCCAGCCGCTGCCGATTACGCCGCTGCCCAAGGCGGCAAACGTCTTGATCTCGGTGATGAAGGTCATGGTTGTCTCCCAATAGAGTCAGCGGCGTTTGAGGTTCATCTTTTCCCGGCCTTCGGCAGGGGTCAGCACGCGGGCGCCAAGGCGGGAGATGATCTCCACCGCGCGCTCGACCAACTGGCCGTTGCTGGCCAGTACGCCCCGGTCGAGGTAAAGGTTGTCTTCCAGCCCCACCCGCACGTTGCCACCCAGCAGCACCGCCTGCGCCGCCATGGGCATCTGCATGCGGCCGATGCCGAATCCGGCCCAGGTGACGTTGGCCGGCAGGTTGTCGACCATCGCCTTCATGGTGGTGGTGTCTGCGGGCGCGCCCCATGGGATACCCAGGCACAGCTGGAACAGCGGGTCGTGCAGCAGGCCTTCCTTCATCATTTGCTTGGCAAACCACAGGTGGCCGGTGTCGAAGATCTCCAGCTCGGCTTTTACCCCCAGCTCGGTGATGCGTTTGGCCCCGGCGCGCAACTGGGCTGGGGTGGACACGTAGATCGAATTGCCGTCGCCGAAGTTGAGCGTGCCGCAGTCCAGGGTGCAGATTTCCGGCAGCAGGGCTTCCACGTGGGCCAGGCGCTCCAGCGGGCCGACCAGGTCGGTGCCCGGGCCGAAGGCCATGGGGTTTTCAGCGGGGCCGATTTCCAGGTCGCCGCCCATGCCGGCGGTGAGGTTGACGATGATGTCCACATCCGCTTCGCGAATGCGCTCCATGACTTCGCGGTACAGCGCCACGTCACGGCTGAAGCGGCCCGTTTGCGGGTCGCGGACGTGGCAGTGCACGACGGTGGCGCCGGCTTTGGCGGCTTCCACGGCAGCAGCGGCGATTTGTTGCGGGGTGACGGGGACCAGGTGGCTTTTTGAGGCGGTGTCGCCCGCGCCGGTGAGGGCGCAGGTGATGATGACGTCGTGATTCATGGCGTGTTCCTTGTGTTGTCTGTGCTGGTCTTTTCGCGGGTAAACCCGCTCCCACAGGGGGCCGTTTGGTCTCCTGGACTATGCGTAACCTGTAGGAGCGGGTTTAGCCGCGAAGGGACTGGATCAGTTGGCGGTAAGCTTGAGGTTGTCCGCAGCCGGCTTACCGTCGAAGGTGGTCACCCCCTCAAGCCAGCGGGCCTTGTCTTCGGGATGGTCCTTGAGCCACTGGCGGGCCGATTCGAGCGCGTCCTTGTGGTCGAGCAGCGGTTGCATCATGCGGCTCTCGTCCTCGGCGCTGAACGTGAGGTTGGCCAGCAGGCGGTTGGCGTTGGGGCAGCGCTCTGCGTAGTCGGGTGCGGTTACGGTCCATACCGTCGCGCGGCCTTCATCAGGCCCAAGTGCGCCCTGGCTGTCCCCCAGGTAAGCCATGTCGATGTTCACGTTCATGGGGTGGGGCGTCCAGCCAAAGAACACCACCGCTTCCTTGCGGCGCACGGCGCGGTCTACCGCCGCGAGCATGCCGGCCTCGCTGGACTCCACCAGCTGGAACTTGCCCAGGCCGAACTGGTTGTTGCTGATCATCGCCTTGATCTGGGTATTGGCGCCGGAGCCGGGCTCGATGCCGTAGAGCTTGCCGCCCAGTTCCTTCTCGTATTTATGAATGTCGGCGAAGGTTTTCAGGCCCTTGTCGTACAGGTACTTGGGCACCGCCAGCGTGGCGCGAGCATCCTCCAGGCTTGGCTTGGCCAGTACCTTCACCTGGTTGGCGTCGATGAAAGGCGTAATGGTCTGGGTCATGATCGGGTTCCAGTAACCCAGGAACATGTCCAGGCGCTTGTCGCGGATACCGGCGAAGATGATCTGCTGTGACGCGCTGGTCTGCTTGGTCTGGTAGCCAAGGCCGTCGAGCAGCACCTGGGCGACGGCGCTGGTGGCGATGACGTCGGTCCAGTTGACCACGCCCAGGCGCACGTTCTTGCAGGCTGCAGCGTCAGCGGCGTAAGTGGGGGCAACGGCGATGCTGCTCAGAGCGAGTGTTAACAAGCTGCGGCGGATCAAGCTGTGCATGGTGGCTCTCCATCGGCAGTGCATATTTTTATGGGGGCCGGCCTCTTTGGGGCGGTGTGAACACGCTACGCTGCTGGCAGGGTGGAAAATCGCACCCTGGCGACCAACAGTTGCACGGAGGCGACCACCTTTGCCGTGGAGCATGCAATGCCGCAAATCATTCATTTCCTATTGCTACCCGGCTTCTCGGCCATGGGGTTCATCAGTGCGCTGGAGCCGCTGCGGGTAGCCAACCGCTTCCGCGGGCCGTTGTACCGGTGGCAGGTGCTGAGCCTGGATGGTGGGCCAGTGCAGGCCAGCAACGGCATGTCGGTGAACGCCGACGCAGCACTGGGGGCAGGTGAGCCCTGCGCCATGCTGTTGATCGTGGCCGGGTTCGAACCCTTGGCCCGCTATGGCACGGCGCTGCAGCAGGCGCTGCGCCGCCTGGACCACGGCGGGGTGGTGTTGGGCGGTATTGATACCGGCGCCGTGGTGCTGGCCCAGGCGGGCCTGCTCGACGGGCATCGCGCCACGGTGCACTGGGAGGCGCTGGATGCGTTTCGCGAGAATTACCCAGACCTGCAAGCCACCCAGGAGCTGTTCGAGATCGACCGGCGGCGCATCACCTGCGCTGGCGGCACGGCGTCGATCGACATGATGCTCGACCTGATCGCACAGGCCCATGGTGCCGAGCTGGCGGTGGAGGTGTCTGAACAGTTCGTGCTCGGGCGTATCCGTCAGCGACAGGACCACCAGCGTATGCAGATTGCCAGCCGCTATGGCATCAGCAACCGCAAGCTGGTGAAGGTGATCGGCGAAATGGAGCGCAACACCGAACAGCCGCTCAATACACAGGTGCTGGCTGAAAGCGTCCAGGTGACGCGTCGGCAACTGGAGCGGCTGTTTCGCCTGCATCTGGGCGATACCCCCAGCGGTTTCTACCTGCGTTTGCGTTTGGAAAAAGCGCGGCAGTTGTTGCGCCAGACCGACATGAGCGTGCTGGAGGTGGGGGTGGCTTGCGGGTTTGAATCGGCTTCGTACTTTACCCGCTGTTACCGGGCGCGGTACCAGCGTTGCCCGCGCACGGATCGGGCGGGCAGGGCAGTGTGATTTCCGCGTGAGAGCCGCATCGCGGATTTATCCACAATAAGGTCAGACCAGCCTCATTGCTGACCAATGGACTGCAGGTACTCTGACCGGTCATCGCTGCGTTGCGCCACACAGGTATCCCACGCCGCCTGGAACGCCTTGCTGCCCTTCTTCTCGGCAAAGGTTTCCACCTTGCAGTCGGCATCGCGCAACTGAGCCCATAGCTTCTGCGCCGCGTCCAGTTGCCCTACCAAGGCGCTCACCTGGGTGCCCTGGTCGGCGTACTGGTCGCGCACACGCTGGATCAGGTCATCGTAAGCCGCTTGCAGTTCCCGCTCGGCGGCCTGCTTGCTGAAGGCTGCACAGGCGTAGGTCTGCTGGTCGGTTTCGACGTTGTCGCAAGGGGTGCTTTCTTCTTCCGCTGCGTGTGCGCCAGACACCGCCGCCAGCAGTACCATCCATGCCATTGCTTTCATCCGTATTCTCCTCGCCAAACTGATGAATGGCCGGATTCTCGCTCAGCCGCTCGCCGGGCGATAGCTCTTCGGCAAAATGTTCATCAACAGGGCTGTCCAGGTTGTTATCGAGACTGTCTCTCATTGCCGAAAACCCCGCCAGAGGGCGGCTTGTCGCGCATTGACGCTTTCGGCAAACCCCCTGTCGTTTTTGCATCGGGGCGCCTCGGGCCGCAGGCATATGCTGGCCCCAAAGCGCCGGCACAAGGTTTGGCGCCACCCATTCAATAAAAGGGGACGCCTGATGAGCCCAGCCGAATTACACGCCGACAGCATCGTCATCGATGGCCTGATCATCGCCAAGTGGAACCGCGAGCTGTTCGAGGACATGCGCAAAGGTGGCCTGACCGCCGCCAACTGCACCGTGTCGGTCTGGGAAGGCTTCAAGGCGACCGTCGACCAGATTGCCGCCAGCCAGAAGCTCATCCGCGAGAACAGCGACCTGGTGATGCCGGTGCGTACCACCGCCGACATTCGCAAGGCCAAGGAACTGGGCAAGACCGGCATCCTCTTCGGCTTCCAGAACGCCCATGCGTTCGAAGACCAGATTGGCTACGTCGAGATCTTCAAGCAGCTGGGCGTGGGCATCGTGCAGATGTGCTACAACACCCAGAACCTGGTAGGCACCGGCTGCTACGAGCGTGACGGTGGCTTGTCTGGCTTTGGTCGCGAGATCGTTGCCGAAATGAACCGCGTGGGCATCATGTGCGACCTGTCCCACGTTGGCTCGAAAACCTCCGAAGAAGTCATCCTCGAATCGAAAAAGCCGGTGTGCTACTCCCACTGCCTGCCGTCCGGGCTCAAGGAGCACCCGCGCAACAAGTCCGATGAAGAGCTGAAGTTCATCGCCGACCACGGCGGCTTCGTGGGTGTGACCATGTTTGCACCGTTCCTGGCCAAGGGTATCGATTCCACCATCGACGACTACGCCGAGGCCATCGAGTACACCATGAACATCGTTGGTGAAGATGCCATCGGTATCGGTACCGACTTCACCCAGGGTCACGGCAAGGAATTCTTCGAATACCTCACCCACGACAAGGGCTACGCCCGCCGCCTGACCAACTTCGGCAAGATCATCAACCCGCTGGGCATCCGTACCGTGGGCGAGTTCCCCAACCTCACCGAAACCTTGCTCAAGCGCGGCCATTCCGAGCGCGTGGTCCGCAAGATCATGGGCGAGAACTGGGTCAACGTATTGAAAGACGTCTGGGGCGAATAAGCCGCTCTCCAAGCCTGAAGCCCCTGCCAGCAACGCCGGGGCAACCCAATAAAAATTTTTCTGGAGTTGAGTTTCCATGGCCAAGATCGCCCCGCAATTGCCAATCGAAGTCGACAGCGAAACCGGTGTGTGGACCAGCGACGCCCTGCCGATGCTGTACGTACCGCGGCATTTCTTCGTCAACAACCACAAGGGTATCGAGGAAGTCCTGGGTGCCGACAAGTACGCCGAGATCCTCTACAAGGCCGGCTACAAATCTGCCTGGCACTGGTGCGAGAAAGAGGCCGAGTGCCACGGCCTGGAAGGCGTCGCGGTATTCGAGCACTACATGAAACGCCTGAGCCAGCGGGGCTGGGGCCTGTTCGAGATCCAGGACATCGACCTGGACAAGGGCACCTGCAGCGTCAAGCTCAAGCACTCTGCATTCGTATACGTCTATGGCAAATGCGGCCGCAAGGTCGACTACATGTTCACCGGCTGGTTCGCCGGCGCCATGGACCAGATTCTCGCTGCCCGCGGCAGCTCGATCCGCACCGTTGCCGAACAGGTGTACGGCGGGTCGGAAGAAGGCCACGAAGATGGCCTGTTCGTAACGAAGCCGTTGTAAGCCGGAGATAGCGTCATGGCATTCGAAGCAATGTTCCAGCCGATTCAGATCGGCAAACTGACCATTCGCAACCGCGTGCTCAGCACCGCGCACGCCGAGGTCTACGCCACTGACGGCGGCATGACGACCGACCGCTATGTGAAGTACTACGAAGAGAAGGCCAAGGGCGGCATTGGCCTGGCCATCTGCGGCGGCTCGTCGGTGGTGGCCATCGACAGCCCGCAGGAATGGTGGGCGTCGGTCAACCTGTCTACCGACCGCATCATCCCGCACTTCCAGAACCTGGCCGATGCCATGCACAAGCATGGCGCCAAGATCATGATCCAGATTACCCACATGGGCCGTCGCTCGCGCTGGGACGGTTTCAACTGGCCCACGCTGATGTCGCCCTCGGGTATCCGTGAGCCCGTGCACCGCGCCACCTGCAAAACCATCGAGGTGGAAGAGATCTGGCGTGTGATCGGTAACTACGCGCAGGCTGCGCGCCGTGCCAAAGAGGGCGGCCTGGACGGTGTGGAGCTGTCGGCAGTGCACCAGCACATGATCGACCAGTTCTGGAGCCCGCGCGTCAACAAGCGTACCGACGAATGGGGCGGCAGCTTCGAAGGCCGCATGAAGTTCGGCATGGAAGTGCTCAAGGCCGTGCGTGCCGAGGTCGGTGACGACTTCTGCGTGGGTATGCGTATCTGTGGTGACGAGTTCCACCCCGATGGCCTCAGCCACGAGGACATGAAGCAGATCGCTGCCTATTACGATGCCACCGGCATGCTCGACTTCATCGGCGTGGTAGGTTCGGGTTGCGACACCCACAACACCCTGGCCAACGTCATCCCGAACATGAGCTATCCGCCGGAGCCGTTCCTGCACTTGGCCGCAGGTATCAAGGAAGTGGTCAAGGTGCCGGTGCTGCACGCACAGAACATCAAGGACCCGAACCAGGCCACGCGCATTCTTGAAGGCGGCTACGTGGACATGGTCGGCATGACCCGTGCGCACATGGCCGACCCGCACCTGATCGCCAAGATCAAGATGGGCCAGATCGACCAGATCAAGCAGTGCGTAGGTGCCAACTACTGCATCGACCGCCAGTACCAGGGCCTGGACGTGCTGTGCATCCAGAACGCCGCCACCTCCCGTGAATACATGGGTGTGCCGCACATCATCGAGAAAACCACGGGCGCCAAGCGCAAGGTGGTGGTTGTAGGTGCTGGCCCTGCCGGCATGGAGGCGGCCCGCGTGGCCGCTGAACGTGGCCACGATGTGACCCTGTTCGAGAAGAAAGACCAGATTGGTGGCCAGATCACCATCGCCGCCAAAGCGCCGCAGCGCGACCAGATTGCCGGCATCACCCGCTGGTACCAGCTGGAGCTGGCGCGCCTGAAAGTGGACCTGCGCCTGGGTACCGCCGCCGACGTGGACACCATCCAGGACCTGCGCCCGGACATCATCGTACTGGCCGTGGGCGGGCACTCGTTCCTGGAGCAGAACGACCACTGGGGCGCTGCCGAAGGGCTGGTGGTCAGCAGCTGGGACGTGCTGGATGGCAAGGTTGCGCCGGGCAAGAACGTGCTGGTGTACGACACCATTTGCGAGTTCACCGGCATGTCGGTCGCGGACTTCATCGCCGACAAGGGCTGCCAGGTGGAAATCGTCACCGACGATATCAAGCCGGGTGTGGCCATGGGCGGTACCACTTTCCCCACCTACTACCGCAGCATGTACCCCAAAGAAGTGATCATGACCGGCGATATGATGCTGGAAAAGGTCTACCGCGAGGGCGACAAGCTGGTGGCAGTGCTGGAAAACGAATACACCGGTGCCAAGGAAGAGCGCGTGGTGGACCAGGTGGTGGTGGAGAACGGCGTGCGTCCTGACGAGCAGCTGTACTACGCCCTGAAGGACGGCTCGCGCAACAAAGGCCAGATCGATGTGGAGGCGCTGTTCGCCATCAAGCCACAGCCGATCCTCAGCCAGCCAGGCGAGGGCTACCTGCTGTTCCGCATTGGCGACTGTGTAGCCCAGCGCAACGTGCATGCGGCGATCTACGACGCCTTGCGCCTGTGCAAGGACTTCTGATCTTTAAAAATAGCCGCCGCTGAGCGCGGTTTCCTGTGGGAGCCTCCCATGTTGAACACCCTTCTACCCATCCTGCTGTTCGCTGCCCTTGGTCTGGCGGTGCTCGGCGCCCTGCGCCGGGTGCGCATGTGGCGCCGGGGCCGGGCCTCCAAGGTCGACCTGATCGGCGGCCTGCTGGCCATGCCGCGCCGCTACCTGGTGGACCTGCACCACGTGGTCGAGCGCGACAAGTACATGTCCAAGACCCACGTGGCCACGGCTGGCGGCTTCGTGCTATCAGCTGCTTTGGCGATCCTGGTGCATGGCTTCGGCCTGCAGAGCAAGATTCTGGGTTACGCCCTGCTGGTGGCCACCGTGATCATGTTCACCGGCGCCATCTTCGTCTTCAAACGCCGTCTCAACCCGCCTTCGCGCCTGTCCAAAGGCCCGTGGATGCGCCTGCCCAAGAGCCTGCTGGTGTTCGCTGCCAGCTTCTTCATCGCCACCTTGCCCGTGGCTGGCATCCTGCCGGCCAATACCGGCGGCTGGGTGATGGTCGGCATTCTGGGCTTGGGCGTGCTGTGGGGCGTGTCCGAGCTGTTCTTCGGCATGACCTGGGGCGGGCCGATGAAGCACGCCTTCGCCGGTGCCCTGCACCTGGCCTGGCACCGCCGCGCCGAGCGGTTTGGGGGCGGCCGCAGCACTGGCCTCAAGCCACTGGACCTGGAAGACCCGAACGCGCCGCTGGGTGTGGAAAAACCAGTGGACTTCACCTGGAACCAGCTGCTGGGCTTCGACGCCTGCGTGCAATGCGGCAAGTGTGAGGCGATGTGCCCGGCCTTTGCTGCCGGCCAGCCGCTGAACCCGAAAAAACTCATCCAGGACATGGTCATCGGCCTGGCCGGTGGTACCGATGCCAAGTTCGCCGGCAGCCCTTACCCCGGCAAGCCGATCGGTGAGCATGGCGGCCACCCGCACCAGCCGATCGTCAATGGTCTGGTGGATGCCGAGACACTTTGGTCGTGCACCACGTGCCGCGCCTGCGTTGAAGAGTGCCCGATGATGATCGAGCACGTGGACGCCATCGTCGACATGCGCCGCCACCTCACCCTGGAAAAGGGCGCCACCCCGAACAAGGGCGCCGAGGTGCTCGACAACCTGATCGCTACTGACAACCCTGGCGGCTTCGCCCCGGGTGGCCGCATGAACTGGGCTGCCGACCTGAACCTGAAGCTGCTGTCCGAGGTGAAGAGCACCGAGGTGCTGTTCTGGGTAGGCGACGGCGCGTTCGACATGCGCAACCAGCGCACGCTGCGTTCGTTCGTCAAGGTGCTCAAGGCTTCGGGTGTGGACTTCGCCGTGCTGGGCCTGGAAGAGCGCGACAGCGGCGACGTTGCCCGTCGCCTGGGTGATGAAGCCACCTTCCAGCAACTGGCCAAGCGCAATATCAAGACCCTGGCCAAATACACGTTCCAGCGCATCGTTACCTGCGACCCGCACAGCTTCCACGTACTGAAAAACGAGTACGGTGCGCTGGGCGGCAACTATCAGGTGCAGCACCACAGCACCTACATTGCCGAGCTGATTGGCGCCAACAAGCTCAACCTCGGCCAGCACAAAGGTGGCAGCGTCACCTACCACGACCCGTGCTACCTGGGCCGTTACAACGGTGAATACGAAGCCCCGCGTGAAGTGCTCAAAGCGCTTGGCATCGAGGTGCGTGAAATGGAACGCTCAGGCTTCCGTTCGCGCTGCTGCGGCGGTGGCGGCGGTGCGCCGATCACCGACATCCCTGGCAAGCAGCGCATCCCCGACATGCGCATGGACGACATCCGCACCACCGAGGCCGAAGTGGTGGCTGTGGGTTGCCCGCAGTGCACGGCAATGCTCGAAGGCGTGGTGGAGCCGCGCCCACTGATCAAGGACCTGGCCGAACTGGTGGCTGACGTGTTGATCGAGGAAGACGCCCAGGCGACGGCCAACAAGCCAGCCAAGACCAAACGTGAACCTGCGGAGGTGCATTGATGAGCGACATCATCCGCCGCGACCCTCGCGCCGAGTGGATCGCCCGTAACCGTCTGCACCCGCTGCACGCAGCCATGCAGACCCAACAGACCAGCTGGATGGGGCCCAACGGCCTCATCCGCAAGAACCCGCACGCCAGCGCCGCAGGCTTCATCGGCCCGAACGGGCTCAAGCGCATCGACCGCAGCGGCGCCCAGCAGGGCACTGCCGGCGGGGCGCGGCGCACGGCGGCGGCCGAAGTGCAGTTGCCGCTGCATCAGGTGGCCAACCCTGCGTTCTACATTGCCGTGGTGCCGGACATGGTCGGTGGCCGCCTTGGCAGCCACGACCGCGACCTGCTGGGCCTGGCCCACAGCCTGGCCGGCAACGATGGTGCGGTGTTGGCAATCGTGTTCGGCGAGCACAAGGAAAGCAGCTTCGCCAACGCCGGTGTAGACCGCCTGCTGGTGATCGACGGTGATGAATACCAGGGTTATGCGCCAGAGCAACTGGTGCAGGGCCTGCGCGCGGTGGACAACCAGTTTGCCCCACGCCACTGGTTGCTGCCAGACAGCCGTACTGGCGGTGGAGAGCTGGGCCGGCGCCTGGGGGCGGCGTTGGGTGAACGCCCGGCTACCCGTGTGTGGCAAATCAAGGACGGCCAGTGCATCGGCCGTGCTGGCGCTGGCCAGCAAGACATGCAGCGTGCACTGCCGCGGTTGATCCTGGCCGCAGCCGAGTGTGCCGAGCCGGTCAGCGAGACGCGCCACGAAGCGTTGCCGGTACAGTTGTCTGCCAGCGTTGCCCGCAGTATTTCGCGTATCGAAGACCTGGGCTCGGTGGCGGTAGACCCGGCCAAGATCGCCATGGCGGAGGCCGAGTTCATTGTCTCTGGCGGCAACGGCGTCAAGGACTGGCCACTGTTCCACAAGGCCACCACCGCGCTGGGTGCTACCCAGGGCGCGTCCCGCGTGGCGGTGGACGACGGCCACATGCCGCGTGATCGTCAGGTGGGCGCCACGGGTACGTGGGTAACTGCACGGGTGTACATGGCGGTGGGCATCTCAGGCGCCATCCAGCACCTGCAGGGCATCGGCGCCTGCGACAAAGTGGTGGCGATCAACATGGACCCTGGTTGCGACATGATCAAACGCGCCGACCTGTCGGTCATTGGCGACAGTGCGGCGATTCTCCAGGCACTGATCGACGCTGTGGACAACTACCGCAACGGCGCCCAGCGCGACGCGGCATAAGGGCACGAGCATGAGTACGAAAGTCATCAGCCTGGTCTCGATCGGCGCCCACCCAAGCTCGGGTCGCGCGCGCCGCGCCGAGCAGGATTCACGTGCAGTGGAGCTGGGCCTGCAACTGGCCGGCGGCGATTTGCAGGTCGTGCATGCGGGCGACCCTCATGAGGAAGCCCTGCGCGGTTACCTGGGGATGGGCCTGGAACACCTGGATGTGCTTGAGCAACCTGCTGGCGCCGATGTGCTGGGGGTGCTGGGTGATTACCTGCGCGGTGCCGGTGCACAACTGGTGCTTACCGGCAGCCAGGCCGAAACGGGAGAGGGGTCTGGCATGCTGCCGTTCCTGCTCGCCGAGAAGCTTGGCTGGCCACTGGTGGTGGGGCTGGCCGAAGTGGAGTCCATCGAAAACGGCACAGCACAAGTGTTGCAAGCGCTGCCACGTGGCCAGCGTCGGCGTTTGAAAGTGCGCCTGCCGTTGTTGGCCACGGTCGACAACGCCGCGCCCAAACCGCGCCAAAGCGCCTTCGGGCCCGCGCGCCGCGGTGTACTGGCGGCGCAGGACGTGCAGGTGGTGGACGATGAACTGCTGGGCGAAGATGTCCTGCAGCCGGCGCGCCCACGGCCCAAACGGTTGAAGGTGATCAAGGCCAAGAGCGGCGCCGACCGCATGAAGGCCGCAACGGCCAAGGCCAGTGGTGGTGGGGGTAAGGTGCTGAAGGACGTCACGCCGCAGGAGGGTGCCGAAGCCATTCTGAAGTTGTTGGTAGAGGAAGGTGTGCTGCGCTGATTGGCGTGGCTTGCCACTGAACCCGCGAGGCATCAGCGCAGTGGCTGGCACCGGCTTTGCCGGTGATCGCGGGTAAACCCGGTCCCACAGGGGCGGTGGGTGCTATTCACCCCTGTCATTTCTGCCAGTTTGCAAGCGCGGTGTCTTTATCTACCCTGCACGCACGCCACGCGAGTTAGGGTAATCATGCCGACCTTTCTATATAGAACCGACCGACAATATTCCGTATTAGGCAAAAGTCCCCGTGAGCCATTTGCCTATTCAACTTACGGTGCCCTAAGTCTGGCCCATGCCACACGCTTAGCGTTCTGTGGTCAGTCCAGGGATGCGTTGACGGCTAAGTATCCGTTAGGAAACGGCCGCCGCTTCTACAGTCCCAAGCTGATGCGCTTCACCAGCCCGGACTCATTCAGTCCATTTGGCAAGGGTGGTATCAACGTATACGCGTACTGCGGTGGTGACCCTGTAAATCGTCATGATCCGGGTGGCGCTTTCTGGAGCACTCTGCTCAGAGCTATTGGTGTTGCATCCAGCGGCGCAACGCTGTTTGGTTCATTGGTGCGAACCGCCAGGAACGTTGTTGGACGTAGGGGAGCATTCAATGCCGCCAACGCCAATACAGGCAGAGAAAGCCCAATCAATCATACAGAGTTGCCGCACGCTTCCAGAGTCGCAAATCAGCAGTTCTTCATTACTGGAAGCGCAGGGGTGGCGGGTCAGCTCACTGCCGCGTTTACAGGTGCAACCCCCACTTTTCAATCGGCGACGGATGTACTGAGCGCCGTGAATGCAGTCACAAATCTGAGCGGCGGTTCGATCGGTAATTTCGCGGCTGCTCGGGAGGTAGTCGGTTATTTGCGGGCTAACCCGCGAGAGATTCCCGTAGTAGCCTACGAGACGCTGATGGATGTCACGATGGTGGACGAGGTTCTATCCACTGTTGGTCGTGGGTTTTTATCAGCTGCGGCGAAGATAAGATCCTGGGGTAGTCGCCCCTATGACGTGCATAGCTAGCGTTCAGAACTCGACGAAGACAAAGCGCGCTCTGCCGGTAGAAGGCAGAGTGCGCTACTGGTTCATCTGATTACTACTGCGCCAACACTTCCTTCAGATACGGCGCAGGCTCCGCCCCCAGGTTGTTCAGCAAGCGCCCGCTGTACCAGTCGATGAAGTTCACCACACCGAACTCGTAGGTTTTGGAGTAAGGGCCTGGCTGGTAGGCCGTGGAGTTGATACCGCGCTGGTTCTCTTCGGCCAGGCGGCGGTCCTGGTCGTTGGTGGCGTCCCACACCTTGCGCATGTTCTCTGGGTTGTAGTCCACACCCTCCACGGCATCCTTGTGCACCAGCCACTTGGTGGTAACCATGGTTTCCTGGGCGCTGATCGGCCACACGGTGAACACGATCATGTGGTCGCCCATGCAGTGGTTCCAGGAGTGGGGCAGGTGCAGGATGCGCATCGAGCCCAGGTCTGGGTTCTTGATGCGGCCCATCAGTTTCTGGCAGGCCTGCTTGCCATCCATGGTCATCGACACGGTGCCCTTGAGCAGCGGCATGCGCACGATACGGTTACGCAGGCCATGGCTCTTGTGCAGGTACGGGATTTTCTCGGCTTCCCAGGCGGCGGCAGAGGCAGCCACGTGGTCCTTGAATTCCTGGCTGGCGCGTGGGTCGTTGGTGTCGTCCCATTCCAGCAGGGTTTGCAGCAGTTCTGGGTGCGAACCGTTGCAGTGGTAGCACTCGCGGTTGTTTTCCAGCACCAGCTTCCAGTTGGCTTTTTCCATCAAGGTGGTTTGCACAGCCACCTTGGTGTTTTCCATGTCGTACGGTTCCATGTAGTGGTCCAGCGTGGCCAGGAACTCGTCGATGGCCGGCGGGTTTTCCGCCAGGCTGATGAAGATGTAGCCGCCAGCCACTTTCACATTGACCGGCTTGAGGCCGTACTGCTTCATGTCGAAGTCGGCGCCCATCTCGGTGCCGGCGAACAGCAGGCGGCCGTCGAGCTCGTAGGTCCACTGGTGGTAAGGGCACACCAGTTTCGCCACCTTGCCCTTTTCGCTGACGCACAGGCGCGAGCCGCGGTGGCGGCAAACGTTGTGGAAGGCATGCACCTTGCCCTCGGTACCCCGCACCACGATGATCGGGTTCTTGCCGATCTGCAGGGTGAGGTAGTTACCCTTGGCCGGGATCTCGCAGGTCATGCCAGCGATCAGCCACTCTTTGTGGAAGATCTCCTGCATGTCGATCTGGAACAGACGCTCGTCGGTGTAGAAAGGCTGGGGCAGCGAGTAGGTGCGCTCGCGGGTCTGCAGCATCTCGGCGGTGGCCTTGCGTGCAGGTTCCAGTGGATCGCCCAGGCTCAGGGTTGCGGTGACGTCCATCGTGTATTCCTCGGGGCCGTTTGCGGCCGGCAAAAGGTGGCTAATCGTTGTTGTGGTGCCGCAAGGCTGTTAACCATGAACAGCGTGTTGTTTTGCGGTGGAGTGTGCGTCCAAAGGCGGCGTGAACCGTATCCATGGGCGACATGGCCGAATTGAATTACGACGCCGCAGCCCTTGCCGTGCGGGGCTGGTCGCGATAAGTACGCCGATGTCGCTGGCAGGAATGTTCATGGCTTCAAGCTTGCGCATCATCCAAGCCATAAAAAGGCCAATAGTCGGCTGCTGGAGATGAACATGTCCGATACCTTTCTCAATCCGGTCACTACCCAGACCTGGGCCAACGGCCGTCACATCGTGCGCTGCGTCAAGGTCATCCAGGAGACCTGGGACGTGCGCACCTTCTGCTTCATGGCAGACCAGCCGATCATGTTCTTCTTCAAGCCCGGGCAGTTCGTGACCCTGGAGCTGGAAATCGAAGGCAAGCCGGTGATGCGTTCCTACACCATCTCCAGTTCGCCGTCAGTGCCGTACAGTTTTTCCATCACGGTAAAACGCGTGCCGGGTGGCCTGGTGTCCAACTTCCTGCACGACACCATGCACGAAGGTGCCGAGCTGCCGGTGCACGGCCCGGTCGGCCTGTTCAACGCCATCGACTTCCCGGCCGCCAAGGTGCTGTACCTGTCCGGTGGCGTCGGCATCACCCCGGTGATGTCCATGGCGCGCTGGTTCTATGACACCAACGCCAATGTGGACATGGTGTTCGTGCACAGCGCCCGCTCACCGAAAGACATCATCTACCACCGCGAGCTGGAGCAGATGGCCTCGCGCGTGCCCAACTTCAGCCTGCACATCATTTGCGAGAAACACGGCCTGGGCGAGCCCTGGGCGGGTTACCGTGGCTACCTGAACCAGCGCCTGATGGAGTTGATTGCCCCCGACTACATGGAGCGCGTGGTGTTCTGCTGCGGCCCCACCCCGTACATGACGGCGGTCAAGCGCATGCTCGAGGCGGTGGGCTTCGACATGGACAACTACCACGAGGAGTCCTTCGGGGCGACCCCGGCCGAGGCCAAGGCCGACGCCGTGGAGCACGCCGAAGCGGCGGCCGACGCGCCAGAAGTGGACGCTGCCGACCTCAACCTGGTGGAATTCATCGGCAGCGAGAAGAGCATCCGTATCGCCCCCGGCGAAACCGTGCACGCTGCAGCGGCCAAGGTCGGCCTGATGATCCCGAAAGCTTGCGGCATGGGCATTTGCGGTACCTGCAAGGTGCTCAAGCTGGGTGGCGAAGTGGAAATGGAGCACAACGGCGGTATCACCGAGGAAGATGAAGCCGAGGGGTACATCCTGTCGTGCTGCAGCGTGCCGAAAGGGGATGTGCGCATCGATTATTGAGGGCCAGGCTGGGGGTGTGTTCGTGCAGCCTGACTGACCGGTGGTTGACTCAGGTCGGAACAAGCAGGTGGATACCCTGTCAATCTGCGGGGCGGAAACCTTGTGAATCCGATATTTAATGGCGATGGGCGGCACTTTTCTTTATCGTGTGCGCCCCTCGCAACAACCTGAGATAGACCCATGCTTGAAGCCTCCCTCAATCAAATCGAGCAGCTGGTCAGCGACCTGATGCAAAAGAACGCTCAACTCACCGAGCAGAACACCACCCTGGGCCAGGAACTGGCCAAGGCAAAGGAAGAGAACGAAACCCTGCAGCTGTCGCTGATGGAGCAGGAAGAACAGAACGGCAGCACTGCAGCCCGCCTGCAGGCCCTGCTGGAGCGTGCCAGCGCGGGTGCAGTGGGCGCATGACGTCCCACGCAAGCCCAGTCAATGTCGTTTCTATTCTGGGCAATGACTATTCGCTCAAGGCGCCCGCTGGTCAGGAAGAAACGCTGGCCCAGGCTGCTCGCATGCTCAATACAGCGCTTGCGGAGACCAAGCGTCAGTTTCCGACCCTTATCGGGGACAAACTCCTGGTCTTGGCAGCACTGAACCTGTGTTCGCGGCAGATCGAACAGCAGCGTGAGCATCAGCAGGTGTTGGAGCAAACGCAAGCCAAGGTTGATGCGACCGTCGAGGCCATTGTCAAGACTATGCACTCCCCCCAGGGCCTCGGATAGCGCGCAGCATGACGTCGGGGCGGCGGAGAACTCTTGCAGTATGGAGAAATTGTCCTACCTGCCCCACGATTAGGCTGCCGGTGTAACGGGCAGCATCTATGATGGGCCCGATAAAGGTGACTTCCCCGGCAGCGTAGAGGAGCGAATTCATTCCGGGCATTAGCCCTGCGACGCCCTCAGCGCGCAGTGTCGAACCTAACGCTATTACCGCTTCAGCTGTGAAGAATCCGGCGCTGGCCAGGCCGAGATTGTCGACCAAGCCCGCACGGTCTGCCGCTTCAGGTGGCAAAAATAGCTCGATGGTATCCGACACTGCGGGTGTTGCCAGCGCATGAAACCCTGCAATTCTGCGAGCCCTGTGAAGGGGTGGAAAAGATGCCCCTGGCTGGTCGCGCTGCAGTTGACGGTGCTCAATGGCTATCTCGGCGAATGACATGCCCGCACCCACCACAGAGCCGAACGCGTTTGCCCCTCTCGCGGCGTAATGCTGGACGAGAGAAGGCTGTGAAGTCACTGCCATCGGGCGCAGAGGGGCGTGGCCAGACGGATCTGTGAAGTTGACCGGGTCGTTGGCGCAGTACGCGTAACAGTTGATGCCACCGGCCCCCATTGGGCTGAGCGGATCAGGTGATCGGAACCTCATCAGCGAAGGGGAGTACGCCCGCCGGCCGTTACCTAGCAAATAGGCATTACCTGCCTGGTCCAGAACTTCACCTACAAAGGCCATGTGCACGTTGCAGATAGGCGGCTTATACCCAAATGGCGTAAAGGCCGGCGAGGGCCTGAAGACGGATGGTGGACGCGCTGGCGGCAAACTGGTTTGCATAAGGGGTGCTCTGGTGGGCCCGTGCGACCACCATAGCAACCATGCCCTGCCCCACCTACTGGCAAATTTGTCAGCACGCTTGTGTCAGTGATTGACGAAGCTGCGTATATCCGCGGCCAGCTCCCGCACCCGTGCTTCTTCGGTATTCCAAGAGCACATGAAGCGTGCGCCGCCGCTACCGATGAAGGTGTAGAACCGCCAGCCCTTTTTGCGCAATGCTTCGAGGGCAGGTTCGGGCATTTGCAGGAACACGCCATTGGCCTCTACGGGGAACATCAGCTGCACACCTGGCAAATCGCTCACCAATGACGCCAGCAGCTGCGCGCAGCGGTTGGCATGGGCGCTGTAGCGCAGCCAGGCGCCGCCTTCCAGCAGGCCGACCCAGGGGGCGGAGAGGAAGCGCATTTTCGACGCCAGTTGCCCGGCCTGCTTGCAGCGGTAGTCGAAGTCTTCGGCCAGTTGGCGATTGAAGAACAGGATGGCCTCGCCAACCGCCATGCCATTCTTGGTACCGCCAAAGCACAACACATCGACGCCGGCTTTCCAGGTGATTTCTGCCGGGCTGCACCCCAGAAATGCGCAGGCATTGCTGAAGCGCGCACCGTCCATGTGCAGGTTGAGGCCCAGCTCCTTGCAGGTGGTGCTGATGGCCTTCAGCTCGTCGGGCCGGTAGACGGTGCCCACTTCAGTGGCCTGGGTCAGGGTCACCACCCGTGGCTTGGGGTAGTGGATATCCTGGCGCTTGAGGGCCACTTCGCGGATCGACTGTGGGGTCAGCTTGCCGTTCACACTGGGCGCGGTCAGCAGCTTTGAGCCGTTGGAGAAGAACTCGGGTGCACCGCACTCGTCGGTTTCGACGTGGGCAGTCTCGGAGCAGATCACGCTGTGGTAGCTCTGGCACAGCGAGGCCAGGGCCAGCGAGTTGGCGGCGGTGCCGTTGAAGGCGAAGAACACTTCGCAGTCGGTTTCGAACAGCTTGCGAAAGTGCTCGGCGGCGCGTTCGGTCCACTGGTCGTCGCCGTAAGCGCGGTCGTGGCCATGGTTGGCCTGCTCCATGGCGGCCCAGGCTTCGGGGCAGATGCCGGAGTAGTTGTCGCTGGCAAATTGTTGGCTCTTGTCTGTCATGGCACTGTCCTTTGAACGACGCAGAGCAGCACTCTAAACCATCGTTTTGGCAGTTGCCTATACAAGCTGTGCATTGTCGAGTTTCTGGTTGTCTGGGCTGGCCTCTTCGCGGGTAAACCCGCTCCCACAGGGCCAGTACAACCTTCCAGAGCTCTGCTGTACCAGTGGGAGCGGCGGTGCGGCGATCCGATTTACCCGCGAAGAGCCCGGCAGCACCCGCAAAAAAACGAATGTCGTAAACGCGCCATTGCAAGGCGTGCGCAGGCATCTGACACGCCCCCGCCAGTCATACCATCGCCGCAAAGGGTCGTTGAACCCTCCGAACAAAAAATGATCGCTGCCGGGAGAGACAAGATGTTCAGCAAGCAAGACCAGATCCAGGGTTACGACGATGCACTGCTGGCGGCGATGAATGCCGAAGAACAGCGGCAGGAAGATCACATCGAGCTGATCGCCTCGGAGAACTACACCTCCAAGCGCGTGATGCAGGCCCAAGGCAGCGGCCTGACCAACAAATACGCCGAAGGCTACCCGGGCAAGCGCTACTACGGCGGTTGCGAGCACGTCGACAAAGTCGAGGCGCTGGCCATCGAGCGCGCCAAGCAGCTGTTCGGTGCCGATTACGCCAACGTTCAGCCGCACTCCGGCTCGTCCGCCAACAGCGCCGTGTACCTGGCACTGCTGCAGCCGGGCGACACCATCCTGGGCATGAGCCTGGCCCACGGTGGCCACCTGACCCACGGTGCCAAAGTGTCGTCGTCGGGCAAACTGTACAACGCCGTGCAGTACGGCATCGACACCAACACCGGCCTGATCGACTACGACGAAGTCGAGCGCCTGGCGGTCGAGCACAAGCCGAAAATGATCGTTGCCGGCTTCTCGGCCTACTCCAAGACTCTCGACTTCCCACGCTTCCGCGCCATTGCCGACAAAGTCGGTGCGCTGCTGTTCGTGGACATGGCCCACGTTGCCGGCCTGGTAGCCGCTGGCCTGTACCCGAACCCGATCCCGTTCGCCGATGTGGTCACCACCACCACCCACAAGACCCTGCGCGGCCCACGTGGCGGCCTGATCCTGGCCAAGTCGAACGAAGAGATCGAGAAAAAGCTCAACGCTGCCGTATTCCCGGGCGCCCAGGGCGGCCCGCTGATGCACGTGATCGCCGGCAAGGCGGTGTGCTTCAAGGAAGCGCTGGAGCCTGAGTTCAAGAGCTACCAGAAGCAAGTCATCGAAAACGCCCAGGCCATGGCCCAGGTGTTCGTCGACCGTGGCTACGACGTGGTGTCTGGCGGTACCGACAACCACCTGTTCCTGGTCAGCCTGATTCGCCAGGGCCTCACCGGCAAAGACGCCGACGCTGCCCTGGGCCGCGCGCACATCACCGTCAACAAAAACGCCGTGCCAAACGACCCGCAGTCGCCGTTCGTGACCTCGGGCCTGCGTATCGGCACCCCGGCCGTGACTACCCGTGGCTTCAAGGTGGCCCAGTGCGTGGCCCTGGCCGGCTGGATCTGCGACATTCTCGACAACCTCGGTGACGCTGACGTGGAAGCCGATGTGGCGAAGAACGTCGCGGCCCTGTGCGCAGATTTCCCTGTTTACCGCTGAGTGGAGTCCCACACCATGCAACGTTACTCGGGCTTCGGCCTTCTCAAGCACTCCCTCAGCCACCACGAGAACTGGCAGCGCATGTGGCGCACGCCCACGCCGAAAAAGGTGTACGACGTGGTCATCGTTGGCGGTGGCGGCCATGGCCTGGCCACGGCCTACTACCTGGCCAAGGAGCACGGCATCACCAACGTGGCGGTGATCGAAAAAGGTTACCTGGGCGGCGGCAACACCGCCCGTAACACCACCATCGTGCGTTCCAACTACCTGTGGGACGAGTCGGCGCACCTGTACGAACACGCCATGAAGCTGTGGGAGGGCCTGTCCCAGGACCTCAACTACAACGTCATGTTCTCCCAGCGCGGCGTGTACAACCTGTGCCACACCCTGCAGGACATGCGTGACTCCGAGCGCCGCGTCAGTGCCAACCGCCTGAACGGCGTGGACGGCGAACTGCTGAACACCGCCCAGGTGGCGGCCGAGATCCCGTACCTGGACTGCTCCAAGAACACCCGCTACCCGATTTTGGGTGCCACCGTGCAGCGCCGTGGCGGCGTGGCCCGTCACGATGCCGTGGCCTGGGGCTTCGCCCGCGCAGCAGACGCCCTGGGCGTGGACCTGATCCAGCAGACCGAAGTCACAGGTTTCCGCAAGGAAAACGGCGCGGTCATCGGCGTTGAAACCAACAAAGGTTTCATCGGCGCCAAGCGCGTCGGTGTGGTCACCGCTGGTAACTCCGGGCACATGGCCAAGCTGGCCGGCTTCCGCCTGCCGCTGGAATCGCACCCGCTGCAAGCCCTGGTATCCGAGCCGATCAAGCCGATCATCGACAGCGTGATCATGTCCAACGCCGTACACGGCTACATCAGCCAGTCCGACAAGGGCGACCTGGTGATCGGTGCCGGTATCGACAGCTGGGTCGGCTACGGCCAGCGCGGCTCGTACCCGGTGATCGAGCACACCCTGCAGGCCATCGTCGAGATGTTCCCCAACCTGTCCCGCGTGCGCATGAACCGCCAGTGGGGCGGCATCGTCGACACCTCGCCGGACGCCTGCCCGATCATCACCAAAACCCCGGTCAAGAACATGTTCTTCAACTGCGGTTGGGGTACTGGCGGCTTCAAGGCGACCCCGGGTTCGGGCAACGTCTTCGCCGCGAGCCTGGCCAAGGGCGAAATGCACCCACTGGCTGCGCCGTTCTCCATGGACCGTTTCTACAACGGCGCACTGATCGACGAACACGGCGCTGCCGCCGTCGCCCACTAACCGGAGACACCGTCATGTTGCATATTTTCTGTCCCCACTGCGGCGAGCTGCGCTCCGAAGAAGAGTTCCACGCCTCTGGCCAGGCGCACATCGCCCGCCCGCTGGACCCCAGCGCCTGCTCCGACGAGGAGTGGGGGACGTACATGTTCTACCGTGACAACCCGCGCGGTATCCACCACGAGCTGTGGGACCACGTTGCCGGCTGCCGTCAGTACTTCAACGTCACCCGCAACACCGAGACCTACGAGATTCTGGAAACCTACAAGATTGGCGAGAAGCCGCAGGTCAGCGCCCGTGAACACACGCCTGAGCGCTCGGCTGCTGTAAACGAACGGGGAGTCAACGTATGAGCCAGACCTATCGCCTCGCCAGCGGCGGCCGCATCGACCGCAGCAAGGTGTTGAACTTCACCTTCAATGGCAAGACCTACCAGGGCTATGCCGGCGACAGCCTGGCGGCCGCACTGCTGGCCAACGGCGTTGACATCGTCGGCCGCAGCTTCAAGTACTCGCGCCCCCGCGGCATCATCGCGGCAGGTACCGAAGAGCCGAACGCCATCCTGCAGATCGGCTCCAGCGAAGCCACCCAGATCCCCAACGTGCGTGCTACCCAGCAGGCCCTGTATTCGGGCCTGGTTGCCACCAGCACCAACGGCTGGCCGAACGTCAACAACGACGTCATGGGCATTCTTGGCAAGGTAGGCGGCAGCATGATGCCGCCGGGGTTCTACTACAAAACCTTCATGTACCCCAAGTCGTTCTGGATGACCTACGAGAAGTACATCCGCAAGGCTGCCGGCCTGGGCCGTGCACCGCTGCAGAACGACCCGGACAGCTACGACTACATGAACCAGCACTGCGACGTGCTGATCGTGGGTGCCGGCCCTGCTGGCCTGGCCGCTGCCCTGGCCGCTGCGCGCAGTGGTGCCCGGGTGATCCTGGCTGACGAACAGGAAGAATTCGGCGGCAGCCTGCTCGACACCCGTGAAACCCTCGACGGCAAACCGGCTGCCGAGTGGGTCAGTGCGGTGGTGAAAGAGCTCGAAGGCCTGCCGGAAGTGACCCTGCTGCCACGCGCCACGGTCAACGGCTACCACGACCATAACTTCCTGACCATTCACGAGCGCCTCACAGACCACCTGGGTGACCGTGCGCCGATCGGCCAGGTACGCCACCGCGTGCACCGCGTACGCGCCAAGCGTGTAGTGCTGGCGACCGGTGCCCACGAGCGCCCGCTGGTCTATGGCAACAACGACGTGCCTGGCAACATGCTGGCCGGTGCCGTGTCTACCTACGTGCGTCGCTACGGCGTGGCACCGGGCCGCAAGCTGGTGCTGTCGACCAACAACGACCACGCTTACCGTACCGCGCTGGACTGGCACGACGCCGGCCTGCAGGTAGTGGCCATCGCCGATGCGCGCCACAACCCGCGTGGCTCGCTGGTGGAAGAAGCACGTGCCAAGGGTATCCGCATTCTTACCTCCAGCGCCGTGATCGAGGCCAAGGGCAGCAAGCATGTTACCGGTGCCCGCGTGGCAGCCATCGATGTGCAGGCACACAAGGTCACCAGCCCAGGCGAAACCCTTGAGTGCGACCTGATCGCCACTTCCGGCGGCTACAGCCCGGTGGTTCACCTGGCTTCGCACCTGGGCGGTCGCCCGGTATGGCGTGACGACATTCTGGGCTTCGTGCCGGGCAAGGCCCCGCAGAAACGTGAATGCGTGGGCGGCATCAACGGTGTATACCCGCTGGGTGACGCCATTGCCGATGGCTTTGAGGGCGGCGTGCGCGCAGCCACCGAAGCCGGTTTCAAGGCCACCGTCGGCACCCTGCCAAAAACCGTGTCGCGCAAGGAAGACGCCACTGTGGCGCTGTTCCAGGTGCCGCACGACAAGGGCACTGCCCGCGCACCCAAGCAGTTCGTCGACCAGCAGAACGACGTCACCGCAGCGGCCATCGAGCTGGCCACCCGCGAGGGTTTCGAGTCGGTCGAGCACGTCAAGCGTTACACCGCACTGGGCTTCGGTACCGACCAGGGCAAACTGGGCAACATCAACGGCCTGGCCATCGCCGCCCGTTCGATGGGCATCACCATCCCGGAAATGGGCACCACCATGTTCCGCCCCAACTACACGCCGGTTACCTTCGGTGCGGTAGCGGGCCGGCACTGTGGTCACCTGTTCGAACCCGTACGCTTCACTGCCCTGCATGCCTGGCACGTGAAGAACGGCGCCGAGTTCGAGGACGTGGGCCAGTGGAAACGCCCGTGGTACTTCCCCAAGGCCGGCGAAGACATCCATGCCGCCGTTGCCCGTGAGTGCAAGGCCGTGCGTGACAGCGTCGGTTTGCTGGACGCCTCGACTCTGGGCAAGATCGACATCCAGGGGCCGGATGCCCGTGAGTTCCTCAACCGCATCTACACCAACGCCTGGACCAAGCTCGATGTGGGCAAGGCCCGGTACGGCCTGATGTGCAAGGAAGATGGCATGGTGTTCGACGACGGCGTAACCGCCTGCGTTGGCGACAACCATTTCATCATGACCACCACCACCGGCGGCGCTGCACGTGTGCTGCAGTGGATGGAGCTGTACCACCAGACCGAATGGCCTGAGCTGAAGGTGTACTTCACCTCGGTCACCGACCACTGGGCCACCATGACCTTGTCCGGCCCCAACAGCCGCAAGCTGTTGAGCGAACTCACCGACATCGACATGGACAAGGAAGCCTTCCCCTTCATGACCTGGAAGGAAGGCAACGTGGGTGGGGTACCGGCGCGGGTGTTCCGTATTTCGTTCACCGGAGAGCTTTCCTACGAGGTCAACGTACAGGCCAACTACGCCATGGGCGTACTCGAGCAGATCATCGAGGCTGGCAAGAAGTACAACCTGACCCCGTACGGCACCGAAACCATGCACGTGCTGCGCGCCGAGAAGGGCTTCATCATCGTGGGCCAGGATACCGATGGCTCGATGAACCCGGACGACCTGAACATGAGCTGGTGCGTGGGCCGCAACAAGCCGTTCTCGTGGATCGGCCTGCGTGGCATGAACCGCGAAGACTGCGTGCGCGAGAACCGCAAGCAGCTGGTAGGCCTGAAGCCGATCGACCCCACCAAGTGGCTGCCTGAAGGCGCGCAACTGGTGTTTGACCCCAAGCAAGCCATTCCGATGGACATGGTCGGCCACGTGACCTCCAGCTATGCCGCCAACTCCCTGGGCTATTCGTTTGCCATGGGCGTGGTCAAGGGCGGCCTCAAGCGCATGGGCGAGCGGGTTTACTCGCCGCAGGCTGACGGCAGCGTGATCGAGGCGGAAATCGTGTCTTCGGTGTTCTTCGATCCGAAGGGTGAGCGGCAGAACGTCTAAGTCCCCGGATGGCAAACGGTGCCGGGCGGGTAATGAGGTGCCTGTGGGGCGGGGAAACCCGCTCCCACAGGATGCACCACTCGCCATGGCACCGTATGCGACCTACAGAATTCAAGGCAGGTAAGAAATGAGCGCTATCAACGTCTTCCAGCAAAACCCCGGCGCCGAGGCCAAGGCCCAGTCGCCGCTGCACCATGCCGACCTGGCCAGCCTGGTGGGCAAGGGCCGCAACAACGCAGGCGTGATCCTGCGTGAACGCAAGTTCCTCGGCCACCTCACCCTGCGCGGTGACGGCCATAACCCGGAATTCGCCGCTGGCGTGCACAAGGCCCTGGGCCTCGAGCTGCCGGTCGCGCTGACCGTGGTCGCCAGCAACGACATGTCGCTGCAGTGGGTGGGGCCGGATGAGTGGCTGCTGATCGTACCCGGCGGCCAGGAGCTGGCGGTGGAGCAAAAGCTGCGTGCTGCCCTTGAAGGCCAGCACATCCAGGTGGTCAACGTCAGCGGTGGGCAGAGCCTGCTGGAGCTGCGCGGCCCGAACGTGCGCGAAGTGCTGATGAAGTCCACCAGCTACGACGTACACCCGAACAACTTCCCGGTCGGCAAGGCTGTGGGCACCGTGTTCGCCAAGTCGCAACTGGTGATCCGCCGTACGGCCGAAGACACCTGGGAACTGGTGATCCGCCGCAGCTTCTCCGACTACTGGTGGTTGTGGCTGCAGGACGCATCGGCTGAGTACGGTCTGGCCATCGAGGCCTAAGGAGAAACACCATGAGTCGGGCACCGGATACCTGGATTCTCACCGCCGACTGCCCGAGCATGCTCGGTACCGTCGACGTGGTGACGCGTTATCTCTTCGAGCAACGCTGCTACGTCACGGAGCACCACTCCTTCGACGACCGGTTGTCAGGGCGGTTCTTCATCCGCGTGGAGTTTCGCGTACCGGACGGTTTTGACGAACACGGCCTGCGTGCAGGCCTGGCCGAACGCAGCCAGGCTTTTGGCATGGCCTTCGAGCTGACTGCGCCCAACCACCGCCCCAAGGTGGTGATCATGGTGTCCAAGGCCGACCACTGCCTGAATGACCTGCTGTATCGTCAGCGCATTGGCCAGCTGGCCATGGACGTGGTGGCGGTGGTGTCCAACCACCCCGACCTGGAGCCATTGGCCCACTGGCACAAGATCCCTTACTACCACTTTGCCCTCGACCCCAAGGACAAACCCGGGCAAGAACGCAAAGTGCTGCAGGTGATCGAGGACACGGGTGCCGAGTTGGTGATTCTTGCCCGTTACATGCAAGTGCTGTCGCCCGAGTTGTGCCGGCGCCTGGACGGCTGGGCAATCAACATCCACCACTCGCTGTTGCCTGGTTTCAAAGGCGCCAAGCCTTATCACCAGGCCTACAACAAGGGTGTGAAGATGGTCGGTGCCACCGCGCACTACATCAACAATGACCTGGACGAAGGGCCGATCATCGCCCAGGGCGTCGAGGTGGTGGACCATAGCCATTACCCCGAAGACCTGATCGCCAAGGGGCGTGACATCGAGTGCCTGACGCTGGCGAGGGCGGTGGGGTATCACATCGAAAAGCGGGTGTTCCTCAACGCCAACCGGACGGTTGTGCTCTGACTGGCTACTCCGGCCCACCGGGTTCGGGGAGCTGCTATCGCAGGCCCTTCGCAATCACCCGTTCCGCAAGTCATGGACAGGGTCATAATAAAAGCCAGTGACCTTTCCACTTTTAAGAAGCTCGACCTGACCTTGTACATAGGCTGGAAGTTTAGGGCCTTGGGTTGCCAGGTCTAGCAGGCTTCCAGTGGTGCTCGAATCCGCAGACGCGATGCTTAGCGACGACGTCGAAACGGGGTAGGGCTGTTGCTGTTTCGCCGCGTTTCCTAACAAGCTTTTTTGCGAAGTGGGTGTGGGTTGGGCCAGGTTGTCTGCAGACGCTGACACCCTTTCAGAGCTCGCACTTACTTGGCCGTATAGTTTGCGTGAGGCTGTAGCACCGGGGAACGCATCATTTGGGAGCGACTGCGTTCTTGTGAGACCGGGACGATCGGTCCTGCGCAGGACTGTCTTGCCATTCGCCAGCATCCGGCCCGGTATTTTCCCGGTTGGATCCAGGTAATTGACTGGGTCCCCTGCGCAGTAGCAATAAGCATTCAGGCCACCCGCCCCGAACGGGCTCAAGCTATCGGGCGCGTTGAAGCGCATTCTTGCCGGGCTGAACGAGCGATGGCCTTGGCCAAGTGCGTAGTCAGCGTGCAATGCAACCAATGCTTCGCCGTTGAATCCCAGCAACGTCATGGGGGAAGGCAGCCCCGGGTTGTGGCCGTAAGCTGAGTATGTGTGCGGTTCGCTCAGGCCAGCACATACGGCCTGCATGACTGTACCTTTACCCTCTACCGCGAGCAGGCTCGTTTCCAGCGGGCCTGAGCGTTGCTCTGCTAAAGGCACGCCTGAGGAGCGAAAAACTGCGCGATGGTCGCTGCCTTGTTTCACCGCGATCAGGCTGTTGGCCTGATAGAAAAAAAGTGAATGGTTTGCTGTCGTCATGCTTCATGTCCCTATGCAATGGATGAATGGGTTGCCACATATCCATTCTGAACACCCACCCCGATTTTCCTACTGGCAAGACTAGGAGGTCGCACACCCGCCCTGCCGTTAAAAGGCATCTCCCTGTCGTTTCCAGTCACCGCACAGCCTCCCATCAAGCCCACAATTCCCTGCATCCAGTAACACATGCCGCCCATGGATGGCGGCGCGTTCAACCACCGCTGCATAAATACAAATCAAGCGAGGTAAGAGCATGTCTGGCAATCGTGGAGTGGTATATCTCGGCGCCGGCAAGGTCGAAGTGCAGAAGATCGACTACCCGAAAATGCAGGACCCGCGCGGCAAGAAGATCGAGCACGGCGTGATCCTCAAGGTGGTTTCCACCAACATCTGCGGCTCTGACCAGCACATGGTCCGCGGCCGTACCACTGCCCAGGTCGGCCTGGTGCTGGGCCATGAAATCACCGGTGAAATCGTCGAGAAGGGCAGCGACGTCGAGCGCATGCAGATCGGCGACCTGGTATCGGTACCGTTCAACGTGGCCTGCGGCCGTTGCCGCTCCTGCAAAGAAATGCACACCGGTGTCTGCCTCACCGTCAACCCGGCTCGCGCCGGTGGTGCCTACGGCTATGTAGACATGGGCGACTGGACCGGCGGCCAGGCCGAGTACGTGCTGGTGCCATACGCCGACTTCAACCTGCTGAAACTGCCTGAGCGCGACAAGGCCATGGAGAAGATCCGTGACCTGACCTGCCTGTCCGACATTTTGCCGACCGGCTACCACGGTGCCGTTACTGCGGGCGTTGGCCCTGGCAGCACCGTCTACGTCGCGGGCGCTGGCCCGGTCGGCCTGGCTGCCGCTGCTTCGGCCCGCCTGCTGGGCGCCGCGTGCGTTATCGTCGGCGACCTTAACCCGGCCCGCCTGGCCCACGCCAAGTCCCAGGGCTTCGAAGTGGTCGACCTGTCCAAGGACACCCCGCTGCATGAACAGATCGTCGACATCCTCGGCGAGCCAGAAGTGGATTGCGCTGTCGATGCCGTTGGCTTCGAAGCCCGCGGTCATGGCCATGAAGGCGCCAAGCATGAGGCCCCGGCCACGGTGCTCAACTCGCTGATGCAGGTCACCCGTGTTGCCGGCCAGATCGGTATCCCCGGCCTGTACGTGACTGAAGACCCGGGCGCGGTGGATGCCGCCGCCAAGATCGGTGCGCTGAGCATCCGCTTCGGCCTGGGCTGGGCCAAGTCGCACAGCTTCCATACCGGTCAGACCCCAACCATGAAGTACAACCGCCAGCTGATGCAGGCGATCATGTGGGACCGCATCAATATCGCTGAAGTGGTGGGCGTGCAGGTGATCAACCTGGATCAGGCGCCGGAGGGGTATGGCGAGTTTGATGCAGGGGTGCCGAAGAAGTTTGTGATTGACCCGCATAAGATGTGGGGCGCGGCGTAAAGTGGAAACGGTGCCCTATTCGAGATTTTGGGAGCGGGCACTAGCTCGTGCGCAGCAGGGCACTTTACTGCGTACCAAAAGCCGCTTTTGATAAGCGGCTTTTGAACACGTCAATCGGCAGCGTCGACGAGATCGTCAAGACTATCGCGTCGCTGCCTCAAGGCATTTGGCCGATCTTCCTGTCGACCATGTCTAATTAACCTGAAGATATTACTTGGATTTCCAAGCGCGCCTACGCTGTTGATTTCGTTCAAGTATGTCGCGTTTATTAGGCCGATCGATTGGCTGAATGTATTTGGCACACCCCGGAGTCTGCGTACGCTAGCTGCCCCGATAGCCCCCTCTGCCCTGAATATTTTTTATATATACTTGTTGATTAATGATCGAACAAGTTTATAAGCTGTGTGTGAGCTGTTAGAAAATGCAATGGTATCTTGGAATGAGAGATTGCCTACTATGTTTTCCACTATGTCAGGTTCTGCGATGCTCATAAAGTAGTTTGTGGATTCCATTGCTGCGGGCGCGTTGACGATGAGCGTCAGTGACTGTGCACAAGGTGCTGTGTTGGTAGAATAGCTTAAGCAATAAAGCCTCCATTGCCCTTTGGGTCAGTAACTCGTAAGATTGATTAGGCCAGTTGAGGTATTATTGTTGTGCCTTGATAAGGCTAAAGCTTTCTTCACGCTCACATTTTTTGCACATTTCTTAGTGTGGCACTAGAGCTGTCGCGAACCTATACATTTCCGACTGGTCAGTCTTGCCTTATCTTTTTTTGTTGATCAATCGGCATGAATATTTTGGGGCGGTAGTTGAAGGGCACGTCCGGAGAGACACTGATTTGCGCATCGGTGTGATTGCGAGCGTCCTTATTCAAGATTTGAATTTCAAATTTTCCGGATTCTTTATATTCACTCACGACGTGAAATACGATGCCATCGAACGCTTTGATTGGACGGCCGGTAAGGTTGGCGAATGTTTGCCCAAATGAAATCGACTTATTCTCGGCGATGCTGGCTGAATGACACATGCATAACGTTATTTTTTTGTATTTTTTAGCAAACACGCCATTCTCTTGAAGGAACGCATTAAATTCCGCTGCACCCAGTCTTTCACTGCCCACGAGCGCCTCACCTGGCCCACCATGAGCCTGGATGGTAAGCGAACTGCTAAAAGGTTTTTTTTTCGCGATTGCCAGTACACCTAGTTTGTTTATCAGCGGTATGCCTGGAGCCCGTCCGGAAGGATCGGATTTATTGATGGGGTCATCTAGCACGTAGCAATAGGGATTGATGCCGCCAATGTCGAACGGGCTAAGGCCGTCAGCCGCCAAGTAACGCAACAGTGCCGGACTAAATAGCCGGTAGCCATTGCCGAGCGCGTAACCTGCCGATATTGGATCGAGCCGTTCACCGTTAAAGGCTGCAAGTTGCAGCCCTGATGGCGCAGCGCAGTGGTAGCCGTACGGGGTATACACCTTGAGTTGGTCAGCTGAGTTAACAGCGTGCATGGCTGAGCCGTTTTGATCGGTTGCGAGCACTCTCGTAGGGAGCGTGCTGTTAAGTTCGGCCAGTGGTAGGGCTCCGCCACGCAGGAGCACGCTGTGAGTGGCTCCTGAAACGGTATGCAAATGGCTACCCGAGTAGAACAATTGAGTGATGTTCATACGCGTTGGCATGGGAGACTTTCTATCACGATTCACTGACATGTGATCGATGATGGATCGGATGAGGGGGAGTCGCTACTGACAAAAATGCTAGGCTTTGTACGAATCCCTAGAACCCCGAGCAGCGCTCTTCGGAGGGCACGTTCACAACGACGGGCCGACACTACTGTGCGGCGAGTGTAAAAATGACTGTATCCGCTCCATGAAGCCCATATTCCAAGCAGGTAGTTGCTGGCTGTGGTCGACGATGCCGATGAAGAAGGCGTTGCCCCGGCCAAGCGCCGTGGCCAGCGCAAGCCGCTTTCGGCTGATCTGCCGCGTATCGAAGTCATCCATGAGTTGCCGAACACCAACTGACCTGCGCCTGCTGCAAGGCTATCGCGGCTATGTGATGACCGACGACTATGTGGGTTACAACGTTTTGGCGTTGCAGGCAGGTATCGAGCGACTGGCATGCATGGTTCACGCGCGTCGCAAGTTCGTCGAAGCACAGAAGGTGCAGCCCAAGGGTAAGACGGGCCGAGCCGATGTGGCGCTGACGATGATCAATAAGCTGTATGACATCGAGCGCAACTTCAAGGAGGTCAGCGACGAACAGCGGTTCATCGGTCGTCAGGAAAGAAGCTTGCCGATCCTCGGTCAGCTGAAAAGCTGGCTGGACAAGACGTATGTCCAGGTCACACCGCAAAGCGTATTGGGCAAAGCGGTGCATGACCTGGCAAACAACTGGAGCCGCCGGGAACGGTATGTGGAAGCGGGCTATTTGCCAATCGACAACAACCGGGCAGAGCGCGCGATAAAGCCGTTTGTCATTGGGCGCAAGGCTTGGCTGTTCAGTGACACGCCCAAGGGCGCCATGGCAAGTGCGCAGATATACGGCTTGGTCGAGACCGCCAAGGTCAACGGCCAGGCGCCCTATACGTGGCTGCGCCACGTAGTAGAGCGCCTGCCGTATGCGTCATCGGTCTCGGGCTACTAAGCCCTACTGCCATGGAGCTGCTCGGCAGAGATAACACGGTAAACTGAGGCCCCATCTTTTAGACGGTGGGTTTTATGGATCGCACTCTGATGATCGCGATCTGTCACCCTGCTAATCGAGCGAGAGCCGCTGTAATGTTGCGTTTATAAGATAATTGAGTAACGTCGGCTATTGCCGGCGGATTTGAGTATTTTCAGCGGCTACCGGTGATTTGTAATTCGCGTCGTCATAAGGGTCGTCACGTGTTCCCGTCAGGTCCAACATGTTCCTTTGTTTTAGGTTTCCGCGGGCTGCTCCCGGGAGGGTGGGCGCGATTGAATTCTTGATCGCTTGTCGGGCTTTTGCTTGCTCGGGGAATATGTATAATTTGTCTGGGTCCATATTATTATTTATTCTTTCACTCTTTTGTAGGCTCGCCCTAAGCGTTTTTTCTACTTCTGCCCTGGTGGCGGCAATGGCTCGCTTAGTGGGCAGATCAAAGTTTTTGTTGCCGTTGACGAGCGTGTCAAGGGCAGAGGTTTTCTTTGCTAATGCGTTATTGATATTACTGATGCTCTTTAGCCGCTGTTTAAGTTTCTGTTGGTCACTACGAAACCACGTTCTAGGCTTGAAGAGCGACCACATTCCCGATCCGTCTGTCCGATTGACAGGGTCATTAAGGCAGTATGCAAATGGGTTGGGCCCCCCTAGCCCAAATGGGCTTTCAGCATTGTCTGGAGAGACGAACCTTCCCAACTCGGTGCTGTATCCACGGTGCCCTTGGCCTAAAAGATAAAGGTGCATATTGTTCGCCATGACCTCACCGTTAAAGCCAATGGCTGTGCGTTCTGGTGGATATTTGTCATTGTGTCCGAAGGCGGTGTAGCAATGTGTGTTAGCTCCTCCCTCAGGCGTGCTCACGATGAGCACTGAGTCCATTTCATCGGTGGCAAGAAGGTTGGCGTTACGGGTTTCCTGATCGCCTATTTCAGCAAGAGGTTTCGATCCAGTGCGGAGAAAGGAGCGAGTTTGACTGTCGCTTATAACAGTTCTCAATGTAGAGGTCTGGTAGAAGTATTGGGCTGAATCAGATGGCTTTTTCATCGGCGTACTCCAATTGTCTGCAGTGGCCTTCAGAATCTATGCTGGAGGCGCTCGTGTCCTCGAAAATAATTTGTCCACCTTTGCGGGTGCCTGAAACGCCCTGCCGGCGGTTCAGTTCCCCGGCATAGCGCTGATAGGATGAATCGCAGCACAGCGGCTCGAACACTCCAGACACTCCCCAAACCAAAAAGGCTTTCCAGGTAGAACACCAAGATTATCTAGCGTGCCGTCAGCATCTGGCTACTGGCAGAAATATCAGTCGCGTGCCTGTGTGGCACTTTGCGAGTAATTCAACCGTCGTAGCGCTTCATAGTCTTTTATTGGTGAGGTGTGCCCGAGCCGCTTAAGTACGTGGCATTGCCACAGGCAAATCTCTTGCCGTCAATCTTGGCGGTCTCCAATGCTGTAGATCTTCGCCGCAGCGGTACCCGATGGGCATGTCGAGTTTTTTAATATCTAGGGCGGAGCCGGGTATAATAGGGTCTGCGTACAACACCCTGTGCAGCAGTGGCTATTGAACCTGGCCAGTACCAGCCTCAACACAATGGACTGTTCCATCGGCTGTTTTGCTCTCTTGTTTTTAATCCTCGAGCAGTCAATGCCACTGCCGAATTTCCGCAGCGTTCTGAGGAGGAGCTCGCCTGAAATCGTTATGGTAGCTATTGTACAAATAGCGTAATGTGCTGTATCGAGACCTTAGTTGTCTAATGCGCTCGATATAATCAAGTGAGACCGACTGCTGACGCATCTTCTTGAATTTCAGGTATGATTCGGCTCGATTAAGTTTTGTGATTGTTTCAGCGTACAGTGCAATGAATTCAGGATAGCCCTCTGTCAATTTTTTACGAGGAGGCACCGGTAAGGAGGTTAACCCGCGAGAGGGGGGCTGTGCCGTGACTGGTTTGAACTCTATGGGCGCTTCCGGGTCGTAGACGTGTAACTCAACCCGGTCGGTTATTCGGGGCGGTCTGCGTGGCGCACCCGCTTCAGCAAACACAGATACGGAGGCCGAGGTTCTTTTCAGGATGCCTTTTGGGCGTCCCGCCACACGTCTGAAGTTGCCCGTTGGGTCTGAATAGTTGATAGGGTCTCCAGAACAATAACTGTACGTATTGATACCTCCGTCATCAAATGGGCTCAAGCTGTCCGGTGCATTGAAGCGCATCAGCATGGGACTGTATGATCGAAAGCCCTGCCCTAGCATGTATAAGCTACTGAGTAGGTCGCACCGCTCTCCGTTCAGCCCGAGGATAGCGAGCTGGTGAAATTGACTGGTGTACCCGTAAGGGCTGTAGGCCATTGTCATAGTGTAGGCTCCCTAGGGACGTGCCGGCTAAGTGTTCCTCTCAGCAGAGCCATCCACAACTAGCAGAATTGCCAGGCGCCATGCGTTCAAACGGTGTTTCACAAGACGACCTGTTCCAACACAAAGCACGTCTGCGCCCAGGAGCCTACTGGGTGCAGGGTGGCACAGGCAGTAAGTACTTCATCCTGCCTGCCTCCTGAGCTGCTCGATCCGCTGATCCTTCTCCACCCACAACT